>CAJXKW010000248.1 GCA_913055855.1 uncultured Limimonas sp. | reverse complement strand
CGGGCGATCCTCGCGGGCGAGCCCATCGAGGTCTACAACGCCGGGGAGATGCGCCGCGACTTCACCTACATCGACGATGTGGTCCAGGGCGTCCTCGCCGCCATCGACCGCCCGCCGGACGACCCGGGCGAGGGCCGGGGCCGGCCGCACCGGCTGTACAACCTGGGCAACCATCGCAGCGAGGACCTGAGCCATTTCATCACGGTCATCGAGCGCGCCTGCGGGCGCAGCGCGGTCAAGCACATGCGCGAGATGCAGCCCGGCGACGTCAAGGCGACCTATGCCGACATCACGGAAAGCCGCCGCGACCTCGGCTTCTCGCCCAGCACCACCATCGAGAGCGGGATTCCCCGCTTCGTCGCGTGGTTCCGCGGCTATTACGGGGTGTAGTCCGCCCTCCGGCCACCCGCCGCGTCGGACATCTTGCTTTGCGCGGCCCGCCTGCGCGACCATCCGCGCAATGCATGAAGCAACCGACAGGAGGCAGGCATGAGCCCGGATGCGAGCCAGAGTGCGCCGCAGCTTCAGGACAGCTCGCTGGTGCGCGAGCAGTGCTACGTCGACGGCCACTGGGTCGACGGCGAGGCGGGCCCGGCGCTGCCCGTGACCAACCCGGCCACGGGCGAGGTGCTGGCGCACGTGCCCCAGATGACCCGCCAGCAGGTGGCCGATGCCGTCGCCGCGGCGGACGGCGCCTGGTCCGAGTGGCGCGGCATGACCGCCAAGGGGCGGGCGAAGCTGCTGCGCGCCTGGCACGACCTGATCGTGGCGAACCAGGAGGACCTCGCCCTGCTGATGACCCTGGAGCAGGGCAAGCCGCTCGCCGAGGCGCGCGGCGAGGTGGCCTACGGCGCGTCCTTTGTCGAGTGGTTCGCCGAGGAGGCCAAGCGCGTCTACGGCGACACCATCCCCACCCATGCCGCGGACAAGCGCATCGTGGTGACCCGGGAGCCGGTTGGCGTCGCCGCGGCGATCACGCCCTGGAACTTCCCGGTCGCCATGATCACGCGCAAGGTCGCGCCCGCGCTCGCCGCGGGGTGCCCGGTGGTGGTCAAGCCGGCGCCCCAGACCCCGCTGTGCGCCCTCGCGCTGGCCGTGCTCGCCGAGCGCGCCGGGCTGCCCGCGGGCGTGCTCAACGTCGTCTGCGGCGAGGAGGTCGCGGTGGGGCGCGAACTCACCGAGAACCCAACGGTCCGCAAGCTGTCCTTCACCGGCTCCACCGACGTGGGCCGGCTCCTCATGCGTCAGTGCGCGGATTCGATCAAGAACGTCTCCCTGGAGCTGGGTGGCAACGCGCCCTTCATCGTGTTCGACGACGCCGACCTGGACGCAGCCGTTGAGGGCGCGGTGATGAGCAAGTACCGCAACGCCGGCCAGACCTGCGTCTGCGCCAACCGCATCTACGTCCAGGACGGCGTGTACGAGGCCTTCGCCGAGAAGCTCGCGGCCAAGGTGAAGGACCTCAAGGTCGGCCCCGGCACCGAGCCGGGCGTCCACCAGGGCCCGCTGATCGACCAGCAGGCGCTGGAGAAGGTGGAGGGTCACATCGCCGACGCCGTGGCCCAGGGCGCGCAGGTGCGCCTGGGCGGCGAGCGCGATGCGCGCGGCGGTACCTTCTTCCAGCCCACGGTGCTCACCGACGTCACGGCGGACATGCGCATCGCGCGCGAGGAGACCTTCGGCCCCGTCGCCCCGCTATTCCGCTTCCAGGACGAGGCGGAGGTCATCCATGCGGCCAACGACACGCCCTTCGGCTTGGCGGCGTACTTCTACAGCCGCGACATCGGCCGTGTCTGGCGTGTCTCGGAGGCGCTGGAATATGGCATCCTGGGCATCAACACCGGCCACATCTCCACCGAGGTCGCGCCCTTCGGCGGGATGAAGCAGTCCGGCATCGGCCGCGAGGGCTCCAAGTACGGCATCGAGGCCTTCCTGGAGATGAAGTACCTGTGCATGGGCGGCCTGTGACGCCGCTGCCCGCGCCCGCCGTCCCGACCCGGCCGTGGCCCCAAGGGCCGCGCGCGGCTCAGGGCGGCGGGCGCCCGGATGTCGGTTCCTCGGCCGCCGCGTTCGACCGACATTCGCCAACAGACGCCAACATTTGCGCCAGGCGGTCGCCGTAGGGCCCGGCCAGC
>CAJXKW010000247.1 GCA_913055855.1 uncultured Limimonas sp. | reverse complement strand
ACGGGGCCGCTTTCCAGCGCGGTGCGGGTGTGGGTGATCCGGCGCTTGCGCGCGCGGGCGGGCGTGTAGGGCCGGGGTCGAACGCGCGTTCTCCGTGCCGCACTCGGAATTGAACGATGGCGGGTTGTTCACCGCCACGAAACATAGCAGAGTTTGCGATCAGACGGGCCGGCGTTGCCCGGCGCCCAGAACCGATGGACTGATCGACATGCAGGGCGAAATCCACGACCTGATCGACGCGCAGATTGGCCGTAAAGTCCGCGAACGCCGCCTTCTGCTCGGCCTCTCCCAACGCGACCTCGCCAGTTCGCTGGGCATCAGTGCACAGCAGATGGCGAAGTACGAAAATGGCACCTCCTCGTTCAGCGCTGGACGCCTCTATCAGGTCGCGACCCGGCTGAACGTCCCGATGGCCTCCCTTTTCGCCGGGGTGGGCAGCGATCCGCACGAAACCGCCGCCGACCCATCCACGAGCGAGGGGGAGGTCTCCCACGGGTTGTTCGAACTCGTGCGAACCTATTCGAGCCTCCCCGATGCCGACGTTCAGTCAGCGGTGCGCGACCTCTTGCGGGCCCTTGCCGGCCGTGAGCGTGCGCCGGAGAACGACGACATCGCCGACGGCTGACCTGAGCCTGTCGGATCCGCCCGGACGCGGTCATCCTGCTGGAACACGGTCAGCTACTCTCGACACCGCTGACGTGCGACTCGTTTCGGGCCCGCGCGCCTTCGCGCTCGCCTTCGACGAGGATGCGCCACATCTCGGTGGCCTGCGCCAGCGAGAAACCGTCCCTGAGCAGCGTGGCGATGGCCTCGCGCTCGGTGATCAAGCCGGGCCTGCTCGACAACGGCTGGTTGTCGTTGGTCGCCTCGCGGCCGGCCATGGAGTTGTGAACGTTATCGACCGTCATTCCCCCGTCCAACCGTTGTCCCGCGCTCTCCGTAGCCCGAAGGCGCGTTTGGCCAAGCCTTACCACAAGGCGGCTCCGGCGCCGGCATTGGACGCAACAGCCGCGTGGCAGCCCAGTCCACCCATCGAAGGGTCAATTTACACGAAGATGGATGTGCGTAAAACTACGTAGTCAGATTCAATTGTTCACAAGCCCGGATCAAGCCATGGACGTGCGGAAAACCCTGGAACGGGCCGGCGGTGCCACGACCACGGGCGAAATCGAGGAACTCTTCTGGAATCTGACCGAAAGTCTTGGGGGATGCGCGTGGACATATGCCGACATAGGTTGGTTGCCGTATCTCACCGGATGCTATGAGGATGCAGCCCGGTCGACGGTGCGTGAAGATTTTCAAGAGGCATATTTGGTCCACGGATGCAGCTTATCGGACCCGTGCATTCCGAAAGCACACGACGGTCCGACACCCTTTTTCTGGTCCAACCTGCGTGACTGGCAATTGGGGCACGCATCTGGCCGGCTACCAGCGTCATCCGGTGCGGGCGTTATGCGTCTCGCCTTCGATCACGGGCTGCCGGACGGGCTGGTCGTGCCCCTCCGCGGCCGAACGCCGGACAATCGCCCGACACACGCCGCGCTGACGCTGTTCCTTGAGCATGCCGAAACGTCCGAGACAGCCGACCCGCGCGTGCTGAGCTGGCTGCCGGTCGCGGCACAGGCCGCCCATGCCCGGATGGCAGAAATCGAGCCGGAGCGGCTCACAACCGACCGCCCCGGCGGTGATCTATCGCCGCGCGAGCGCGACATCCTGAGCCACACCGCCGCCGGTCGGACGGCCGCCGACACGAGCGAGATCCTGACCATCAGCCCGCGCACCGTGGAAAAGCACCTGGAAAGCGCCATGCGAAAGCTGGGGGCGACACACAAGGCGCATGCCGTCGCCCTGGCGCTCTCGCGCGGGCTGATTTCGCTGTAGGCGGCCGTCCCGCCGGCCTTGTCCGCCGGGGCTGATACGCCGCCGGCGCTCGCCCATGAAGGGCGACCATGAAAGACGGCCGCGGGGGTGCCGCTGGCGCGGCGACGCGCGAGGCGGGCGGACCGCCGAGATCAATGCGGGCGATCCGCCTGGCCCGGATGCGCGAACCACGCTGGAGATGACGGCGTTCAGTCCGTCAGTTTGCCCTCTTTCATCCAGGGCATCATGGCGCGGAGCTTTTCGCCGACCTGCTCGATCTC
>CAJXKW010000246.1 GCA_913055855.1 uncultured Limimonas sp. | reverse complement strand
CCCGCCTTGCCGCGCGCGCCCGAGTGGACCTGGGCCTTCACAACCCAGCTATCGCCGCCGATCTCGCGCGCCTGATAGGCCGCTTGCTCCGGACTGTAGGCAAGCCCACCCTTGGGCACGTTGACGCCGAATCGCGCCAACAGCTCCTTGGCTTGATACTCGTGGATGTCCATGACCGTGTTACCTCCCGCACGGTGGCTCGTTGTCGTATTGCGGCCGCCGCCCGCCGGCCCGTGGCCTATTCGGCGGCGCGGGCGGCCGCCTGCGCATTGGCGGTGCGCAGGTACTCTTGCGCGGCGCCGACGCCCGCACCCGGCGTGACCTCGACACCGAAGTCGCGCAGGCACATCTCCGCGCCGGCGAGGGCGCTTTGCGCCATGATCTCATTGACGTCGCCCAGGTGGCCGATGCGGAAGACCTTGCCCGCCAGCCGCTCCAGGCCGCCGCCGAGCGACAGGTTGTATTGATAGTAGGCGTGCTTGATGAACGCCTTGCCGTCCACGTGGTCGGGCAGCCGGATCGCCGTGACCGTGGGCGAATACAACTTTTCGTCCTTAGCCACGAGCTCCAGGCCCCAGGCATGGACGCCGCGGCGAACCGCCTCGGCGAGGCGCTTGTGCCGCGCGAAGACGTTCTCCAGGCCCTCTTCGAACAGCATGTTGACCGCTTCACGCAGGCCGCGCAGCAGGGTCGTGGCCGGCGTGTAGGGGAAGTAACCCTGCTCGTGCGCCATGCTGTTCCAGCCGAAGTCGAAATAACAGCGCGGAAGCTGTGCCGTCTTACCAGCCTCCAGGGCCTTCTGGCTGACCGCGATGATCGCCAGCCCGGTGGGCAGCATGAAGCCCTTCTGCGAGCCCGTGACGGCGCAGTCGACGCCCCATTCGTCCATGCGGAAGTCCATGCTGGCGATCGAGCTGACGCCGTCGACGAAGAGCAGGGCTGGGTGGTTGTTGTCGTCCAGCGCCTTGCGCACCTCGCCGATGTCGCTCGCCACACCCGTGGCCGTCTCGTTGTGGCAGGTCAGGACGGCCTTGATCTCGTGGTTCGTGTCCTTGGCGAGGATGTCCGCGTAGGTCTGGACCGGCACGCCCTCGCCCCACTCGCAATCGACCACCTCGACGTTCAGGCCGAGGCGTTCGCACATGTAGGCCCAAAGCTTGGAGAACTGGCCGAAACGGGACGCCAGGACCTTGTCCCCTGGCGAGAGCGTGTTGCTCAGCGCGGCTTCCCAGCCGCCGGTGCCCGAGCCGGGGAAGACGTAAACGCGGCCCTGTTCCGTCTTGAAGATCTTCTTCAGGTCTTCCAGCAGGGGCGAGACGAACTGGGGAAAATCGGGCGCGCGCATGTCCTCCATGGGGATATCGATGGCGCGGCGCACGCGGTCGGGCACGTTGGTCGGACCGGGGATATAAAGATGGTTGAAGCCCACCATATGCGTCATCCTCTTCTCGCTTTACGCTCACTCGCGCTTTTCGGGGATCACACCGGACGTCACGGCACGTTGCGTGACCGATCACATCCCTGTTTAGATGTCTTCGGCCTGCCGCGGCTGTCTGTCAGCGTCGGCGACCGTTTTAAATCCGCCGCGCTGACCGGTTCGCCGAAAATGCCGCGATGCGGGTGCCCTGGCGCGCGTGCACGCCCCGGCGCCGCAGCCGGCGCGTGGCCGCGACGTGCGGTAAGGACGTCGCAGCGCGATCGCGCTTACCCGGATCGACGTTCACGCGCGGGCCGCGCGCCCCGGAACCGGCCCCGGGTGTCCGCCCCGCCGGTGCGCCCGCAGTACGGATGACGCGGCACGGCCGCCAAGCGGCCGGACCGGCCTTTGGACCCGCCTGCAACGCCTCCGTCATGATCGTGTACCTCCCCGTATTGGCCGCCCGATCTTTGCGCCGGACAGCAAGCACAGAGCCTACACGCCCCATCCCGGCAAATAAATGGTTTCATTGGCATACCGGGTAGGACATCCGGTCGCGCCCTCGTTGTCCGCAGGGCTTCCGCTCATACCGAGGGGTGCCGCGGCGACCGGTCTAGGGCCTGTTGGGGTTCATCTCAACTGTAGCGTTGCGGCCGCGAGATGGATCATCGCTGCGAAGCTTTTGTCGGTTTTGTCGTAGCGGGTTGCCACACGTTTGAATTCC
>CAJXKW010000245.1 GCA_913055855.1 uncultured Limimonas sp. | reverse complement strand
GCCTCGGCTTCGCCGCGATGACGATGCCGCGCGCGCCGCCAAAGCCCGTGGCCGCGCCGGACGTGGCCGAGACAGGCGGTCTGGACGTTCTCCAGCACGGTCATGGAGCCGAAGACGCGCGCGAGCTGAAAGGTCCGGCCCACGCCCGCCCGCGCCAGCGCATGCGGCGGCTTGCCCGTGACCGCGCGCCCGGTCACGCGGACCGTGCCGCTGTCCGGCGCGGTCTGGCCGCCCAGGATGGCGAAGCAGGTGGACTTGCCCGCCCCGTTGGGACCGATGAGCGCGACGATCTCGCCCGCCGCGGCGTCGAGGTCGACGTCGTACACCGCGCGCACACCGCCGAAGGTCTTGGTCAGCCCGGTCGCGCTGAGGACGGCCGCGGCGCTCATGCCGAAGCCTCCCGGCGCGCCCGCCACCAAGCCTGGAAATTGCCGGCGAGTCCGCGCGGGAAGGCGATGCAGAGCAGCACGATCCCAAGGCCGATGAGCACGCGCCAGAACTCGGTTCGCGTGACCAGCTCCGCCTTGACGCCGTCGTACACGGCCGCACCCGCGAGCGGGCCGGTGAACGTGCTCACGCCGCCCAGGAGGACCATCACCAGCCCGTCGATGGACATCGGGATCGCCATGACATCGGGAAACACGCTGCCCTTGTGGTAAGCGTAGAGGCCGCCGGCCAGCCCGGCGAATCCGCCTGCGAGGGTGAACGCGGCCCAGCGGTGGCGCTGCAGGTCCACGCCGATGGCCGCCGCGCGTACCGGCGAATCCCGGCCGGCGCGCAGCAGGTAGCCGAAGGGCGCCAGGCCGATGCGGCGAAGCAGGGCGATGGCGCCGCCGCACAGCGCCAGGGTCAGCCAGTAGAAGCGCGCCGGGGTGTCCGCCCAAAGCGCGGGCCAGACCCCCAGGATGCCGTTGTCCCCGCCGGTAACGCCGGTCCACTGGTGCGCCACTGACCAGCCGATCTGGGCGAAGGCGAGGGTGAGCATGGCCAGATACACCCCGGACAGGCGCACGCAGAACCAGCCCACGACCATGGCGCCGATCCCGCCCGCCAGCGGCGCCGCGGCGAGGGCGCCGGTCATGGGCGCGCCCAGATAGGCGGTGAGCATGGCGGCGGCGTAGGCGCCCAGGCCGAGGTAGGCGGCGTGGCCGAAGGAGATCATGCCGCCCAGGCCCATGATGAACTGCAGCGACGCGGCGAACAGGGCGAAGATCAGGATCTCGCTCGCCACGTTCAGGGCGTAGGCGCCCAGCGCAAGCGGCAGCAGCGCCAGGGCACCCGCCACCAGGAGTCCGCCCAGCACGGCCCAGAGTTCACGCACCCGGAGCACGGGCGGTTCAGCCGGGTGGGCGCGCGGCTGGACGTCCTCCGGCCGGCCCATGAGGCCGTGCGGCCGCAGCACCAGCACGACCGCCATGACCAGGAACAGCAGGACGATCGAGATCTGGGGCAGGATCAGGATGCCCAGTGCGTTGAGTTCGGCGACCAGCAGTGCGGCCAGGAATGGGCCCACGATCGAGCCCATGCCGCCCACCACGGTCACCACGAAGGCCTCGGCGATGATGTTGAGGTCCATACCCAGGCTCGCCGCCTCGCGCGGGATCTGCAGTGCGCCGCCCAGGCCCGCCAGGGCGGCACCCAGCACGAGCACACCGGTGAACAGCCAGCGCTGGTTAACCCCCAGCGCGCCCAGCATCTCGCGGTCCTGCGTCGCCGCGCGCACCAGCACGCCCCAGCGCGTGCGCCGGAAGAGCAGCCACAGGACGCCGAGCACCGCCGGCCCGACGGCGATCAGGACGAGATCGTAGGTGGGGATCTGCGCGCCCAGAAGGTCCAGCGAGCCCGACGCGCCGGGCGCACGCGGGCCGATCTTGTCCGCCGGGCCCCAGACGGCGAGCACGAGATCCTGGACGATGAGCACCACGCCGAACGTGGCCAGGAGCTGGAACAGCTCGTGCGAGCGGTAGAGCCGGCGCAGCACCAGGATCTCCATGAGCCCGCCGGCGAGCCCGACGATCGCGGCGGCCAGGACCAGGGCGAGCCAGAACCCCGCGCCGCCCAGCGCGCCCATGAGCACCTCCGTCAGCGTCACCGCGAGATAGGCGCCCAGCATGTAGAACGAGCCGTGGGCGAAGTTCACGATCCGGGT
>CAJXKW010000244.1 GCA_913055855.1 uncultured Limimonas sp. | reverse complement strand
AGCTTGCCCGGCGGGATGCCCGGCCCCTCGTCGGCGACCGTCACGACGACAGCCTCGGCCTCGCGCCACGCCGCGACGTGCACGGTGCCGCCGGCGGGGCTGAACGTGGCCGCGTTGGCGAGCAGGTTGCGGAACACCTGGGCCAGCCGGCCCTCAAGCCCGGGCACGGTGAGCGGATCTGTTTCCCCGGTCGCGCCCTGCGCCAGGTCCAGGGCAAAGTGCGGCCCGTCGGTCTCGGCGTAGCTCGCCCGCTGCATCTCCACCAGCGCATCGAGCAGCTCGGCCAGCTCGACCGGCGCGGTGTCCGCGCGCGAGAGTTCGGCATCCAGGCGCGAGGCGTCGGAAATGTCGCTGATCAGGCGGTCCAGGCGCTGCACGTCGTCCTGGATGATGCCCATCAGCTTTTTCTGCTGCTGCGGATCCTCGATGCGCGCGGCCGTCTCCACCGCGCTGCGCACCGAGGTCAGCGGGTTCTTGATCTCGTGCGCCACATCCGCGGCGAAGCGCTCGATGGCATCCAACCGGTCCCAGAGGGCCTGGGTCATTTCGGTCAGCGAGGCGGAAAGCTCGCCGATCTCGTCCTTGCGGTGCGACAGGTCGGGGATGGCGACTTGCCGGCCCTTGGCGTGGCGCACCCGGTCCGCGGCATCGGCGAGCCGGCGCACCGGCCGCGCGATGGTGCTGGCGAGATAGACCGAGAGCAGCACGGTCACCCCCAGGGCGGCGGCAAAGACGATCAGGATGTCCAGGCGCCGGTCGCGCACCGACGCGGCGATTGCCGCGCCGTCCTGGGAGACCATGAGCGCGCCCAGCACCTGCCGGTAGCGCTGCACCGGCACGGCCACCGAGAGCACCAGCCCGCCCTCGCCGTCCCGGCGCACGGCCGAGCCCGTCTCGCCCTGGAGCGCGGTGGTGACCTCCCCGTAGTCGCCCGCGCGCTGGACGCGGTCCTCGGTGTACCGGGGGCGCTCGGTGAAGCCGGGGAGCTGCGCCGTGATCCAGCCGTAGGCCCCGGCCAGCCAGGTGCCGATGCCGCCGTCCGGCCGCGGCGGCAGCTTTTCCACGCGGACCTTGCCGCCCGGCCCCATGAGGACGAAGGAATCCACCAGGAGCTTGCCGTCGGGGCGGAAGACGCGCGCGCGCACGTCGCTGTCGGCGAGCAGGACGCGCATGGCGTGCTGGGTGCCCTGGCGGAGCAGGCGTTCCTCGCCGTCCTCGCGCACCACCACGGCGGCGTTGGCGAGCGTCGCGGCGAACGCGCGCGCCTGGATGCGCATGGATTCCAGCTCCGCGCGGATCAGACTCTCGCGGTACTGGTCCAGGTGCATCAGCCCGAGCACCGGCACCACCAGCACCAGCACGTTCAGCGCCAGGATCCGCCGGGTCAGCGGCGAGCGCCAGGCGCCGCGGCGCCGGCGTGCGCGGGTTTCGGGCCGCGCACCCTCGCCCGCGCCGGCGGCTGGCTGGGCCGCCTCGTTGTCCGCGTCCCGTTTCCGCGGCGCCGCGCGGCCCGGCGCGAGCCGGCGCAACAGGCGCCCGGGCAGCCCGCGCGCGGCGTCAAGGTTCGCGATAGCGATACCCCACCCCGTAGAGCGTCTCGATCTGCGCGAAGCTCGAATCCACGGCCTTGAACTTCTTGCGCAGGCGTTTGATGTGGCTGTCGATGGTCCGATCGTCGACGTAGATGCTCTCGCCGTAGGCGGCGTCCATGAGCTGGTCGCGCGACTTCACGTGTCCCGGGCGCATGGCCAGAGTCTTGAGGATCAGGAATTCGGTGACCGTCAGGCTCACCTCCTGATCGCGCCAGGTGCACTGGTGACGCTCCGGATCGAGCACCAGCGGCCCGCGCACGATGGCGGGCTCGCCGCCCTCTTCCGGCTTGGCCTCGCGCCCGCGCCGCAGCACCGCGCGGATGCGCTCGATGAGCAGCCGCTGGGAGAACGGCTTGGTGATGTAGTCGTCCGCGCCCATGCGCAGGCCGACCACCTCGTCCACCTCGTCATCCTTGCTGGTCAGGAAGATGACGGGAAGCTCGTAGGTCTCGCGCAGCCGGGTCAGCAGCTCCATGCCGTCCATGCGCGGCATCTTGATGTCCAGCACCGCGACGTCCACGGGCCGGCTGGTGATGCCGCGCAGCGCCTCCGTGCCGTCGGC
>CAJXKW010000243.1 GCA_913055855.1 uncultured Limimonas sp. | reverse complement strand
ACCGCGAAGCTGTCCACGCGCAGCTCGATCTCGCCCGTGGGCAGGCGCGGGTTCACCGTCTCGTCGCTGCGCCGGACCACCTGGCCGGTCACCTGGATCACGCTCTCGACGCGCAGGCGCTCCATCTCCTCGAACAACTCGCTGGAGACGTCGGTCACCACCTGGGTCAGGCCGGTGTCGTCGCGCAGGTCGATGAACAGGAGCTGCCCGTGGTCGCGCTTGCGGTGGACCCAACCGGAGAGCCGGGCGGTGGTGCCCACGTCGGCAGCGCGCAGCTCGCCGCAGGTATGCGTGCGGTAGGGATGCATGATGGTCTCGCCTTTACGTCCACAAAGCGTGTCGAAAAACTGGGGTATGCTGGCCTCGCAAACGCGCGCACAAGACAGCCGGGACGTCCGGTTGTCAAGACGACGCGCGGGATCGCAAATCCGTGCGCCGGCGATGTTGCATCGCCGGGGGCCGGCCTACGATATCGGGCCTGTGGGCGGGATTTCGCGCGCCCCCTGCGCGTGGGCCGTGCCTGTTTCCGAATCGTCCGCGCTATCCGGGCCGGCGTATCGGGTGACACCCGTGGTACGTACGCCGGGAATGCGTGTAAGGTAGGATACGATGCTGATTACGACGAACGACGACCTCGCCGCATTCTGCGCCCGGCTGGGCGACGCGCCTTTTGTCACGGTGGACACCGAGTTCCTCCGCGACACGACCTACTGGCCCAAGCTTTGCCTCATCCAAATGGCCGGCCCCGACGAAGAGGCCGCGATCGATGCGCTGGCCGAGGGCCTGGACCTGCAGCCCATCTACGACCTCCTGACCAACCCCGGGCTGCTCAAGGTGTTCCACGCGGCGCGACAGGACATGGAGATCTTTTACCAGCGCCTGGACGGCAAGTTGCCGGGGCCGATCTTCGACACCCAGGTCGCCGCGATGGTGTGTGGCTTCGGCGAACAGGTCGGCTATGACACGCTGGCGCGCAAGCTCACCGGCGCCAAGATCGAGAAGGCCTCGCGTTTCGCCGACTGGTCGAAACGGCCCCTGACCGACAAGCAGCTATCCTACGCCCTCGCGGACGTCACGCACCTGCGTGACATCTACCGCAAGCTGCGCGACCAGCTCGAGGCCTCCGGGCGCGCGCGCTGGCTCGACGAGGAGATGGCGCAGATCACCGATCCCGCGACCTACCAGATGGACCCGCGGGACGCCTGGCAGCGGCTCAAGCCCAAGTCCGGCGACCGGAGCTATCTCGCGCTGCTGCGCGAACTCGCCGCCTGGCGCGAACGCGAGGCGCAGCGGCGCAACGTGCCGCGCAACCGGATCCTGCGCGACGAGCAGATCCAGGATATCGCCGCCCACGCCCCACGCACGGCCAAGGACCTGGCGCGCACCCGCGGGCTCAGCGGGGACTTCGCCAAGGGGCGGATGGGCGAGGCGGTGCTCGCGGCGGTCGAGCACGCCCTGAGCCTGCCGCCGGAGGAACGCCCCCAGAGCCCGCGCAAGAACGAGACGCCACCCGGCGTGGCGGCGCTGGTCGACCTGCTGAAGGTGCTGCTCAAGGCGAAAAGCGAGAGCCACGGCGTGGCGCAGAAGCTGCTGGCGACGACGACGGACCTGGAGCGGATTGCCGTCGACGACCAGGCCGACGTCGCCGCGCTGCGCGGCTGGCGCTACGACGTCTTCGGTGCCCACGCCCTCGCGCTCAAGCACGGCCGCATCGCGCTCGCCGCACGTGGCAAGCGGGTGGCGATCGTCGACCTGGACGGCTCCGAGCGAACGGCGGAATAGTCGGGCGTCCGGGGCAGGTACACGACGCCCCGGAACGTCAGCTCATGCCTTCCCGAGGCGCCGTGAACACATCTTCCAGCGTCCGGGCGTCGAACAGGGCATCCGCCCACGCGTCGAGCCAGGTATCGTCCGCCTGGTGAATGCGCTCGCGCGCCCATGGCGGCAGCTCGCCGAAGCGCCGTTCCAGCATGCGCGTTAACATGGCCGCCTTGCCCTCGGCCTTGCCCTCGGCCTTGCCCTCGGCCTTGCCACGAGCCTCGCCTTCGGCGATCCCTTCGGCGCGGCCGCGCGCCTCACCCCGCTTCAACCATTCTTCGGCCACGGTTCCCATGAGTTCCTCCCGGCGGTCCGGTTTCGCCTGGTCCAGCGCCTGCATCAGGTCCTGTTCGCCAAGATTGTAGAC
>CAJXKW010000242.1 GCA_913055855.1 uncultured Limimonas sp. | reverse complement strand
GCCGCTCATCTGGTTCACCAGCGGGGCGCGCCGGCTGACCTATACGGCCGTGGGGTTCTTCCAGTATATCGCACCCACCGCGCACTTTCTGCTCGCCCTGTTCGTCTTCGGCGAGCCGTTCTCCTGGCCGCACCTCGTGACCTGCAGATTGGGCAGAAAGCGACGCTTGGTCTTGTTGTTGGCGTGGCTGACGTTGTGGCCGGACATGACGGCCTTGCCGGTAAAGTCGCAGCGGCGTGCCATGACGAAATCCCGCGCGTTGCTGTGTCGTGATACGAAGTCCTTATCGGCGCGGCCGCCGGGCCGCCCGGTCGAAGTGCGGTGTCTAGGACACGCCGCGCACAGCCGTCAAGGACTCTTGGCGTACGCACCAGGGCGCGATCATCAATCGTTAACGGGCGAGGACGGCTTCGCGGAAGGTTGGGCTCATTGCGGCTTTGAGGCGTTTGCGCTTGAGGGAGAGCTTGGTTGGTTCGCGCCGGAGCATGTTGAGGACGGCGCGGCGGATCATGGCGAGGTTGCGCGGGGCGTGATCTTTGCGGGTCCGGCATTCGTCCTCGCGGAACGCCACGTCGAGGGACCAATGGAGATTGTTTTCGATGCTCCAGTGGGCGCGCACGGCGGCGGCCAGATGGGCCGGATCGGGCGGCAGGGAGGAGATGTAGAGCCGCGTCTCGGTTGTCGTCTGCCCGGTGATTTTGTTCGTGCTGTGGTTGGTGACGGCAGCGATACTCGATAGGCCCTTCCATTCGGGATGGCGCTGCGCGAGCCAGGTGGCGTCGGCGGCGCGGACGATTCGCGTCTCGATCCGGCCGTGGCCGCCGGCGGTCTCCTGGTGGCGCGGACAATCCGCCGTTAGCGCCGGATCGGTAAAGAACAGCTCGGCGTCGTTTTTCAGCGCGCTCTGATTGCCTTTCAACGCTAGGATATAGTCCGCCTGCTTGGCGACGATCTTGCCAGCGATGTCCTTTTGCGTGCCCATCGCGTCGATGGTGACGATCGCCCCTTCAAGCGCAAGCATGTCCAGGAGCTCGGGAATGGCGGCAATCTCGTTGCTTTTGCCATCCACTGCGCGCTGCGCCAGAATGAGGCCCGCCTCGTGAGCAAACGCGGACACGAGGTGCAGCGCACCCGCGCCGCTGGCGTCCTGTTTGGAGCCGCGCACGGTCTTGCCGTCGACGGCTACGACGCCGCGGACGTGCTCGCCCAGGTGCGCGGTCCAGCTGGCGAACGCCTTCTCCAGCCCCCGCGGATCAAGGCGCGCCAGGATCCGCCGCAGGGTCTGCGCCGGCGCGATCCCGCGCTCGAAGGGCAGAAAGCGCCTGAGCCAGTCGAGAAGCTCCGTGCAGACGTCTTCGATCTCGTCGAAGTCCTCCGCTCGGCACAATGACCCCACGAGGACGCTCAAAAGCACCTCGTCGAGGGGGTAGAACACCATACCGGGGATCCGAGGATCCTCAACATCGCTCATATGCTCGAGAAAGCTCACGTTCATGGCCGGTCCTCCCTGTCCCGGCCATAAGAATCCTTCTCGCCCACAAACGCATTAACGATTTATGATTCCGCCCTGGGGGCACCGCCGCAAAGGCCGCCCTACACGCCCTCGGCAATCCCCTGGAGCCCTTCGGGGTCGGTAATCTCCACCTTCCCGCCGCTGCGCAGGGCGATGATGCCGCGGGTGCGAAGCTGCGTGAACGTGCGGCTCACCGTCTCGGTGGTCAGGCCGAGATAATCGCCGATATCCGTCCGGCTCATCGGCACGTGAACGGGGTTCCCGTTCTGGCCGCGCGCCTCGGCCCGGCGCGAGAGGGTGTAGAGGAAGGTGGCGATTTTTTCCTTCGCCGTCTTGCGCCCGAGGACGAGCATTTGCTCCTGCGCCACGCCCAGTTCGTGACTCGCCACGCTGAGCATGCGCGTCTGCATTTTGGGATAGCGCGTCATCAGGCTTTCCAGCCGGTTGCGCGGGAACCGGCACAACGCCGCGTGGGTCACGGAGTCCGCGCTATACGCATAGGTATCATTGTTGGCGAGCCCGACGAAGTCGCCGGCGAAGAGAAACCCGATGACCTGGCGCCGGCCGTCGGCAAGGAGCTTGTATACGCGCAGCGTCCCGGCGGTGACGTTGAAGACGTAGCGGGCCGGCTCGCCCTCGTCGAAAAGCGGATCGCCCGGGGACAGTTCCACGGTGTGCGCGATCTGCGAGATCTCGTGCAGTTCCTCGTCCGCAAGCGGCGCACACACCGTAAGGTGACGGACGGTGCAGCCCTGGCAGGGCTCGCTTT
>CAJXKW010000241.1 GCA_913055855.1 uncultured Limimonas sp. | reverse complement strand
CGCCGTCCTGGCGGCGCTGATTCAGCTTCCGGCGCCGCGCGGCCGTATTCGCCGTCAGCAAAGCGCCGCCTCGCCGGTGGACCGGCCCAGCCGCGGCCAATGGCTCGACATCGGGCGCATGAGCGCGCTGGCTGCGACCATGGGCTTTGTCAGCGCGCTGTACTGGGTCTTCGCCCCGGACTTCGCCGTCCAGGCGGGCGGGCTGTCGGCGCAGGGCACCGCCTGGCTCTGGCTCGCCGTGGGCATCGGTGGCCTGCTGGGCATCGCCGCGGGCGACCTCGTCGACCGTCTCGGGCACGCCACCAGCCACGCCCTGGCCCTGGCGCTCCTCGCCGCGTCGTTGACGCTGCTCGCCGCGGCGCCCGGGAACCTGGCGCTCGCCGCGCTGTCCGCGGCCGCGTTCGGGGCGGCCTACATGACCCTCACCGGCCTCTATCTGGTCGGCAGCACCCGGATCATGGCCGACCATCCGGCCATCGGCCCGGTGGCCCCGTTTCTGGCGATTTCCTGCGGCCAGATCGCCGGCTCGCCTGTGGGCGGCTGGCTCATCGCGCACTACGCCTACGGCACGGCGTTCGGCGCGTTCGCCGCCCTGGGCTTGGTGGCGGGGCTGGCGGCGCTGTGGCTTGCCGCGCCGCGGAGCCTGGCCGGGGCGGCAATGCCGGTTGGCGAGGACTGACCGGTGACCCGGTGTCCGCGCGGGGGCGGCGATTCCCGGACGGACATGTCGCTGACACGTCAAGTTGGCCGGTTTTCGTGACACGTCGTTTGTCCGCTCGGTTTTGGCTTTGGGCCGGGGCATGCCCCGGCCCAAAGCGTCGTCGCGTCGAGCGGGGTCACGCGGCGATCTCGGTGTGCGCGTCGAGCTGGCCGTCGGCCTGATAGCGGGCGATGCAGCGCGGCCCGTGGAACAGGGCCAGGCGTCCGTCCGGATAGTGATGCACGGTGACGCGCGCTTTGACGTAATGCGGGCGCAGCGGACTGGGCGGGATCTGCAGGCGCAACGTGCCGAAGGTCACCGTATTGTCGCGCGCGACCACGCGCTCTTCTTGATGGCACAACACCTCGCCGATCGGGCTGCCGCGCCACGGCACGAACGCGTTGCCCGGCTGCTCGGCCGTCACGGCAAAACGCCGGTTGTGCGCCGCCAGATAGACCTCGGCGATATAGCGGTTCGCTGCCGCCACGCTTGTCACGCCCGCGTCCGCCAGCTCCTTGGGCAACCGGTCCTGCAGCGTGCCGAACAGCCGTTCACAGCGCCCGCGCGCCTCCGGCGAATACGCCGCAACGTGCTGGATGCCGAGCTGCGTGAGCGCGCGACCCACCTGCGTGGGCGTGTCCTTGGCCACCTTGCCGCCCGCCTTGGGGGTGTGGAAATAGTGGCTGCCCCGGTCGGTGTAGAGCACGCTGAACAGCCCGCGCGCGGCAATCACCTCGCCCAGCCCCCGGAACGTCGAGGCGGTGTTCTCCTCCGCCACCAGGAACAGCGAATAGACCTCGCTGGTGGCGTCATCCAACGTGGCGATCAGATCAAGGTCGTGGCCCAGCCCGGGCACCCAGGCGTGGCGCGAGCCGTCCTGGTGGAGCAGCATGCCCGGCACCGGCCGCCGCGGGCGCTTTTTGCGGTGGGCCGAGCGCTTGGGCGCCTTGCGTACCAGCCCGCGCGCCTGCAGCACCGACTTGGTCCAGCCGTAGCTCCGGCTCAGGCCATGGTGCGCGCATGCCCGCTCGTGGAAGTGCTTGACCGTCCAGCCCGTGTAGCGCTGCGCGTAGAGCGCCGCGATGCGCTCAACCTCGTCCACCGGAACCCGGTGCGGACTGATCTTGCCCAGCCGCCGGTCCAATAAACCCGCCGCGCCATCGGCCTCGTAGCGCGTCCGCCAACGGCGGAACGTGCGCTCCGACACCCCCAGCCATTCCGCCGCCTCACAGGCGCTCAGCTGCCTGCCCCGATGGCGTTCGTAAATCTCCTCGAACCGCATCCGTCGCACCTCTTGCAACACCTCCGCCCGGTCCATCACCACCCCCGCTCAGCACACAGGGCGGTTCTAAAACCGGACAGATCACGTGCTACGAAATCCGGACAGATGACATGTTACCGACACCATCCTTGCCAAGCCCCGGGCGAACGGGCAAACTCACGCTCGTCGGTTTTCACGCCGTTTCCCGATCCCGAGCACCCATCGGGCGCACGCGCCCATAGGCCGTCCACCGCACACGCGCGTCGTCAGCCACATCTCATGAATCTCCAGGACCTGAAGGCCAAGTCGCCGGCCGACCTCCTCGCATATGCCGAGGAACTCGACA
>CAJXKW010000240.1 GCA_913055855.1 uncultured Limimonas sp. | reverse complement strand
AGGAAAGGGTGATACTCGACCTGGTTCGCCACCAGCGGCACGCGGCTGTGCTGCTCGGCCTCGGCGATGAGCGCGCGGGTGAAGTTGGAGAGTCCGACGTGGCGCGCCTTGCCAGCGGCCACCACCTCGGCGAGGGCGTCCAGCGTCTCGGCGATGGGCACCGACTTGGACGGCCAGTGCAGCAGCAGGAGATCGATGGTCTCGCGCTTCAGCGCCTTCAGCGACGCATCCACCTCGCGCAGCAGCTTGCGCCGGCGGAAGTTGTCCGGCCAGATCTTGGTGGTGACGAAAACCTCGGCCGACGGGACGGCGCTGTTCGCGATGCCGGCGCCGATCTCCGCCTCGTTGCCGTACATGCGCGCGGTATCGATGTGGCGGTAACCTTCGGCCAGGGCCCGCTCGACCAGCCGCGTCGCTTCCCGACCGCGCAGCCGGAAGGTGCCCAGGCCGATCCGGGGGAGGGAAGTGTTGCCGAGGGCGATTGTCATGCTGCCGGCGCCGGTTTGGTCTCGTGTTTACGGAGCGGGCGTGGCCGTTTTCGTTGGTTCGGCGACGTCTTCGACGCCGATGTCGTGGAGCGCGGTTTCCGCTTCCCCCAGGGTATCGAATTGGCCGAGATGCAGCGTGACAGTCTCGCCCTCGAGAAGCTGATCCGTCAGATCCTTGGCCTCTCTCAGCCCATAGCCCCCTTCGCGGAAGATTCGGGTGAGTTCGACCTTGTTTAGGCCGGCTCGCCAACCGTGCAACGTGATATCAACGCCGTCGGAAATAGAGCGGTCCGGGCCGTCGTCCCTTCGCGGCGCCTGTCGTGCGGCGTCCACCGTAAACCGCAATCGCATCCACATCGAAATGCTCCATAAGATTTTCCACCAGCGCCTTGATCGTCCCGATGCCGAGTGCGCCGGGCCCCGGTCCGTCGATATGGGTCTCGTGGAGCGTCACCACGCGGCCTGTAACCTCGAGGTTTCCGATGATTTCAAAGTGCTGGCCCTCACGTTCAAGATGGATCCGGACGACCGAACCATCCTGCTCACTATCAAGGATCCGCATCTGCGAGGCGGTTGGCAAGGTCACATGCGCGCCATCCGGCCACGAGCACGAAAACGGGCCGCACCCAGCGGTCGTGGGTACGGCCCGTCGGCTCGCGCGTCAAGCCGGGTGGCGGCTACTCCGCCGGCACGGTCTCTTCTTCCGCCGGTTGGGGCGCCAGGACGTGCTCGACCCGGGCGGCGCAGAACTTGAACTCGGGGATCTTGCCGTAGGGGTCGAGCTGCGGGTTGGTCAGGACGTTCGCCGCCGCCTCGGCGTAGGCGAAGGGGATGAAGATCATGCCCTGGGTGACCTCGCGGTCGGCGCGCACGCACAGGGTGATCTCGCCGCGCCGCGTGGTCACGCGGACGTAATCGCCGGGCTGCCAGCCGCGCAATTTGAGTTCGCGCGGGTTCATCGACGCCACCGCCTCGGGCTCCAGCTCGTCCAGCACCCGCGCGCGGCGCGTCATGGCGCCGGTGTGCCAGTGCTCCAGCTGCCGGCCGGTGGTAAGCACCATGGGATATTCGGCGTCCGGCACCTCGTCGGGCGGCGTCAGGTCGACGGCGCGCATCCGCCCGCGCCCGTCGGACGTGGGGAAGCCCTCGCCGTAGAGCACCTCGTTGCCCGGTTGATCGGGCCCGTCGCAGGGATAGGTGACGGAGTCCTCGCGTTCCAGGCGCTCCCAGGTGATGTTTTTCAGCGACGGCATCACCGAGGCCATCTCCCGGTAGACCGCGTCCACGCCGCTGTACTGCCAGTCCAGCCCGATGCGGTTGGCGAGTTCGACGATGAGTTCCCAGTCCTGGCGCGCCTGGCCGGGCGTGTTCAGCGCCGGCCGGCCCATCTGCACCTGGCGGTTGGTGTTGGTGTAGGTGCCGCGCTTTTCCTGCTGCGTGCTCGCGGGCAGGATGACGTCGGCGTGATAGGCCGTCTCGGTGAGGAAGATCTCCTGGACCACGAGGTGCTCCAGGTGCGCCAGCGCCTGCCGCGCGTGCCGCTGGTCCGGGTCGGACATCGCCGGGTTCTCGCCCAGGATGTACATGGCCTTGATCTCCTCGTCGTGGATCGCGTTGACGATCTCCACGACGGTCTTGCCCGCCTGGCCGTCCAGCTCGGTGCCCCAGAACAGCTCGAACATCGATTTGAAGTCGGCGTTCGTCACCGGCTGATAGTTGGGATAGACCATGGGGATCAGCCCGGCGTCGGAAGCGCCCTGGACGTTGTTCTGCCCGCGCAGCGGATGCAGCCCCGTCCCCGGCCGGCCCACGTGGCCCGTGGAGAGCGCAAGGTTGATCAGCGAGCGCGCGTTGTCCGTGCCGTGGACGTGCTGGCTGATGCCCATGCCCCAGAAGATGAT
>CAJXKW010000239.1 GCA_913055855.1 uncultured Limimonas sp. | reverse complement strand
GCGTGCGCGTCCGGCAGGTGCGCCTTGACCTCGCCCTCGCCCGGGCCGGCGCCCAGCAGGCCGCCGTTCTGGAACGCTTCGAGGGACTGCTGGACCTGGTAATTGCCCTGGGTGCCCGGGTCGAGGAACGTGTCGATGCGCTCGCGCACGTGCGCGAGGCTGAAATACGCGCCGACGAGCGCCGCCAGCCCCGCGGCGGCCAGCAGCGCCAGCCAGCCCATGGGCACCCCGGCGACAAAGATCTGAATGCCCCAGACCAGCATCACCACGATGCTCTGGCCGACGTCGGGCTGAAGCAGCAGCAGCCCCACCGTGACCGCCAGGAAGGCGGTGGCGATCAGGTTGCCGGGTACGGGATGCCCGCGCTGCTGTGCGGCGATCATCCAGGCGGTGGCGATGGCCAGGCAGGGCTTGACGAACTCCGAGGGCTGCACGGAGAGACCACCCAACGTCAGCCAGCGCGTGGCGCCGTTGATCTCCGTGCCCACGACCAGGGTAAGCAGCAGCAGGCCCACACCGCCGATGAAGCCGAGCACCCCCAGCCGGCGCACCCAGCGCGGATTGAGCAGGGACACCGCCAGGATCGTCGCCACCGCCAGGGGCAGGAAGACGAGCTGGCGCTGCGCCAGGTAGAACGCGTCCAGGCCGATGCGCTCCGCCGCAGCGGGGGCGGCGGCGACCACGAGCACCACGCCCATGCTCATCAGCAGGCCGAGTGCGCCGAGGGACCAGCGGTCCACCGTCCACCACCAGTGCCCCAGCAGGCTCGTGTCCGTCCGGGAGATCGCGATCATGCTGCACCTCCCGGCCGCAGCTCGCGGTCCGTTTCCCCGGCGAGCCGGGCAACCGCGTTCTTGAAGGCGTCCCCGCGGGCCTCGAAGTCGGGGTACTGGTCGAACGAGGCACACGCCGGGGCCAGCAGCACCACCGGGGCGCGCGCGCCCTCCTCGCGGGCGCGCTTGAACGCCGCGCCCACGGCCGTGTCCAGGTCGCCGCAGATTTCCGCGGGCAGGTCCGTCGCCAACTCGCTGCGGAAGGGTTCGGCCGCCTCGCCGATGAGGAAGGCGCGCCGGACGTTCGCCCAGCCGGGGCGCGTGGCGTCCAGACCGTCGGCCTTCGCCCGGCCGCCGGCGATCCAGTACACGTCCCGGTGCGCGGTAAGCGCGCGCAGCGCCGCCTCGCCGTTGGTGGCCTTGGAATCGTTGATGAAGGTGACCCCCGCCTGCGTCGCGACGATTTCCTGGCGGTGCGCCAGGCCCGGAAAGCTCGTGATGGCCCCGGCTGCGGTCCGGGCGTCCAGACCCGCCGCACACCCGGCGGCGTAGGCGGCGGCGGCGTTCTGCGCATTGTGCCGGCCGGGGAGGGTGGCGACCGTCCCCAGGTCGCAGACGACCTGGCTGGGTCCGTTCCGGTCGTCGACCAGCTTGCCGTTCGCGGCGTGAACGCCGCCCGGCACGGCGCGTTGACCGGAGACCGGGACGACCGTTGCCTGCCCGGCGTTGCGCAGTTCCTGCGCGATCTCGCAACAGATGGGATCGTCGACGCCGACCACGGCGACTCCATCCCCGGTCTGATTCGCGAAGATGCGCTTCTTGGCGGCGACGTAGCCATCCAGGCCGCCGTGCCGTTCCAGATGGTCGGGCGTGACGTTGAGCAGCACTGTCACGGCAAAGCGGATGCTGTCGGTGCGCTCGAGCTGGTAGCTGGACATTTCCAGCACCACGGCCGTGTCCGCGTCGATGGGGGCGAAGTCCATCACCGGCGGGCCCAGGTTGCCGCCGACGCGCGTGTCCCGGCCCGCGGCGGCGAGCATGTGCCCGATCAGCGCGGTGGTCGTGGATTTGCCGTTGGTGCCGGTGATCCCGATATACTGCGCCGCCGGCGCCGCCCGGCCGAGCAGCTCGATGTCGCCCACGATGGCGCAACCGGCGGCACGCGCCTTCGCCGCCACGGGATGCGGCTGGGGCCGATCGTGCGGAATCCCCGGCGCCAGGACGAGCATGCGCACCGCCGAAAAATCCGTGGCGTGGAGATCCGCCAGGGGCACACCCGCCGCCCTGGCCTCGGCGCGACGGCCGGGGGCTTCGTCCCAGGCAAGCACCTCGGCGCCGCTGGCATGCAGCGCGCGCGCCGCGCTCAGCCCCGATCGGCCCAGGCCGAGGACCGCGACCGGAACGCCCTGTATGTCCGCCAGCCGGATCATCGCGCCCCCATCACCGCAGCTTCAGCGTGGACAGGCCGATCAGCGCCAGGATCGCGGCGATGATCCAGAACCGGACGACGATGGTCTCCTCGCGCCAGCCCTTCTTCTCGAAGTGGTGGTGCAGCGGCGCCATCCGGAAGATGCGCTTCCCGGTCAGGCGGAACGAGACCACCTGGACCATCACCGAGACCGTCTCCAGG
>CAJXKW010000238.1 GCA_913055855.1 uncultured Limimonas sp. | reverse complement strand
GCGACGCCGGCGTCCTGGAGCATGCTCACCTTCTCCGCCGCGGTCTCGCCCGCGGCCTGGACGATCGCCCCGGCGTGGCCCATGCGCCGCCCCTTGGGCGCGCTGCGCCCGGCGATATAGGCGGCCACCGGCTTGGAGAACGTGGTCCGGATGTACTCCGCCGCCTGGGCCTCCTGCGGCCCGCCGATCTCGCCGATCATCACCACGGCCTCGGTCTCCGGGTCCTGCTCGAACAGTTCCAGGACGTCCTTGAAGCTGTTGCCGTTGATGGGGTCGCCGCCGATGCCCACACTGGTGGAGACGCCGACGCCTTCCTCGCGCAACTGGGCGGCCGCCTCGTAGCCCAGCGTGCCCGAGCGGCTGACGATGCCCACCTTGCCGGGCAGGAAGATGTGCCCGGGCATGAGGCCCAACAGCGCCTTGCCGGGACTGATGATGCCGGCGCAGTTGGGGCCGATGACGCGCATGCGGTTTTCCGGCTCGAAGTTGCGCAGATAGCGCTTGACCTGGACCATGTCCTGGGCGGGCACGCCGTCGGTGATGACGACACAGGTCTCGATGCCGGCGGCGGCGGCTTCCATGACGCTGTCCGCGGCGAAGGGCGGCGGCACGAAGATGATCGAGGCTCTGGCGCCGGTTTCCTGGACGGCGTCGCTGACGGTGTCGAAGACGGGCCGGTCGAGGTGGCGGGTTCCGCCGCGCCCCGGCGTGATGCCGCCCACCAGATTGGTCCCGTAATCGATCATCTCCTGGGCGTGGAACGACCCCATGGTGCCGGTGAAGCCCTGGACGATGACCGGCGTGTTCTGATCCAGCAGGACGCTCATTGTGCAGCCTCCATCAGCGCCTCGGGCCCCAGGCCCTTGTTGAGGACCTCGACGACTTTGTTGGCGCCTTCCTTGAGGGTGGTTGCGGGCACCACGGGCATGCGGCTGTCCTTGAGGATCTGCCGACCCTGTTCGACGTGCGTGCCCGCCAGGCGCACCACCAGCGGGACGTCGAGCTCGGTCTGCTGCATGGCC
The DNA here is from genome assembly GCA_913055855.1 of uncultured Limimonas sp. Classification (GTDB taxonomy): domain Bacteria; phylum Pseudomonadota; class Alphaproteobacteria; order Kiloniellales; family Rhodovibrionaceae; genus CAJXKW01. The sequence goes on along the minus strand of CAJXKW010000238.1, from coordinate 1,421 downwards.
TGGACCACGCCCTGGGCGACCCAGTCGCAGCGGTTAATGCCGGCGAAGATGTTGATCAGGATCGCTTTGACGTTGTCGTCGTTGCGCACGATCCGGATCGCCTCGGCCACGCGCTCGGGCGAGGCGCCGCCGCCGATGTCCAGGAAGTTGGCGGGCTCGCCGCCGGCGAGCTGGATCATGTCCATGGTCGCCATGGCCAGACCGGCGCCGTTGATGATGCAGCCGATGTTGCCGTCCAGGCCGACGTAGGACAGCCCGCGGTCGGTGGCGAAGGACTCGCGCGGGTCCTCCTGCGAGCGGTCGCGCATGTCGGCGATCTCGGGCCGGCGGTAGAGGGCGTTCTCGTCGAAGCCCATCTTGCAGTCCAGGGCCAGGACCTCGCCCTCGTTGGTCACCACCAGCGGATTGATCTCCACCATGGTGGCGTCGAGGTTGCGGAACGCGCGGTAGCAGCCCTGGATGATCTTGACCACCTGGGCCACCTCGCGGCTCTCGAAGCCCAGCTTGAAGGCGAGGTCGCGCGCCTGGAACGCGGGCAGGCCCACGGCCGGATCCACGATGATGCGCTGCATGGTCTCGGGCTGGCTCTCGGAGATTTCCTCGATCTCCATGCCACCGGCCGCGGAGGCGACCACGGCGATGGTCTCGCTCTCGCGGCAGAGCACCAGGCCCAGGTAGTACTCGCGCGCGATGTTCTGGCCCGCCTCGACGTAGAGCCGGGAGACCATCTTGCCCCTGGGCCCGGTCTGCTCGGTCACCAGGGTGCGCCCGAGCAGGCTGTCGGCGGCGTTCCAGACCTCCTCGTTGCTCCGGCACAGCTTGATGCCGCCCGCCTTGCCGCGCGCGCCCGAGTGGACCTGGGCCTTCACAACCCAGCTATCGCCGCCGATCTCGCGCGCGGTCGCCGCGGCCTGTTCGGGGCTGTCGGCCAACCCGCCGTGGGGCAGGTTGACGCCGAATCGCGCCAACAGCTCCTTGGCTTGATACTCGTGGATGTCCATGCCCGTCGTTCCTTTCGCACGCTTTCCCTGTCTCTGCCGGGCCGTCGCGCCGAATCAGCCTTGCGCGGCGCTGAGCTGGTTGTCGCGCCGCGCCACCAGCTCCTTGGCCGTATCCACGGCCACGGCCGCGTCCTCGCAGTATGCATCGGCGCCGATGGCCCGGCCGAACTCCGCGTTCAGCGGCGCCCCGCCGACCATGACGATGTGCTGATCGCGCATGCCCTTCTCCTGAAGGGTCTCGATGACGACCTTCATGTACGGCATTGTCGTGGTCAGCAGTGCGGACATGCCGATGATGTCCGGTTTATGCGCCTCGATGGCTTCGAGGAAGTTCTCCACGGCGTTGTTGATTCCCAGGTCGATTACCTCGAAGCCGGCACCCTCCATCATCATGCAGACGAGATTCTTGCCGATGTCGTG
>CAJXKW010000237.1 GCA_913055855.1 uncultured Limimonas sp. | reverse complement strand
ATCAGCTCCTGCCCGCGCAGGATGCCGCCCACGATCAGGCCGATGATGAGCAGGACCACGGCCAGCTCGACGAGCGTGAAACCGCCCTGGCGTTGAGCTTTGTGGATGTGCATGGCGTCTCCTCCTGAATGGCTGCCCCGCGCGCCTTCGTGACGGCGGCGGAGCTTCTGCCTATACGATGGGATGAGACCAACGGACCCGCTTCTCATTTTGCGGAACGCGTAAAAAATCTGGTGCAGGTTAAGCGGCGCGCACGCGTACAGGGCGGATGGCGCTGCCATACGCGGCCAGGAGGATCAGCCGCCGCTGCTTGCCAGCCCGTCCAGCGAGCGAGCACTGCGGTCTTCGAGATCACCGATGGTGAGAAAGCGCACCCGGTCGTCGAAAACCGCGTTGGCGGCGACCCCGGGTCCCTTGCGGTAGGGCTTGGCGTGAAAGGTGGCCGGCGTGCCGCCGTCGCCGTCCACGTTGTCCTGCTCATCCTGCGAACTTCCGCCAACCCCCGGAACGTGCGTCCCGTTAATCGTGTGGGCGCCCAGGCCGTTCTCGCCGTGGCTGATCAGCACGAAGGCGACATCGCTGACCGTGCTGCCCGGCCGCTCGACCTCGATCGCAGTGTCCCGCGCCGGCAGGTAGCTGATCCGCCGATCCCAGCCGTCCAGGGCGCGGCCGGGCTGGATGCCGAGTTCGCTCCAGGGCACGACGGCGGTGTCCGCGCCGTGATCGCAGGTTCCCGCGTCCGGCGAGGGTTGGGAGGCCGAACCGGCACCGCTGCGCACGGCCGACATCCCGTCCGCGGGGCACGGCAGGTGACCATTGACAGTGACGTAGCGCACCAGCGCCCGCTCCGCCGCCGCGAGCCGCTCGGCCGTGATGGCGCGCTCCTCGCGGTCGTCGGCGGCGCTGCGCTGCACCGCGTCGGTGGCGATCTTGAGGCTGCCGAACAGCGCCAGCACGGCCGTGACCGCCACGAGCGCCAGACCCTGCTGCGTCTCGCCGCGCCGCGAGCACGCGAACCGTTTAGACGTTTGGCGTAGACGGCTCATACCGTCATTGTAGCGCGATGATGAGCCAAGCACGACAGCGGCGATCGCACGGGCACACACGCCGAGAGAACGGGCGTCGGGTTTCGCCGACCGGGTTCGCGTTGCTGGTGGCCGTTCTGCTGACGCCGGCCGCGCTCGCGGGACAGTCCGGCGAGCGCGTGTGGGACGTCACGCACCACTGCTGGCGCCCGGCCGGTCAGGAGTCCTGCGGCAATTCCTGGGATGCCGGGACGAAGTCGATGCGCGCCGCCGAGTCCGGCACGGTGAACACGCCCGAGCAGCCGACACAGCCGGAGGTGGACTCGCCCGATCCGGCGAAGAAGCCGGCGGGACAGGCCGAACGCGCCGAGAAGGTTTCCGAGCGGACGCGCAAGGCCGCCGACAAGCTGCGCGGCCTGATGGAAATGGGCGGGTCGCTCCAGGGGATGGTGGACAAGCTGAGCGACGTGGCCGGTGTGCCGGGTGATTCCGGCTCGTGAGCGGCATGACGGTCGCGGCGCCCGTTCTGGTTTTCCTCGCCGGCGCGTGCCTGGGCAGCTTCGCCGGGCTCGTCGCCCACCGCCTGCCGCGCGACGAGCCATGGCTGCGCGGCCGGTCGGTCTGTCCCGCGTGCGGCCGGACGCTGCGCGCGCGGGATCTCATCCCCATCGTCTCCTGGCTGGCGGCGCGGGGGCGCTGCCGGTACTGCGGCGCGGCGATCCCGATTCGCGACGTGGCGATCGAGGTGCTGACGGGCGCGGCGGTGCTGGCGGCGTGGCTGGTCTTCGGCGCCCATGCGGCGACGGTGTGCGTGGCCGTGCTGGCGACGGCGCTGGCGGTGATCGTGGCGGTCGATCTGGAATGGCTCATCGTCCCCGACGAGATGGTGGTGCTCGCGGCGGCGGGCGGCGTGGCGTGGCGCGGCGTGTCCGACGGCGCCTTCCTGGAAGCGGCGCTGGCGGCGATCGGGCTGGCCGCGCTGGCGCTGGCGCTGCGCTGGGTGTTCACGCGCTGGCGCGGCGTGGAGGCCCTGGGCCTGGGCGACGTGAAGCTGATGGCCGTCGCCGGGCTCTGGCTTCCCGTCGCCGCGCTGGCGCACTTCCTCGTGGCCGCGGGGGTGGCCGGGATCCTGCTGGGGCTGGGCTGGCGCGCCGCCGGACGGGGGGCGCAGTTCCCCTTTGGGCCGGGCCTGGCGGTCGGCCTGTACGCCGTGCTGCTCGCCCTGGGCGCCGGGCTGCTGCCGTGGCCGGCGCTCGCCTGACGGCGCGGACCGGGATGCGGTTCGCGCCGCACGCGCGTGGATTTTAACGTTTTGTTGGATGGTTGTGTGTAATCCTCGCACCATGCAAGCCCGTACGCGCCATCACACGCGCCGCCGGCGCGGCTTCAGCCTGCTGGAGCTGGCGATCGCGCTCGCCATCCTGGGCCTGATCGCCGGCGGGACGATGCAGTTCGTCACCGTCTTTTCCTCGGAACAGCG
>CAJXKW010000236.1 GCA_913055855.1 uncultured Limimonas sp. | reverse complement strand
AAGGTGCTGGAGCACATGGTGGACGCGGTGCTCACCTTCGAGGGCGAGCGCGGGCATCAGTTCCGCATCCTGCGCGCGGTCAAGAACCGCTTCGGCGCCACGGACGAGATCGGCGTGTTCGAGATGACCGAGGAAGGCTTGGTCGAGGTGGCCAACCCCTCCGCGCTGTTCCTCGCCGAGCGCCGCGGCCCCGTGGCGGGGGCGGCCGTGTTCGCGGGCATGGAGGGCACGCGCCCGGTTCTGGTGGAGATCCAGGCGCTGGTGGCGCGCTCGCCCCTGGCGACGCCGCGCCGGGCGGTCGTGGGCTGGGACGGCAACCGGCTGTCCATGGTGCTCGCGGTCCTGGAGGCGCGCTGCGGGGTTTTGCTCTCGGGCCAGGACGTCTATCTCAATGTTGCGGGCGGGCTGCGCATCGCCGAGCCGGCGGCGGATCTAGCCGTCGCGGCGGCCCTGCTGTCCGCCACATCGGACACGCCGCTGCCCGAGGACTCGGTGATCTTCGGCGAGGTCGGCCTGTCCGGCGAGGTGCGCGCGGTGGGCCAGACCGAACAAAGGTTGAAAGAGGCGGCGAAACTGGGCTTCTCTCGCGCCTGGATGCCGCCGCGGCGCGCGGGCCGGGGCAGCGCGGCACCGGAGAACCTCGAGGTGGAGGAGCTGGGCCAGCTCGGCGACCTCGTGGGGCGCTTCGAGATACCGGGCCGCCGGCGCGGTGCCGCGCAAACGGACGCCAACCAGGGATGACCTCCGGATGAGTGAGTTGCCCATCACGGCCGTGGACATCGTGATCCTGGCCGTTCTGCTGATTTCGGCGATCGCCGCGTTCGCGCGGGGATTCGTCCACGAGGTGCTCTCCATCGGCGCCTGGATCGGCGCGGGCCTGGCGACGCTCTACCTCTTCGCCACGGTCCAGCCCTATGCGCGCGATCTCATTCCCATCCCGCTCGTCGCGGACATCGCAACCGGCGTGGCGATCTTCGTCGCCTGCCTGATCCTCCTCGCCGTGTTCACCCGCATGCTCTCCGCCCGGGTCAAGGACAGCGCCCTGGGGGCGCTCGACCGCTCGCTGGGCCTCGTCTTCGGCGTGCTTCGCGGGGCGGTGATCGTGGCGCTGGCGTGGCTGGTCATGGTCTGGGCCCTGCCCGACCCGGCCGAGCGGCCGGACTGGATCCGCGAGGCCAAGAGCCGGCGCATCGTCGCCGCCAGCGCCGGCCTGATCGCGGGCGTCCTGCCCGGGCAGGTGGGCGAGCGCGCGCGCGAGGCCGCCGACGGCGAGGGCGGCGGCACCGGCGGCGTGCCCGACGAGGTGGAGGCGCTGTCGCAGCCCGAGCCGGCGGCGCCCGAAAGCGCGCCCAAAGAAGGCTATACCCAGGAAGAGCGCAACCGGATGGAAAGCCAGGTGGAAGCGCTCACGCACAGCAGCGAGTCCGGAAAGTCCTCCCCATGACCCAGACCGACAACACGACTGCCTGCGACGCCGGGGCCGACGCCCTGCGCGAGAAGTGCGGCATCTTTGCCGTCCACGGCCACAAGGACGCCGCGAAGCACACCGCCCTCGGGCTGCACGCCCTGCAACACCGGGGCCAGGAAGCCGCCGGCATCGTCAGCTTCGACGGCCGGCAGTTCAACGCCCACCGCGACCTCGGCCAGGTGGGCGACATTTTCGACAATCCGCGCGTCATGGACCGCCTGGCGGGCAGCGCCGCGATCGGACACAACCGCTATTCCACCAGTGGCGATACGGCCGCGCGCAATGTCCAGCCCCTGTTCGCCGATTTCGCCTTCGGCGGCTTCGCCCTGGCGCACAACGGCAACCTGACCAACGCCGTCAAACTGCGCCGCGAGCTGGTCCGTCGCGGATCGCTGTTCCAGTCGACCACGGACACCGAGGTGGTGATCCACCTCATCGCCACCGCCCCCGCGGATACGGTCGAGGAGCGGGTGATCCACGCGCTGGAGCGCATCGAGGGCGCCTACGCCTTCGTTGCCATGACGGACAGCCAGGTCATCGGCGTGCGCGACCCGCTCGGCGTGCGCCCGCTCGTGCTGGGCCAGCTGGGTGAAAGCTACATCCTGGCCTCGGAAACCTGCGCCCTGGACATCATCGGCGCCGAGTTCGTCCGGGACATCGCCGCCGGCGAGATGGTGGTCATCGACGACGACGGCCTGCGCTCGATGCGCCCGCTGCCGCCCCGGCAACAGCGTTTCTGCATCTTCGAGCACCTGTACTTCGCCCGGCCCGATTCCGTGATCGAGGGACACAGCGTCTACGCCGCCCGCAAGCGCATCGGCGCGGAACTGGCCAGGGAAAGCGGGGTGGACGCGGACCTCGTGGTGCCGGTGCCCGACTCGGGCGTGCCCGCGGCGATCGGCTACGCCGGCGCCAGCGGCATCCCCTTCGAGCTGGGCATCATCCGTAACCACTATGTCGGCCGCACCTTCATCGAACCCACCGACTCCATCCGCCACCTGGGCGTGAAGCTGAAGCACAACGCCAACGCCGGCCTGCTGCGC
>CAJXKW010000235.1 GCA_913055855.1 uncultured Limimonas sp. | reverse complement strand
GTTCGCACCGCGGGGAAGCCGGCGCACGCCGCGGCGGATGCGGCGCGCATGCTCGGGATGCCGACGGGCCAGATACCGGCCCAGGGCCATGGCGGTGGCGGGATCGCTCGCAGCGTGCCGGCGCAGCAGCCGCCGCAGTTGGCGCGCAAGGTCGTCGCCGCCGCGGCGCACCAGCGCGTCGGCGCGCTCGGCCAGCTCAGCGGGCAACAGCACCGTCGCGCCCTCGCCGAGCGAGATCGGGATGCCGCCACCGTCCGCTGATGTTGACCGGCCCGCGCCGGCCGCGTCGACGCGCCCGGCCCCCGTGGCAAGCAGCGTGGCAACCACGGCCGCCGCCGTCAGGCGCGCGCCAAAGCGCCCATACGATCGCGTCCCCGGACGGGTCCGGACGGCACGCCCTGTCCGGGCCGCACGCTCGGAATGAAAACTCGGAGCCGGAATCGCGCGCTGCATGCAGGTGAATGAACCACACGCAGCGCGCACTATCAACTGTCACGAACCGGAGCGGCACCCGATCATCGAGGGTGGTGTGCCGCGGCGGACGTCGCACGGGCCGCCGTTACCCGGTCGCGTCGGACTCCCAGGCCGCCATGGCGCGCAACATGGACAGGAAGGCGGCGCGCTGCTCGCGATCGGGAATGCGGTGGAAGTTGCGCACGAGTTCCAGGCATTCCCGACTGCCCGAGTCCTGGCCGTCGCCGGTGGTCGGCCCGGCATCGTCGAACAGCCAGTCCATTTCCACGCCCAGCACCTGGGCGACCTGCACCAGGCGGGCGGCCCCGATGCGGTTGCGCGCGGTCTCGTACTTGTGGACCTGTTGCAAGCTGAGGCCCATTTCGCGGGCCAGCTCGCTCTGCGACAACCCCCGTCGCAACCGCGCCTGACGGATGCGCCGCGCCACCTGGTGGTCCATGTCCGGCGGCCCGCCGCGCTCACGCGCGGGGGATGCCGGCTCGACCGTTTCGCTGGTTTCCCGGACTCGAAGGAACATCCTGGTGTCTCCGTCCATGAGGCCTCTCCCCGGCTCAAGCGGTTCGACCGCTTTGGTGCGTGGCGGCCACGACCGCCACGGTTGTGTGGTGTCCCCTCGGGCTTGCTGGCGAACTCCTGTGTTCGTGCACGCCGGCGTTGCGCCCCGGGGTGTTCGTTTGGCCAAGAAACGAGTTAACCTTGGGCCATTGCCATGAAGTGGTTTAACATTTGACACCCATGTGCGCGTGGGCGAAATCAGCGACAGTGGTATGCACATGAGCATAGGCCCGCAGGCGCTCGGCGACTGGGACGACGTGCGCGTGTTTCTCGCGGTCATCCGGGCGGGCAGCTATTCGCGCGCGGCCCAGCGGCTGGGCACGCGCCAGTCCACGGTGAGCCGGCGCATCCACGCCCTGGAGCACCGCCTGGGCACGAAGCTGTTCGACCATCGCGGCCACGGCATGCGCGCCACCCCGGCGGCCGAGACGATGGTGCCCCACGTGGAACGCATGGAAGCCGAGGCCCTGGCGCTCGAACGCGGCCTGGTCGATGCCGACGCGGCGCCGCGGGGCGTCGTGCGCGTGACCGCCAGCGAGGGGCTGATTTCGTGCTGGCTGATCCCGGCCGTGCCGGCGTTCAACGCCGTCTACCCCTCGATCATGCTGGATACCCTGGCGACCAGCCGCTATCTCGACCTGGGGTCGCGCGAAGCGGATGTCGCGCTGCGCTTCGGCGAGCCGCGCGATCCCCGGCTGATCGCCCGCAACCTGGGCACCGTCAACTACCGCTTCTACTGCACCGCGGCCTACGCCGAGACGAACGGCGTCCCAAGATCGCTGGACGAGGTCTACGCGCACCCGGTGATCGATCTGCACCATTTCCATGCCGGCGACGAACTGGGCATCTGGCGGTCCTTCATCGCCAACCATCCCTGCGTCCAGCTTCGGGTGACGGCGCTTTCCTCATACCTTCAGGCATTGGACGCGGGCATGGGCGTGGGGCTGCTGCCCCCCTACATCGCCAAGGCCCGGCCCGGCATGATCGACCCGGGCCTGGACTTCGGCTACCGCCTCAACCTCAAGCTGCTGACCCACGAGGAAACCCGGCACGCCGCGCGCATCCAGGCCGTGTGCGACTTCATCCGCGAGCGTGCACAGGCCGAGCGAGACTTTCTTTTCGAATCCTGAATCGGCGCGGGGACACGATGTCGCGGTCGACAACCACGGGGTGGTGAAGGTTTACCCCATCTTAAGACGGCGCCCGCATGCTTGCCCGTCTCGGGACGACAGCAGGGGTCAAACGATGGCGGTTTACAGGCCGGAAGAGCGGCGGCTCGTCCTTCGGCTCATGGCGTACTGGGACGATCTCCGCAACGAGCGCGAGTATCCCACCGTCAACGAGATCGATCCGGCCACGATCGGCGACGATTGGCCGAACTGCTTCGTCCTCGAGCTGGCGGAACCCGTGAGCGCTTCCCGCCTGCAGGCCATCGGGGAGAACCTGCTGAACGGCCACGGCGTCGAAACCGGCACGCAGATCGCGGACTGCCCGGCCGACACCCT
>CAJXKW010000234.1 GCA_913055855.1 uncultured Limimonas sp. | reverse complement strand
CCCGGCCGGGCTCGCCGAGCTGGCTGCGCATGTCCACCAGGCCGGGGGCGAGGCAGGCGCCGCCGCAGTCCACGTGAAGCGCGTCCTCGGGCACACCGTCCGCGAACAGCTCCCGGCCCACGGCGGCGATGGTCTCGTTTTCCGTCAACAGCCCGCCGGAGGCATCGAGTCCCGTCGCCGGGTCGAGCAGGCGGGCATTGGTGTAGGCGACGCGGCTGGGCGTGCTCGGGGCCATCGTCTCACGCGGCTCCTTCCAGCACGGGGCGGGTCAGGGCGTCGAGCACGCCCATGCGCACGGCCACGCCCATCTCTACCTGCTCGCGGATCACCGAGCGGTCGATGTCGTCCGCCACTTCCGAGTCGATTTCCACGCCGCGGTTCATCGGCCCCGGGTGCATGATCAGCGCATCCGGCTTGGCGCTCGCCAGCTTAGCGTAGTCCAGGCCGTAGAAACGGAAGTACTCGCGGATCGAGGGGACGTAGGAGCCGCGCATGCGCTCCGTCTGGAGGCGAAGCATCATCACGATGTCGCAGGCCTCCAGGCCGGCGCGCATGTCCACGAACGGGGTCACGCCCAGCGTCTCGATTCCCGAGGGCAGGAGAGTGGGCGGCGCGATCACGCGCACGTCCGCGCCCAGCGTGCGCAGCAGATGGATGTTCGACCGGGCCACCCGGGAATGCGCGATATCCCCGCAGATCGCCACACGCAGCCCGGCCAGGCGGCCCGTGCGCCGGCGGATGGTGAGTGCGTCCAGCAGCGCCTGCGTGGGGTGCTCGTGGCTGCCGTCGCCGGCGTTGACCACGGAGCAGTTGACCTTTTCCGAAAGCAGCTTGGCCGCGCCCGAGTCCGGTGCGCGCACGATGAGCACGTCCGGGTGCATGGCGTTCAGGGTCATGGCCGTGTCGATCAGGGTCTCGCCCTTTTTGATCGCCGACCAGTCAACTTCCATGTTGATGACGTCTGCGCCCAGGCGCTTGCCCGCAAGCTCGAACGACGTGCGCGTGCGCGTCGAGGATTCGAAAAACAGGTTGATGACCGTGCGGCCGGTCAGGAGATCCGAGGTCTTCACCGGCGCGCGGTTGACGTCGACATACCCCTCGGCGAGATCGAGCAGGTCCACGATCTCGGCCTGGGTCATCCCGGCGATTCCGAGCAGGTGCGGCGGGGTGCGGGCGATCATCGGGCGCGGACTATGGCACTCGCCCCGGCGAGTCGCAAGGCGCATGCGGCAGCCGCTGTGCGCGCCGCGACGCGCCTACGTGAGAAGCGCGAGCACCACGGGGAGCGTTACCAGCGAGGCGGCGGTCTGGGCCGTGACGATTCCCGCCATGAGGCTGGCGTCGCCGCCGTGTTGGCGCGCCAGGATGTAGGACGAGACGGCCGTGGGCGATGCCAGGAAGAGAATCGCCACACCGGCGGTCAGGCCCTCCACGCCGAAGAGATGAAGGACCCCGGCGCCCAGGAGCGGCACCCCCAGGAGCTTCAGGGCGGTATTCTGGGCGATCAGGGGCGCGCGCTGCCACGCCGCGCCGAGGTCCAGGGCCGCCCCCACGCTGAGAAGGCCGACGGGCAGCGCTGCCCGACCCAGGATCTGGACGACGGGGGCAACCACCGGCGGCAGGCCGATACTGGCGCCGTTCAGCGCAATGCCGGCGAGCGCGGCGAGGATGAGCGGGTTGCGCGCCAGGCTGCCGACCAGGCCCAGAACGCCCGGTTGGCGCGCGCTGCCGTAGTGCGCCAGCGCCAGGACGCCGATGACGTTGACCGTGGGCACGAACACGGCGACGGCGATGGCGCCCACGGTTACCCCCGCACTGCCCCAGAGCGCGCTCGCCACGGCCAGGCAGATGAACGCGTTCATGCGCGTCGCGCCCTGGATGAGACTGGTCAGGCCCGGGCCGTCGATGCGCAGCACCGGTCGCGCCAGCACCAGTAGGCCCGCGATGCCCAGCAGGGTCGCCAACAGCGCCAGGGTCATGGGCAGCACGCGCAGCCCTGCCAGGTCCGCCGTGGCCAGCGTTTTCACGATGAGGGCGGGAAACAGCAGCGTGTAGCTCAGCCGCTCCGCAGGTGCCCAGAAGCCCTCGCCGGGGAAGCCCCGCCGGCGCATGAGCGCGCCCAGGAAGATCAGCAGAAAGACGGGCAGGATCGCGGCGACGATGGCGAGCATAACGGGTTTGCAAGGCGATGCTTCGTGGCGGGTCGGGATTCGTCAGATCCCGGCCGGCGTGAGGCACGTGTCGCAAAGGTGACGTACGCTTACTCGGTCGCGTCGCCGCCCGATGCAGGGTTCCGCCCCAGCGCGTCCAGCGCGCCCTGGAGGATGTAGGCAGCCGCCATCTTGTCCACGACCCGGCCGCGCTGGGCGCGCTTCATCTCGGCTTCATCGATCAGGAAGCGCTCGACCGCGGCCGTGGACAGGCGCTCGTCCCAGAACGCGATGGGCAGGGTATACCCGGCCTTCTCGATGAGGTTCCGGGCGAACTGCCGCGTCGCCTGGCAGCGCCGGCCTTCCTCGCCCTTCATGTTGATGGGCAGGCCCAGGAT
>CAJXKW010000233.1 GCA_913055855.1 uncultured Limimonas sp. | reverse complement strand
TCGCTCTCGGTCTCCGGCTTGAAGCTGCCCAGCGCGTTCGCCAGCTCGTAAAGCCGCGCCACCGCCTTGTTGAAACGGAACGCCTCGACGTCCTCGGTTACCCCCTGGATTGCCTTGTGCGTGGTCACACGAAGGTCCACGGCCGCCTTGGACAGGTCTTCTGCGCGCGTGGTCAGCAGCGCGGTGAAATCGTCGCTGTTCTGGACGAGCGCGCGCACGCTGGCGGGCAGGTCGTCCATGATGCCCGTGACCAGGCGCCAGACGCGCTGGAGGAAGCGGTACGCACCCTCCACGCCGGCTTCGGTCCATTCCATGTCGCGGTCCGGCGGGCTGTCGGAGAGCATGAACCAGCGCGCCGTGTCCGCGCCGTAGGCCTCGATGATCGCGCCGGGGTCGATGGTGTTCTTCTTGGACTTGCTCATCTTCTCGACGCGCCCGCGCGTCACCGGCCGGCCCTGCGCATCGACAAGGCTGCCGTCCGGCTGCGGTGCCACCTCGCTGGGCGCGAGCCAGTTGCCTTGCGCGTCCTTATAGGTCTCGTGGCCGATCATCCCCTGGGTGAACAAGCCGGCGAAGGGTTCGGCCACGCCCAGGTAGCCGCAATGCTGCAGGGCGCGGGTGAAGAAACGGGCATAGAGCAGGTGCAGCACGGCGTGCTCGATGCCGCCGATGTACTGATCTACCGGCAGCCAGTAGTCCACGTCCTCGCGCGCAAACGGCGCGTCCGGATCCTGCGGCGTGCAGAACCGGGCAAAGTACCACGCCGATTCGACGAAGGTGTCGAAGGTGTCCGTCTCGCGCTCGGCCGCCGCCCCGCACTCGGGACACCGCGTGTGCTTCCAGGTGGGGTGCCGGTCGAGCGGGTTGCCCGGCTGATCGAAATCCACGTCGCGCGGCAGCTCGACCGGAAGCTGGTCCTTGGGCACCGGCACCATCCCACAGCTCGGGCAGTGCACCATGGGAATCGGGCAACCCCAGTAGCGCTGCCGGCTCACCCCCCAGTCCTGCAGACGGTACTGCGTCTTGCGCGCGCCCGTGCCGTCCGTTTCCAGGCGCTCGATGGCGCGCTCGATCGCCGTGGGCACCTCCAGGCCGTCCAGGAAGCGGCTGTTCATCAACGTGCCGTCGCCGGTGTAGGCCACGTCCGTGACGGCAAATTGGCCGGAATCGGTCTCCGGCGGGCAAACCACCGGCGTGACGGGCAGGCCATAGGCGTTGGCAAAGTCCAGGTCGCGCTGGTCGTGCGCCGGGCAGCCGAAGATGGCGCCCGTGCCGTAGGCCATGAGGACGAAGTTCGCCACGTAGAGCGGCAGGGTCCAGTTCGGGTCGAGCGGGTGGCGGCAGCGCAGGCCCGTGTCATAGCCGCGCTTTTCCGCGCGCTCGATGGCCTCCTCGCTGGTGCCGAGCTGCTCGCACTCGTGCAGGAAGGCGCGCAGATCCGGATCCTGCTCGGCGAGCTGCTGCGCCAGCGGGTGATGCGGGGAGAGCGCGCAGAAGGACGCGCCGAACAGGGTGTCCGGCCGGGTGGTGAAGACCTCAAGGCTCTCGTCGCGCTCGACCACCGGGAAGGCGATGCGCGCGCCCTCGGAGCGGCCGATCCAGTTGCGCTGCATCAGCCGGACTTTGTCCGGCCAGCGTTCGAGCTCGTCCAGGGCATTCAGCAGGTCTTCCGCGAACGCGGTGATGCGGAACATCCACTGGGGCAGCTTGCGCTGCTCCACGGGCGCGCCGGAGCGCCAGCCCTTGCCCTCGATCACCTGCTCGTTGGCGAGCACGGTCTGCTCGACGGGGTCCCAGTTGACCCAGGAATCCGCGCGATAGGCCAGACCCGCCTCGACCAGGTCGAGGAACATGGCCTGCTCGTGCTTGTAGTAGGCAGGATCGCAGGTGGCCACTTCGCGCGACCAGTCGATGGACAGCCCCATCGCCTTGAGCTGCTCGCGCATGGCGTCGATGTTGCGATGGGTCCACTCGGCCGGGTGAACCCCGCGGTCCAGGGCGGCGTTCTCCGCGGGCAGGCCGAAGGCGTCCCAGCCCATGGGATGCAGCACGTTATAGCCCTGCGCGCGCTTGTAGCGCGCCACCACGTCGCCGATGGTGTAGTTGCGCAGATGCCCCATGTGGATCCGCCCCGAGGGGTATGGGAACATCTCCAGGACGTAGTACTTGCTGCGCTCAGGGTCCCGGCGCACCTCGAAGGCACGGGCGTTGTCCCAGGCGCGTTGCCACTTCGCCTCGGTTTCCTTGACGTGATAGCGGCTCATGATCGTCCCATCGCGGTTTGTTCGGGGCAAGCCCGGCCGGCGCAAGCCCCTCAGCGTCCGGCGACGCGCATCTCGCGCGCCCGGCTGAGGATGGCGTTTTCGAGCTGTGTCGCCGTTTCGCCGTCCACCTCGGCGTCCACCCATTCGCCGTTCTTGCGCATCTGGCGGAAGACGGAGGCGCGCAGCCCGTTGGCGCGCAGCTCGCGGCCCAGGATGTAGAGGTTGACCTTGAACCGCTCGTCCGGGCTGTCGGACGGCGAATACCAGTCGGTGATGATCACCCCGCCGAAGGGATCCGCGGAGGC
>CAJXKW010000232.1 GCA_913055855.1 uncultured Limimonas sp. | reverse complement strand
GCACGCGCGCCTGGCCGGGCGCGTCAACAGCCGCCACGAGATGGGCGGGTCGTAACACCGCTGGGCGCCCGCCGACGAGATTTCCCGGCGCGAGCGGCCCAGGAGCAGACCGTGGCGGCACGCGCGTCACCCTTTTGGGCGTCCGTGCGCGTGCTCGGTTGAAGTGGTTTCCCGGCAATACCAGATCTCGTGTACGCGGGATCAAGCACCGCCGACCCGGACGACAGCGCGCTCGCTGCATCCTCGTGCATCGCGGCCGTGTCGATGAAGGCGTGTTCGCGAAATCGGCCGGGAACCCCGTGCATCCGGGCCTGACGGGGGTCGTCCAGGGAGATTTCACTTTGGCCGACTTTACCCCGCCGCCTCGGATCCGGACCGGATACAACGCTCGGGACTGCCGTGACGGGAGGACACGACGGTCGCCGACGGTGCCGGCGTTGCACGGAACCGGCCACGACGCCAGGCAAAGCTGTTCGGTGCGGGCACGGACACAACCGCCGACCACGCGGGGCGAAGCGCCCGCCCCTGCCGCCGCCTGCGCAGCCCGGTCCGAACCAAGGCCCGATGGAGGCACACCCTGAAACGTCTGCTCCCGGCAGCGGCTGCCGTGGTCGGCCTTGGTTTCGCCCCGCCGTCCGTCCCGGCCGGGCCGCTGGACGAGGTCCCGGCCGAACTCATCGCGCTCGTCGAGACGGAAGGGCGCATGCACGCGCAAATGGCCGAGTGCGAGATCGACACCTTCAAATACGAGGAAACGCTGCGCAGCAAGTTGCATAACGCCTGGTTGGACGATCGCGACACGGCAGCGCGGGTTTTCCGCCTTTATCGACGCTCCCGGGCGGGTGAGCGCGCTCACCTCAGCGCGTGCGACATGGACCGGCTGGAAGAGACGGTGGCCCGCTGGAACCGCCAACTCGGCCCGGCCAAGGACGCCATCTTCGGCGACTGAAGCCCGCCCCGCTTCGCCCCCACGAGCCGTGCGTCATACCGGCCGGGCCGCCGGGGATCAGTACGCTGCGCCTCTGGCGCGCGGCTCGGAAGGGCGGCCGACGGGGTGGCGATCCGGGCATCCGGCACCGGTCCTGCACGGGTGTCCGGCAGCCTACAGCATCGGACGCAAATTCGTGCTCAGCTCGTGGACCACCGGGACAAGCCCGGTGGCAGGCGCGCGCAACGGTGTGCGCGCATGACGTGACGGGGAAATCCGCACCATCACGTCATGGCCGTTCCCCGCCAGCCACCGGACTTGTTCCGGTGGTAACGGCCCATGTGCCCGGACTTGATCCGGGTAATCCACGCTTGTTTCCGAAAAGAAGTCCGATGCTGTAATCGGGTGGCGGTGCGGATAGCGACCTTCCCCAAGACAGACGCAAACACTGCGTTACACGGGCGTCCATCAAACTGACAAAAGGGATTGAACATCCAAATGTTTATGAAACGCCCTCGCGTCTGGTCGTGAGAGACGCATTCGTTGGCGGTGCGACGCCGGTGTCCAGTGACTGAGGGGATTAAACATCCCAATGTTTACAGCATCGGACGCAAACTCGTGCTCATATCGTGGATGCGCGCAACGGTGTGCGCGCATGACGACCCGTTGCGTCTTCCCCAATCCGTCATGGCCGCGCACCGCCTGCCACCGGACAGCGATCCGGTGGTCGCGGCCCACGTGCCCGGACCTGATCCGGGTAATCCACGACTGTTTCCGAAAAGAAGTCCGATGCTGTAGCGCATCGCGCACGAGGTCGTGTTGGCCCGGACGCGTCGGGGATACGGTCCGGTTGTTTCGGTGCGAGCGGGTTCACGCTTGGCGGCGATCCGCTCTCGGGCGTGATGGAGTCGGACCTGCTGCGCCGAAGGCAAGCGCGCGCGTTCCGCGCCGCCGGCGGGCGCAGCCCGACGGGCCGGTCGCGGGCGGGCAAACATGCCCGCGAACGACCGAGAGAACCTGCGCGCAGGCTCGCGGGCTGGGTTCGTCGGTCTTTAGCCCGCAGCGTCGCTTCCCAACCCCTGCTTGAGCGTGACGGCGGCGCGCCGGCCGACGCCCTCGACGGCGGCGAGGTCGTCCTCGGCCGCGGCGCGGACCGCCTCGACGGTGGTGTAGCCGCCCTCGTAGAGGTGCTGCACCGTCTTGGGGCCGATGCCGTTGATCTCCAGAAGCGGCGCGAGCGCCGCTTCCGCCGGCTGCGCAGCCGGCTCGGCGGGTTCGGCCGCTGCCGGATGCTCGCCGGCTTCGGGGCGGTCGTCGGGGGCATCGGCCGGTTGCACGGACTCCTCGTTCGTGTCGCGCTTGGCGGCACAGCCGCACAGCTGCCGCATCAACCAACCCAGCATCGCCACCCTCCCGCGGACCGGCCCGATTCGTGGGGCGTGTACCGTTCCATGGTTCGACGCAGACGGCCCGGCCGCTCGGCGGCCGGGCCGCGTGTGGGGCGACCGGCGGAAACCGGCGCGCGGCGCGGGCTCAACCGCCGTGGCTGGCGGCCTTCTGCCGATACGCGTAGACCGGCTCCGCGCCGTCGTCGACGACCTCGCGCGTGATCGTGATCTGCTCGATCTCGTCGGTGCCGGGAAGCCGATACATCGGGTCGAGCAGGATGTTCTCCATGATGGAGCGCAGCCCGCGCGCCCCGGCGCCGCGCGCGATCGCCTTCTC
>CAJXKW010000231.1 GCA_913055855.1 uncultured Limimonas sp. | reverse complement strand
CGGCGCTGCCTGCTGTTCTGCGACGACCTGAGCTTCGACATGAGCGACAGCAGCTACAAGTCGCTCAAGGCCGTGCTCGAGGGCGGTGTCGAGGGCCGGCCGGCGAGCACGCTGTTCTACGCCACCTCCAACCGCCGCCACCTGATGCCCCGCGACATGATCGAGAACGAGCGCAGCTCGGCCGTGGCGCCGTCGGAGTCGGTGGAGGAGAAAATCAGCCTGTCCGACCGCTTCGGGTTGTGGCTGGGCTTTCATGGCTGCGACCAGGCCACCTATCTCGAAATGGTCGAGGGCTACGCCGCACACTTCGGCCTGCAGGTGGACCCGGCAACGCTGCATGCCGAGGCGCACGAGTGGGCGGTCACGCGCGGCGCGCGCAACGGCCGCGTCGCTTGGCAGTTCATCCAGGACCTGGCGGGCCGGCTGGGCGTGCCGCTCGCGTGCGATGCGATCCAGACGGATCGCTGAATCTTGCCCGCTCTTCAGGAAGTTAGAGCAAAATTCACGATGAAAGCTGGTTCGGCTTTCATCGATTTTGCTCTAAGCAGCTAACCGGTCGACGCCTTGCGCGTGGCCGGCGCCTCACGGCTGGCGGTGGTCGGCCCGAGCACGTTCTTGGGATCCACCGCCTCGGTGCCGCGGCGCGTCTCGAAGTGAAGCTGCGGGTCCGTCACGCCGCCGGAACTGCCCACGCGGGCGATGGGCTCCCCACGCGCCACTTTCTCGCCGCGCTCGACCAGGATCGTGTCGAGGTGGGCGTAGGCGGTGACCCACGAATCGGCGTGCTTGATCAGGACCAGGTTGCCGAATCCGCGGAGTTCGTTGCCCACGTACGCGACCACGCCGTTGGCCGCCGCCTTCACCGGCGTTCCCCGTCCCGCGGCGATATTCAGGCCGTCGTTGTGCAGCCCGTTCGGCTGCGGCCCGTACCCGGTCAGGATCTCGCCGCGCAGCGGCCAGGCGAAGCGGCTGTTGCTGCGTGCCGGCGGATCGGGCACCGCCTCGGGCCGGCTGGCGGTCTGCGTCTCCCCCGCGCCTTCGCCGGCGTCATGTTCGCGGGCGGCGCGCTTGATGGCGGCGGGTTTGGGCTCCGGCTTGGGCACGCCCACGCCGTCGTCGTTGGCCGCGGAACGGGCGGCTTCGGCTGTTTCATCGCCGTCCGGCGCGTCCCGACCCGATGCGGAATCGGCCGACGCGGTCCCGTCGCTCGCGCCGGCGGGCGCGTCCTGCCTGTCTATCGATGTGCCCGCGTCGCCGTCATCGCGCCGGGCACTGGCGATGCGGGTGCCCCCGGCCGGAATGAGCAGCTCCTGCCCCGGCGTGATCGTGTACGGCGGCGACAGGCCGTTGAGCCGGGCAAGTTCGCTCATGGGCACGTCGTAACGCCGGGAAATGCTGTACAGGGTATCCCCGCGCACGACCTCGTGGACGCGCGGCTGCGGGATGCGCAGGGTCTGGTCGACGTCCAGGCGGTACGGCGGCTGCAGATCGTTGGCCTCGATGATGGCGCGGATGGGCACGCGGAAGCGCCGCGCGACGCCGTAGACCGTATCCCCGCGCGCCACGGTGTAGCGCCGCGGCTTGGGAATCCGCAGGCGCTGTCCGATGCGCAGCGTATATGGCGGCTCCAGGTCATTGACGGCGGCCATGGCGCCCATGCGCACGCCGTAACGCGCGGCGATGCCGGACAGCGTCTCGCCGCGCGCGACCGTGTGGATTCCGGGGCCGCTGACAGGCCGGACCGACGCACTTGCCGCGCTCGCCGGGCGGTCACCGGCGCGGCGGTCGTTGCCGTAGGTCACCGGCGCCGGGCCATCCCCGCCCCGGCCGCAGGCGGCCAGGACCAGCATGATCCAGCCGATTGCCCAGCCCCGTCGCATGCGCTCGCTTCCACGCTGCGCGCCGCTGCCGTCTTCGGGCGCGCATGGCTATCCCCAGGGCGTCATGCCAGAGAGGGCCCGGAGGGTCCAGCCGCACGGCCAGGCTGGCCCCCCGGATCGTCCTGTATAAGCGGGACGAACCGCACCGGTCCAAGGCTCGCTTCGTGGGTCGCACCGGTTGCATCCCGGGTTATCCGGAGCAGCTCCTGGACCTGGTTGCGCGCCCCCACGGGGACCACGAGCACCCCGCCCTCGGCGAGCTGGTCGACCAGACGCGCGGGTATCTCGGCTGCCGCGGCGGTGACAATGATGCGCGCAAACGGCGCCTGTCCGGGCCAGCCGCGCCAGCCGTCGCCCGCCTGCGCGGTGATGTTGTGCAGGCCCAGATCCTGCCAGCGCTGCTGTGCGCCGGCGAGCAGGGTCCGGTCGCGCTCCACCGTATAGACCCGCCGCGACAGGCGCGCCAGCACGGCCGCCTGATAGCCCGATCCACTGCCCACTTCGAGCACCTTCGCGCGCGTGTCCGGGCGCAGCGCCTGTGTCATGCGCGCCACCACGTCGGGGGCGCTCAGCGTCTGCCCGTGCCCGATGGGAAGGGTCGTCGCCTCATAGGCCTGGTCGGCGAAGGCCTCGGGAACGAAGTGCTCGCGCGGCGTCTGCTCGATGGCGCGAAGCACGGCCGTGTCCGCAACCCCCGCCTGCCGGAGCTGCATGATCAGGCGGATCTTGCGCGCCGCCAGGCTCACGAAAAGGCGCCCTCCAGCGTGCCCAGCCAGCGCCG
>CAJXKW010000230.1 GCA_913055855.1 uncultured Limimonas sp. | reverse complement strand
TGAGGCGTGCCGGGACTTTTTGATCTCCCGCGTTGAAGCCAGACCGGACATTTCAATGCCGCAGCTTGCAGCGGAACGTAACCGGCCGGCGAGGGCCGCGGTGCCGGGTTATTGCGGAAATGGGTAGGATGGACGACGCGGCTTTTCAGGCGCTGGCGGCTTGCCAGTTCCAGGGCAAGAGATCGTCGAGGCGCTTGTTCGGGTGATCGTGGAGGCGCGCCAGGATGTCGGCGAGATAGGCTTCCGGATTCAGGCCGGAGAGCTTCGCGGTTTCGATGACGGTCATGGCGTCGGCAAACGTCTCGCCGCCCGCGTCGGAGCCGACGAACAGCGCGTTTTTGCGCGTGAGCACCACCGGCCGCAGCGCCCGTTCGGCCGCGTTGTTGTCGATGGCCACGCGGCCGTCTTCGAGGAACAGCGTGAACGCCGGCCAGCGCTTGAGGGCGTACCTCATCGCTTTGGCCAGATCGCCTTTGCCGGGGAGGCACTCGAGTTGCGCGGCGCACCAGGCGCGGAACGCTTCCGCGATGGGACGGCTCCGCTCCTCACGCACGGCGCGCCGGGTCTCGGCGGGCCAACCGTTGATGTCGCGCTCCACGTCGTAGAGCGCGCCGATGCGGTCCAGCGCTTCCTTCGCGATGGCCGAGCCGGTGGCGCGCCAGACGTCGTGGAAATCGCGGCGGAGGTGGGCCCAGCACGCCGCTTCCCGGACGCGTTGGACGTCGTCCAGCCCCGGCTCGTAGACCTTGCGGAACCCAGCATAGGCGTCCGCCTGCAGGATGCCTTCGAACCCGTCGAGATGGCGTCTGGGATGTTCACCCTTGCGGTCGGGCGAGAAATGATACGCCGCCGCCGGCGGATCGCTGCCGCCCCAGGGGCGGTCGTCGCGGACGTAGGCCCAGATCCGGCCTTCCTTCACCGCGCGTTTGCCGCCTTTCCGGGCCGGCACCGAGGGGTCGAGCACCCGGATCGGCGTGTCATCGGCGTGCAGCCGGTCCCCGCGCATCACGAGCGTGCGGATGCGCGCGACCAACGGCGACAGCGCCGCCACCCCGCGCCCGCACCAGTCGATCAGCGTCGAGCGCGGGATGTCCGCACCCAACCGCGCCAGGATTTCGCCCTGCCGGTAGAGCGGGAGGTGGTCGTCGTATTTGCTCACCAGAATGTGCGCCAACAGCCCCGGCCCGGCCATGCCGCGCTCCACGGGGCGCGTCGGTGCCGGCGCCTGCACCACGGTTTCGCAGCAGCGGCACGACTTCTTGGGCCGCGCCGTCTCCACGACCTTCAGCTTGGCCGCGATGAACTCCAGGATCTCCGAGACATCTTCCCCGATCAGGCGCAGCGAGCCGCCGCATTCGGGGCAGTGCTCGCCCGGGTCCACCACGATGCGCTCGCGCGGTGTGTCCTCGGCCACCTTCGGCGTGCCGCGGCGACGCGGCTTCGCCCGCGTGGTGGGCGCCGCGGGCGCCGGCGCCGGCTCCGCCGCGGTCTCATGCTCGCCCGTCTGCGCGATTTCCAGGTCCTCGAGCGCAAGCTGCAGCTGGGCGATCTCCCGCTCGATCTTCTCCGAGCTGGCGCCAAAACGCTGGCGCTTGAGCCGGGCGATCTGCAGCCGCAGGGCCTCGATCAATGCCTCGTAGGCGCGCACGGACGCCGTGACTCGCTCCGCCTCCTCGTGCTGGGCGCGGATGATCGCCTTCAGCGCGGCCGGATCGTCGGGCAGGTTTTCGAGCGCCTGAACCATGCATTGATTATACCCGATCCAGACCCGCGCACCAGCATTATCTCATTGAAGCCGGCCGATGAATCACACAACGCGCGCCGGCGGCGACGTCCACGCCGGCCGCCGCCAGTCGATCCCCTCCCACAACATCGCCAGCTGCGCGGACGTCAGCCCAACCGTGCCGTCCGCCGGCGAGGGCCAGGGAAACCGGCCACGCTCGAGCACCTTGTAGTACAGGCAGAACCCCTGGCCGTCCCAGTAGAGCACCTTGATCCGGTCGCCCCGGCGGCCCCTGAACACGAACACCGCGCCCGATGCCGGGTCGCGGCGCAGCACGTCCTGCGCCAGCGCGGCCAGCCCGGTGATACCCTTGCGCATGTCCGTCACCCCCGCCGCCAGGTAGACGCGCACACCGGTGCCGGGTCCGATCATGCCGCCTCGACCGCCCGGATCAGTTGCTGCAGCACGGCCTCCGGCACGTCCGCCGCCACCGCTAGGCTGCGCCCGTTCGCCAACCGGACCTCGACCGTGCCGGCCGCGGCCGTTTCCGCCGAACTGGTGGCTTCTGGCTCCGCCATAACGCTCACGGGCAGGAACACCGGCGCCGTGCCGGCCAACAATCCCTTGTCCCGAAGCTGCCGGCGCCACGCATAAATCTGCTGGCGGCCGACATCGTGACGCCGCGCCACATCTGCCACGCTCGTCCCGTCAATGCCCACTTCATTGACGATCGCGCGCTTCTGCGCGTCGCTCCACCGGCGCCGCCGCTCGACCCCCGTCAGGATCTCCTGCCGCATCTTGTCCCCGCTCTGCTGACGTCCGTAATGACGTCCCTACTGACGTCAGCTTACGCGGCACAGCGCCCCAGCGAAGGCGGTCCCGAGCGGCCGGTTACCCTCGATCAATGCCTCGTAGGCGCGCACGGACGCCGTGACTCGCTCCGCCTCCTCGTGCTGGGCGCGGAT
>CAJXKW010000229.1 GCA_913055855.1 uncultured Limimonas sp. | reverse complement strand
TCCGATCCGCACCAGATGCACGCCCGCGAGGCGCTCGCCGATCTGGAGCACCTCGTGGTCCAGGAGATCTTCCTCACCGAGACGGCGTACCAGGCCGACGTCATCCTCCCCGCCAGCTCGCAGCAGGAGAAGGACGGCACCTACACCAACTCCAACCGCCAGGTGCAGATCGGCCGCGCCGCCATCTCCACGCCCGGTCAGGCCCGGCAGGACTGGGCGCTGGTGCAGGAGCTCGCCAACCGCATCGGGATGGACTGGCAGTACGAGCATCCGCGCGACGTCTTCAACGAGATGGAGCAGGTCATGCCCTCGTTGACGAACATCACCTGGGAGCGCCTGGAGCGCGAGGGCGCCGTCGCCTACCCGTGCGACGATCCCGAGTCCCACGGCAACCTCGTGATTTTCGACGAGGCCTTCTACACCTCCGACGGGCGCGGCACGGTGCGCCCGGTGGACATCGTCCCGCCGGACGAAGTGCCGGACGACGAGTATCCCATGATCCTGTCCACCGGCCGCCAGCTCGAACACTGGCACACCGGCGCCATGACCCGGCGCGCCGACGTGCTGGATCAGATCGAGCCCGAGGCGGTGTGCATGATGCACCCGCGCGAAATGCGCAAGCAGGGCATCCAGATCGGTGACTATGTGCGCGTGACCACGCGCCGCGGCACGATTGAGATCAAGGCACGCGCCGACCGCGACGTGCCCTCCAACATGGTCTTCATCCCCTTCTGCTACGCGGAAGCAGCGGCCAACGTGCTGACCAACCCGCAGATCGATCCCTACGGCAAGATCCCCGAGTTCAAGTACTGTGCCGCCAAGATCGAACGCATGCCCATGGAGGTCGCCGCCGAATAACGAACACGAGCGTGTTAGCGCGCCTCCGGCGCGCGAGACGACCTGCGGTCGTCTGTCCATCGCATCTGTCAGTCGACACCGGCGTCGCCATGACATGAACGGACTCAAGTTCTCATGGAACGTCGAGTCCGAAGCAACACTGGCCCCTCTCCACCGCGGAGAGGGGCCTTCTCATGTCGGGCGAAAGAGCGCTGTCGCGTTGCCGGACCGGTCAGGGAATGTCCCCGTCAGGGAATGTCCCCGTCAGGGAATGTCGACGACGACGCTGCCGATGCGGCCGGCCTCCACAGCTTCGTGCGCGGCTGCCACCCGGTCCAGCGGATATGTCTCGGCAATGGGGAAGCTCAGCCGGCCGTCCGACAGCACCGTGTCCAGGTCGCGCACCATCGCGTCCCGCGCCGATCCTGTGACGCGGTAGATCAACAGGGTGTGGATGACCGCGTTCTTGAACATGAGCGCGTGGAACGGAAGCTCGGGTCGCGGCACGCCCTCGGAGCCGTACGCGGCGATGCGCCCGTCCGCTTTCAGGACGCGCGCCGAGGTTTCGATGTTGGCCCCCAAGGCGACCTCGACGATGCGGTCCACGCCCGCCGGCGCATGGGCCAGCACCGCCGCCGCCACGTCCGTCTCGCGATAGTCAACGACGGTGTCCGCGCCCGCCTGCCGGGCCAGCTCGGCCTTGTCCGCGCTGCTCACCGTGGCGATGACGTGCGCGCCGCCGAACTTGGCGAGCTCGACGGCGTAGCGCCCGACCCGCCCGGCGCCGCCCGTCACCAGCACCGTTTGGCCATCCACCGGGCCGTCCGCCAACACGGCGTGGTGGGCGGTCATCACGGGAATGCCGATGCACGCGCCCTCGCGCATCCCAACCGCGTCAGGCAGGCGCGGTGCCTGCTCCGCCGGCACGGCGATGTACTGGGCACAGGTGCCGCAGGGCCGCTGCCACTGGCCGTTCCAGATGTAGACGCGCTCACCAACCGCGCGGCCGGTGACGCCATCACCCAGCGCGGCGATCTCGCCGGCGCCGTCGCTGTGCGGGACAATGCTTTCGAAGGGCAGCGTGCCGTCGCCGCGCAAGCCCGCCCGCAGCTTGACGTCCGAGGGATTGGGCGCGCTTGCGTGGACGCGCACCAGAACCTCGCCGGGCCGCGGCGTGGGCGGTTCAATCTCGCCGAGCCGCAGAACGTCTCGGGCGGCGCCGGGCGCCGCGTACCAGGCGGCTTTCATCGCGGGACACTCCGTGCCTCGGTCGGGGGGTGCCGGCGGTGCCTGCCCGTCACCCCACGATCTGACGCAGCTCGGTCAGGCTGCTCAGGCGGTGGTCCGGCTCCTGCCCGAACTTTTCCATCTGCATGCGCAGCATCTTGAAGACGCTCGACGGCGGGGTCGTCGCCTGCCCGGCAAGCTCGCGGTGCAGCGTGTCGGCGGGCACCCGCTCGATCCACGCCACCTGAAGGCCGTTCGCCTTGGCCGAGCAGGCATCGAAGGCGTTGGCGGAGACGAAGAGCGCCTCGTTCAGCGCCACGCCCAGGCGCGAGCGCACCAGATCGTAGACCGCCGGGTCGGGCTTGTAGCGCCGGATGCCGTCCACGGTGATCGTGTCGTCCAGCACGGCGTCGAAGCCGGTGTTGCGCACCAGGGTATCCAGGCTGTCCTGCTCGCCGTTGGAGAGGATCGCCAGGGTGTAGCCCGCGTCCTTGAGCGCCTTGAGCGCGTCGAACGCCTCGGAAAACGGGGCCAGGTGCAGATACTCGTTAAGGATCGTCTCCACCTGATCGCCCGTGTAGGTCACCCCGGCGGCGTCCAGCGTGTATTCCAGCGATTCCCGCGTCACCGTCCAGAAATCGCGGAATTCACCCATGAGC
>CAJXKW010000228.1 GCA_913055855.1 uncultured Limimonas sp. | reverse complement strand
GTGGCGCGATCTTGCGCCCATGCTGGCGCGCGAATTCACCGTGGTGGCCCCGGATCTGCCGGGACACGGGTTCACCGAAAAGCCGCCGACCGAGATGCTTTCCCTGCCCGGGATGGCGCGCGGCGTGGCCGCCCTGCTGAAGGCGCTGGATCTGCGCCCGGCGATCGCCGTGGGCCATTCGGCGGGTGCGCCCGTGGCGCTGCGCATGGCCCTGGATCACGCCATCGATCCGGTGGCGGTGGTGAGCCTCAACGGCGCGCTGATGCCCATGCGTGGCCTCGCCGGTATGTGGTTCAAGCCCATTGCCCAGTTCATGGCGTGCTGGGACATCGTGCCGCGCATCTTTTCCTGGAACGCGCGCGACCGGCGGGCGGCCGAGCGCCTGCTCGTGGGGACCGGCTCGCACGTGGACGACCGCATGATCGATGACTACCACCGCCTGTTCCGGCGGCCGCGCCATGCGGGATCGGCGCTCAACATGATGGCGCGCTGGGATCTGGCGCCGCTGCTGCGCGACCTGCCGCGGCTGGAGCCGGATCTCGTGCTGGTCGTGGGGGAGAACGACACCACCGTACCCCCCAGCGATTCCACCCGGGCGGGCACGATGTGCGCGGGCACGCGTCTGGTGACGCTGCCCGGGCTGGGACATCTCGCGCACGAAGAAGATCCGGCGACCGTGGCCCAGATCATATCGGACACGGCGCACACGCACCAACTTGGCCACGCGGCATAACAACGCCGGCGGGCGCGGCGGGCGTCCGGCGGGGATCGACAAGAGGGGGAAGACCATCATGGCGATGACCGCAACCCTGGGCGACAGCATGCCGCCCCTGGCCAGTCCGGACGACCGGGCGGCCTGCCGTAACCTCATCCGGCACGGCTCGCGCAGTTTCTTCACCGCCTCGTTGGTGCTGCCCGCGCGCGTGCGCCAGCCGGCGCTGGCGCTGTATTCGTTCTGCCGGCTGGCCGATGACGCGGTGGACGACGCCGACGCCGGGCCTGAGTCGCTGAAGGAACTGCACGCGCGCCTGGACCGCATTTACGCCGGGCGTCCGCTCGACATCGCCGCCGACCGCGCGTTCGCCGACGTGGTGGCGCGCTACGGCATTCCCTACCGGCTGCCCGCGGCGCTGCTCGAGGGCTTCGCCTGGGACCGGCAACAGGTGCGCTACGAGACGCTGTCCGAACTGCGCGCCTACGCGGCGCGCGTGGCCGGGACCGTGGGCGCGATGATGGCCATGCTCATGGGGGTGCGCGCCGCAGAGGTGGCCGCGCGCGCCTGCGACCTGGGCGTGGCGATGCAGCTCACCAACGTTGCGCGCGACGTCGGCGAGGACGCGCGCAATGGTCGGCTGTACCTGCCCCAGGCGTGGCTGCGCGATGCGGGCATCGACCCCGATGCCTTCCTGGCGAACCCGCGCTTTACGCCCGAGCTGGGCGCGGTGATCCGGCGCCTGTTGGATGCGGCGGACGAACTTTACGCCCGGGCGGATTCGGGAATCGCGGCCCTGCCGTTGCGCTGCCGGCCTGGGATCACGGCGGCCAGCCGGCTGTACCAGGGCATCGGGCACCAGCTCGCGCGCCAGGGCTGCGATTCGGTCAACCACCGCGCCGTCGTCCCCGGCCGGAAGAAGCTGGCGCACATGGCGCAGATCGGGCTCGGCCCCGACGCCGATGACGCGACCATGCAGATCCCGGCGCTGCCCGAGACGAACTTCCTGGTGGATGCCGTGCGCGCCGCGCCGCCGCTGGCCGGCGGGGCGAGCCTGCCCGCCGAGGGCGCGGCCTGGGTGTGCGACCTCTTCCTCAAGCTGGAAGCGCGCCAGCGCCCGCAGGAGGCCGCGGAGTAGGTCGGCTCCCGTCGGTGGGCCCGCACGCCATGTCCCTCGGCCTGTTCGTCCTGATCAAGATGGTCATGGTGTTCGGCCTGCTGCTCGGCTTCGGCCTGTGGCAGGTCCGCCAGCTCGACCGCGAGGGTGTCGGCCGGGGCGGCTGGGACTGGGCGCGTTCAGCCCGGCCGCCGCGGCATCCGGAAGGGGAGCATGAGCCGGACGATGGGCCGGCAAAAGCGGATGAGCGATAGGCTTTCGTGCACCGCCGTCACCGGCGTCCCCAACACCTGTGTGTGCACCACCGAGCGTGCGTAGAACGGCGTGTCCTCCAGCGTCTGGGTCACCGTCGCGCCCGCGCCCGGCTCGCCGCGGGTGTGCCGCGGCACGCGCCAGGTGCGCGTGGTTGCCAGGGGTGCGTGCGGCGGCGGATCGAAGGGCTCGGCGGTGCCGTCGGCGTGAAAGCGCAGGGCCAGGCTGGATTCGCTGCCGTCCGCGCGCAGCGTGTCGTAGAGCACGGTCGCGCCGGCGCCCAGCGCGGCGCGCGACCACGTCCAGTGGCGAAAGCCCGATTCGAGCGGTTCATTGCCCCAGTTGCTGTCCAGATACCCGGTGCCCGTCCAGCGCAGGCCCGGCCGGTCCATGGCCACCTCGACCCGGGCGCGCGGGGCGATGGGCCACCAGAAATGGCGGCCGCCGGCGTCGATGGTGAACGGCTCGTCCGTGCGCACCTCGGGATGGACGCGGATGCGCCCGCGCACGGGCTTGGGGATGGGCGCGGCGATCTCGTTCAGGTCGATGGTCAGCCCGTCACCGTCCCAGGTCAGCGCGCTCGGCCCCACGGCGAACGTCGTGGCGTCGCGCGACAGGCGCGCGCGGCCGCGCTCCGTCATGGTCCAGCGGTTGCCGCGCTTGCCGTAGAGCGCGACGTTGATCG
>CAJXKW010000227.1 GCA_913055855.1 uncultured Limimonas sp. | reverse complement strand
CCTGGGCCTTGGCGCGCAGATCGGCGACCGCGCCGGCGATCTGCCCGATCTCGTCGCGCGTCTGCGCCTCGGGAACGGTCACCTCGGTCTCGCCGTCGGCCAGCCGGCGCACCACGTTGCTAAGGCTACGCAGCGGCTGCAGCCCCGCCAGCACCCACCAGGCGAACGCGCCGCCGATCACGAGCGAGGCGGCGCACAGCGCGATCATGAGGCTCTGGAACCCGCCGGCGAGCCCGCGCGTGTCCTTTGTCAGCGCGCTGTTCTCCGCCTCCTGATAGTCGATGAAGGCGTTGATCCGGTCGAGCCAGGTGATGAACGCCGGGCGCGCCTCCTCGAGCAGGATGCGCCGCGCCGCCGCGACCTCACCGGCCCGTTTGCGTTCGATGATCTCGTCGATCAGCGGCACCGTCTTGCCCTGAATGGCCTGGATGCCGTCGAGGATGTCCCGCTCGCGCGCGGTCGCGTCCGCACGCTGCATCAGCTCGGCGAGAGGTTCCGCGTTCCGGTCGTACTTTGCCTTGAGCTCTTCGATCTTTGCGATCGCGTCGGCGATTTTCGCCTCGGATTCGAACAGCACCACGTCGCGCAGCTCGATCGCGCGATCGTGGACGCTGCCGCGGAAGTTGATCGCGTGCTGCTGCTTGACGGTGTTGATGTCGTTGATCGTGGTCAGATTCCGGTCGATCTGCGTGACCCGCTGGATGCCCACACCGGTGAGCAAGATCAGCAACACGAAGATGACGCCGAAGCCAGCCAGCAGGCGGCCGCGGATGGTGACGTTCCCGAGCATGGCGGATCCCTTTGCCGTGTACCCCGTTCCCCGTTTTCCGTTCGGCGCGCTCTACGCCCTTTGATGCCCGCCGGATCTGCGCCTGGCGTGACCCTGGGGCGACCAGCGGACAAAGCGTACCCGCGCACACAAACCGCCCCGACGCGCGGGGCGCCGGGGCGGCTTCGCATCCGATCGGATTGTGCGTCGGCGATCTACTTGACGTCGCGCCAGACCTTGCGCTTCGCCGCGTAGAACAGACCCGTGAGCACGATCAGGAAGAGCACCACCGCGATGCCCATGCGCTTGCGCTCCTCCAGGTGCGGCTCCGCCGCCCAGTGCAGGAACACGGTCACGTCGTGGGCCATCTGCTCGGCCGTGGCCTTGGTGCCGTCCTTGTAGTTCACGACGCCGTCGATGAGCATCTGCGGCATCTTGATCTTGTTCCCCGGATACACCGGGTTCCAGTACGCACCCTGGGGCACGTTGGCATCGGACGGCGCCTGCTCGTAACCGGTCAGCAGCGCCTCGACGTACTCCGGTCCGCCCGCGCGCGCCTGGGTGATCGTCGACAGGTCCGGCGGATAGGCGCCACCGTTGGCGAGCTCGCCCTCCACCTTGTTCTTGTACGGCGAGGGGAAGGTGTCGTTGGGCTCGCCGGGGCGGCGGAACATGTTGCCCTGGTCGTTCGGCCCCGCCCGGACCTGGTATTGGGACGCGATGGCCTCCACCTGGTCCTCGGTGTAGCCGAGGTCCGTGAGCGAGCGGAAGGCGACGAACTTCATCGAGTGACAGCTCGCGCAGACCTGGGTGAACACCTGCAGGCCGCGCTGCGCCGCCTCGCGGTCGAACGTCCCGAACATACCCTCGAACTGGTAATCGACGTCCGGGATATGCCCGCCTTCGGCCGCAGGGGCCGCCGTGGCGCCGACCCCGAGGGTCAGCGCCATGCTTGCAACCGCCAGCAGCTTTTTCATCGTCATGCCTTCTCCATCGGCTTGGCCGCTGCGCCGGCCGGCTGGGCGCCGCCGCCGAGCACCGGCTTGGATATGCTGGACGGCAAGGGCTTGGGGCGCTCGAAGTAGCCGAGCAGCGGCAGGATGACCAGGAAGTACGCGAAGTAGTAGAGGGTCGCGATCTGGTTGATCAGGATCCAGGGCTGCTCCGGCGGCTGCGACCCGCCATAGCCGAGGACCACGACGTCCACGACGAGCAGGGCGTAGAACCACTTGAACACCGGACGGTAGGCCCCGCTCCGCACGGGCGAGCGATCCAGCCACGGCACCACCAGCAGGATCAGGACACTGCCGAACATCAGGATAACGCCGATGAGCTTGTCCGGAACCGCACGCAGAATGGCGTAGAAGGGCAGGAAGTACCACTCGGGCACGATGTGCGCCGGGGTCTGCAGCGGGTCCGCCGGGGCGTAGTTGATCGCGTGACCCAGGTAGTTCGGCGCGAAGAAGGTCACCAGCGCGAAGGCGATGAGCACCAGGCCCAGCGTGAACAGATCCTTCACCGTATAGTACGGGTGGAAGGGGATCTTGTCCTGCGGCCCGCTGGCGTCGATGCCCACCGGGTTGTTCGAGCCGAACCGGTGCAGCGCCCAGATGTGCAGGAACACCACCGCAACGATGGCGAACGGCAGCACGAAGTGCAGCACAAAGAAGCGGTTGAGCGTCGGGTTGTCGACCGAGAAACCGCCCCACAGCCAGGTCACGATGGCGTCACCGATGAGCGGGAACGCCGAGAACAGCTTGGTGATCACCGTCGCGGCCCAATAGCTCATCTGCCCCCACGGCAGCGTGTAGCCGAGGAAGGCGGTCGCCATCATGAGCAGCAGGATGATCACGCCCAGAATCCACAGGATTTCGCGCGGGTTCTTGTACGAGCCGTAAAACAACCCGCGGAAGATGTGGATATAAACGAAGATGAAGAAGAACGACGCCATGTTCATGTGGATGTAGCGCAGCAGCCAGCCGTACTGGACTTCGCGCATGATCCGGTCGATCGACGCGAAGGCGTGATCGACGTGCGCCGTATACTGCATGG
>CAJXKW010000226.1 GCA_913055855.1 uncultured Limimonas sp. | reverse complement strand
TCGTGGCAGGTGGCGTAATCCGCGTCGCCCACGACCTGCGTGCCGCCGTCCGGGCCGGTGATCTGGTTGATGCCGATGTCGATCAGGGCCGCACCCGGCTTCATCATGTCGCCCGTGATGAGCTGCGGCTTGCCCACGGCGACGAACACGGCATCCGCCCGGCGCGAGTGGACGGTGAGGTTGCGCGTCATGTGGTGGCAGACCGTGACGGTCGCGCCCTCGCTCATCAGCAGGAAGGCGATGGGCTTGCCCACGATCTCCGAGTGTCCGACCATGACGACCTCCAGGCCGGGCAGGTCGAGGCCGGTCTCCTTGAGCATCTCCACCGCCGCG
This sequence comes from uncultured Limimonas sp., assembly GCA_913055855.1. Lineage (GTDB taxonomy): Bacteria > Pseudomonadota > Alphaproteobacteria > Kiloniellales > Rhodovibrionaceae > CAJXKW01. Next base: position 2,513 of record CAJXKW010000226.1, on the reverse strand, counting down.
ACGGCCGTGCACGGCCCCAGGACAAGGTCGTCGTAGACGATGTTGCCGATCGAGGCCGGGTGCATGCCCTCCACGTCCTTCAGCGGATGGATCGCCGTCTGCAGCTCCTTGATGTCCAGGTGGTCGGGAACCGGACGCTGGACCAGGATGCCGGTGACCGTGGGATCGGTGTTCAGCACCCGGATGGTCGCCAGCAGCTCTTCGCGCGTGATTTCCGCGCTTAGATACCGGTCGTCGAACGCGACGCCCAGTTTCTCCGCCACGCGCTTCTGGTTGCGGACGTAGAGTTCGGCGGCCTCGGCGGCGCCGACCGCGAGCGAGACCAGGCGCGGCCGCCAGTTGGCTTCGGTCAGGCGCTCCACCCGCGGGGCGAGCTTCTCCCGGATTCCGCGGGCGACCCGGCGGCCGTCCAGGATCTTGTGGTCCACGTGCGCCTGATTCCCCGATTCCGCCGTCGCCACCGTGCCCGACATGCCGTCTCGCTCCTCTCATCGCCGGTGTGTGCGCCGTTCTGCCGCGGCCTGTAGCCCGCTGCGGCCAGACGACGCAAGGGTGGCCGCACGGCGAGGTTGCGCAAAAACCGGATGCGACGCGGCCGTTCAGCCGAAGATCACATCGGGCAGCCAGGTCGCCAGGCTGGGGAAGAGCGCGAGCAGGAGCAGCCCCGAAAGCTGGATCAGCACGAAGGGGATGGCGCCACGGTAGATCGCCAGGGTCTCCACCGACGTTGGCGCGACTCCGCGCAGGTAGAACAGGGCGAAGCCGAACGGCGGGGTCAGGAACGATGTCTGCAGGTTCATCGCCATCATCACGCCCAGCCAGACGGGCGAGAGATCGCTTTGCAGCAGCGCCGGCGCGACCATGGGCACCACGACCAGCGTGATCTCGATGAAGTCCAGGAAGAAGCCCAGGAAGAACATCACCACCATGACCACGATGATGCCCCCGGTGAGGCCGCCCGGCATGTTGGTGAGCGCCTCGTGCACCATCTCCTCGCCGCCCAGGCCGCGGAAGACCAGGGAGAACACGGTCGCGCCGACAAGGATGACAAAGACCATCGAGGTCACCGACATGGTGCTGCGCACCACGCGGGTGAGGATGCCGCGGTTGAAGACGCGCACCAACGAGGCGGCGAGGCCCCAGAACAGCACCAGGCACCCCATGCCCGCGGCGACGATGCCGACCCAGTCGCCCAGGGGAATGCTGTCGCGCTTGACGCGCAGGTCCACCTGCGCCTGGAGCGTCAGGACCAGGACGAGGCTGGCGAAGGCGAGGATCATGGGCCAGGGCGAGCCGTCGTCGAGCAGCCGCGAGATGGGCCCGCGCGGGCCGGCCGGCGGGGTTTCCGCGCCCAGGCGCTCCAGCTCGGTGATGCGCAGCCCCGCCAGCAGCGTGGCCCCCATCGCGCCCACCGACGCGGCCTCCGTGGGCGTGGCCACGCCGGCGAGGATCGAGCCCAGCACGGCGACGATCAGGATCACCGGCGGGATCAGCGCGCGCAGCACCTGCCGGAGGAGCCCGCCGCTTTGCTCGGATTCGTCGCGCGGCACCGGCGGCGATGTCTCCGGACGCAGCCAGGCGATGAGGATCTGGTAGGCGATGTAGAGGCCCACCAGCATCAGACCGGGCAGAAGCGCACCGGCGAAGAGGTCGCCCACGGAGACGGGGTCCGGCGACCAGTTCCCCATGGCGCGCTGGGCCTTGGTGTAGGCGTTGGAAATCTGGTCGCCCAGGAGCACCAGCACGATCGACGGCGGGATAATCTGGCCCAGGGTGCCCGAAGCGCAGATCGAACCGCACGCCAGGCTCGGGGCGTAGCCGCGCCGGAGCATCGTGGGCAGGGAAAGCAGGCCCATGGTGACCACGGTGGCGCCCACGATCCCGGTGGACGCCGCCATGAGCGCGCCCACCACGGCCACCGAGATGCCCAGGCCGCCGCGCAGGTTGCCGAAGAGCTTGCCCATGGTGTCGAGCAGCTCCTCGGCCACGCGCGAGCGTTCCAGCATCACGCCCATGAAAATGAACATGGGCACCGCGATCAGGACCACGTTGGTCATCGCGTTGCCGTAGATGCGCGAGGGCAGGGCGCCGAAAAAGGACATGTCGAACACGCCCGCGGCCCAGCCCGCCAGGGCGAAGATCAGGGCCGTCCCCGCCAGGGTGAACGCCACGGGAAAGCCCGCGAGCAGAAACCCGCAGACCACGACGAACATGGCGATGTCGAGGATTTCCTGAAGCGGCATGGTGCTCCGCTCGCGCGATGGGACGAAAGCCGGTGGACTGGCGGCGGGGTCAGGCGCCGGTGCCGGCGGCGTTTTCCGATTGGCGCGCCCGGCGCTCGGCGGGCAAGGGTGGCGGGGTCGTGCCCGCGAGGCGGAGGATCGAGCGCAGCGCCAGCGCGATCCCCTGCAGCGCCATGAGCGCGGTGAAGATCAGGATGACCGTCTTGAGCAAGTAGACGCCCTGGATGCCGCTGGCCTCGATGGAGCCTTCGCGCACCGCCCAGGCCTTGG
>CAJXKW010000225.1 GCA_913055855.1 uncultured Limimonas sp. | reverse complement strand
CCGCGCCCGGAGACGCCGTGGAAGCCCAGGAAGTGGTCGCGCGCAGCCCCCGATGCGATGCGCCGCGGTCCGGCGAGGTTGCACGCGATGGCGCCGCCCAGCGTCCCCGCGTCGGCCGCCCCGCCCAGGAGCGGGCCCAGGTCGGGGGGCTCGAACGCCAGCGCCTGGTTGTAATCGCGCAGCGCCGCGTCGATCTCGGCCAGCGGCGTCCCCGTGCCCGCGGCGAGCACCAGCTCCTCGGGCTCGTACAGGGTGATTCCGCGCAGCGCGCTGAGATCGAGGGTGTAGGAGGCCTGCACGGGCCGGCCCAGGGAACGCTTGGAGCCCCGGCCGCAAACCTCGAGGGGTGCCTGCTCGGCGGCGGCCCAGGCGACGGCCTGGATCGCCTGGTCGCTGGTCTGGGGACGGAAGGTCTCGGTCATGGGCGGGCCATATCTTCACAAGTGGTTGCGCGGGCGAAGCGCATCGGATCGCGGGCCGCAGCACGTTGCGGGCGGACAGGCGCCCTGCGAATGGCGGGATGGATGGCCTAGAACCGCGGCAGATCCGGGAACGGCATCTCGCCGCGGCGGACGTGCATCTTCCCCATCTCCGCGCAGCGGTGCAGCTCGGGGAACATCTTGCCGGGGTTGAGCAGGCCCTCGCTGTCGAAGGCGCATTTCACCCGCTGCTGCGTGGCGAGGTCGGTCTCGTCGAACATGGTGTTCATGAGGTCGCGCTTTTCCACGCCCACGCCGTGCTCGCCGGTGAGCACGCCGCCCACCTCGACGCAGAGCTTGAGGATCTCGGCGCCGAATTCCTCGGCGCGCTGGAACTGGTCGCCCTCGTTGGCGTCGTACATGATCAGCGGGTGCAGGTTGCCGTCGCCGGCGTGGAAGACGTTGGCCACGCCCAGGCTGTAGTGCGCGCTCATCTCGGCGATGCGGTCGAGCACGTGGGGAAGCTGCTTGCGCGGGATGGCCCCGTCCATGCAGTAATAGTCCGGCGCCACGCGCCCCACGGCGGGAAAGGCGACCTTGCGCCCCTTCCAGATGCGCTGGCGCTCGTCCTCGTCGCGGCTGATGCGCTCGGTGGTGGCGCCGTTCCCGCGCGCGATCCCCGCGACGCGTTCGAGCAGCTCGTCCACCTCGTCCGCCGGGCCGTCCAGCTCGCAGATGAGCAGGGCCTCCACATCGAGGGGATAGCCGGCCTGGGCGAAGTCCTCCGAGGCCTGGATGGCCACGCGGTCCATGATTTCCGCGCCCGCGGGCACGATCCCGGCGGCCAGGATCTCCGCCACGGTCTGGCCCGCCTGGGCGTTCGACGGGAAGCCCAGCATCACCGCGCGCGCGGTCTCCGGCGTGGGCAGGATGCGCACCGTGACCTCGGTCACCACGCCCAGGAGCCCTTCAGAGCCGGTGATCAGGCCGAGCAGGTCGTAACCGCCGCTGTCCAGGTGCTTGCCGCCGAAGCGCACCACCGTGCCGTCGATCAGCACCATCTGCACGCCCAGGACGTTGTTCGTGGTCAGGCCGTACTTCAGGCAGTGCACGCCGCCCGCGTTCTCGGCGATGTTGCCGCCGATGGAGCAGGCGATCTGGCTCGACGGATCGGGGGCGTAATAAAACCCGTCGTCCTCGACCGCACGCGTGATCCCGAGGTTGGTCACCCCCGGCTGGGCCACCACACAGCGATTGTCGGTGTCGATGTCCAGGATCTGGTTGAACTTGCCCAGCCCCAGCAGAATGCCGTCCTCCAGGGGGAGCGCCCCGCCCGAGAGCGACGTCCCGGAGCCGCGCGGAACGACACGGATGCCCTGTTCGTGGCAGTAGGCAAGCACCCGGCTGACCTGGTCCACCGTGGACGGCAGGACGACCACCATGGGCGAGACGCGGTAGGCGGTCAGGCCGTCGGTCTCGTAGGCGCGCTTCTCGGTCTCGTCGACGATGACGCCCTCGCCCGGCACGATCTCCCTGAGCGCGGCGATGATCTCGTCCGCGCGCGCGAGCACGTCCGCCTTGGGTTCCGGCATGGCAAGCACGACCCGCACCTCCCCGTGTCGTGTCCGTGCGTCCGGCCCGGGCTTCGCGGCCCGCGCACGCCGGCGCACTGGTAATACCAGTTATGCGTTGGACGTAGAATGGGACGGCGCCAGCGCCCGGTCAAGACAGCGCGTGCGCTACACCCGGCCGCGCCCGCACGGGCGCAGGGGATACCCGGACACGAAAAAGCCGCGCGACCCGAGCAGCCGGGACGCGCGGCTTTTTCGCCGCCGTGCTGCGCCGTTGCCGGCGCAGGGGCACTCAGCCCTGGCGCGCCTTGAAGCGCGGGTTGGTCTTGTTGATGACGTAGACCCGGCCGCGGCGCTTGACCACGCGGCAGTTCTTGTCGCGGCGCTTGGCGGCCTTGAGCGAATTGCGGACGCGCATGACCGGCTACCCCACTGAATTTCGTGCGTGTGAACACACCGTGTTGATAGAATCGGCGCAGCCGGTCTGTGCCGGTTGCGCCAACGTGAGCGCGGAACTTAGGGACATCCCGGCGCGCCGTCAAGCACGCCGGCGGCCCGACTACCAGTCCGCCAGAAGCTTGCCCTCGTTCTTTTTCAGCGCGTGGAAGCGGTATATCTTCACCTGACCGCTCTCCAGCACCTTGAGCCGGCGCATCCAAAGCTCCGCTTCGCGCATGACCAGCTCGCCCTGGTTCTCCAGGCCGCCCTGCTGCTTGGCCTGCTCCATGTAGTTCGCCCAGCCCTGCTTGATCGCGGAGACGATGCGCGGAGTGATGTTCTCGCTGATGCGGATGTCGAGCTTCAGTTCCTTCAGCACATCCCGGTAATCGTTGACGTTCCAAAGATGCGGCATGAGCGTCTCGCGCTCGCGCCAGGCCTGGAT
>CAJXKW010000224.1 GCA_913055855.1 uncultured Limimonas sp. | reverse complement strand
GGGTTCATCTCGCCCAGGCCCTTGTAGCGCGAGATCGTCATCCCCTTCTTGCCCAGCGCCATGACCGCGTCCGCGAGGTTGAGCGGCCCCCAGATCGTATAGGTCTGGTCCTTCGCGCGCAGCCAGCCGGTGCCGCCGAACAGGTCGCGCAGCTCCCCGGCCATCTCGGTGATGCGCTTGGCCTCGGCCGTCTTCATCAAGGCGGGCTCGATGGTGCGCGTCTCGGTCACCCCGCGCAGCGTTCGCGCGAACACGAGCGCGCCGTCGGCGTTGACGCGCCCGGACCAGCCCTTGTGCTCGGGCTTCGCCATGGCGTCCAGCCGCCCGGCGATGTCGCTCGCCAGCGCCTCGGCCTCGCCCGGCTCCTGGGTCAGCCCCGGGTCGAAGGCGCCCAGGATCGCCGCCTGCTCGGCGACCTCGAGGCTGCCCACCTTGCGCGCCAGCGGGCCCAGCAGGTGCTTGGCCCGGATCGCCGTGGTCACCCGGTCGGCCAGGTCCTGGCCGGTCATCTGCCGGCCGTCCTCGAGTTCCAGCGTGGCGTTCTTCAGGCCCTGCGCGATCAGGTACTCCTCCATCTCGCGCTCGCCCTTGAGGTACTCCTGCGTCTGCCCGCGCTTGATCCGATACAGCGGCGGCTGCGCGATGTAGAGGTTGCCGCGCTCGATGATCTCGGGCATTTGCCGGAAGAAGAAGGTCAGCAGCAGGGTGCGGATGTGGCTGCCGTCCACGTCCGCGTCCGTCATGATGATGATCTTGTGGTAGCGCAGCTTGTCGATGTTGAACTCCTCGCGCCCGATGCCGGTGCCCAGCGCCGTGATGAGCGTGCCGATCTCCTGGGAGGAGAGCATCTTGTCGAAGCGCGCGCGCTCCACGTTCAGGATCTTGCCCTTGAGCGGCAGGATCGCCTGAAAGTGCCGGTCGCGGCCCTGCTTGGCCGAGCCGCCCGCGGAGTCGCCCTCCACGATGAACAGCTCCGACTTGCCCGGGTCCTTTTCCTGACAGTCGGCGAGCTTGCCGGGCAGGTTGGCGACGTCCAGCGCGCCCTTGCGCCGGGTGAGGTCGCGCGCCTTTCGGGCCGCCTCGCGCGCCGCCGCGGCCTCGGCGACCTTGGCGACGATGCGCTTGGCATCATTCGGGTTCTCCTCGAAGTAGCGGCCCAGCGCCTCGTTGACGCTGCTCTCCACCGCCGGGCGCACTTCGCTCGAGACCAGCTTGTCCTTGGTCTGGCTGGAGAACTTGGGATCCGGCACCTTCACCGAGAGGACGCAGGTCAGCCCCTCGCGCGCGTCGTCGCCGGTGAGGGTCACCTTCTCCTTCTTGGCGATGCCGCTGCTCTGCGCGTAGCCATTGACCTGGCGCGTGAGCGCGGCGCGGAAGCCGGCGAGGTGGGTGCCGCCGTCGCGCTGCGGGATGTTGTTGGTGAAGCACAGCACCGTCTCGTGGTAGCTGTCCGTCCACTGCAGCGCCAGCTCCACAAGGATGCCGTTGCGCTCCTCGGAGAGCACGATCGGCGGGTCGATGAGCGACTGCTTGTTCCGGTCGAGGTAGCGCACGAACGCGGTCAGCCCGCCGTCGTAGTGCATCTCCGAGACCCGCGGCTCGGCCTCGCGCGCGTCGGTGAGCACCAGGGTCACGCCCGAGTTCAGGAAGGCGAGTTCGCGCAGCCGGTGCTCCAGCGCGTCGTGGTCGAACTCGGTGCGGGTGAAGACCTCGTGCGAGGGCTGGAAGGTGATCTCCGTGCCGCTGCCCTCGGCCGGGCCGATGTCGGTGAGGTGCTCGACCACCTCGCCGTCGGCGAAGCTTGCCCGGTACATCCGGCCCTGGCGGTGGACGTGCATGACCAGGTTTTCCGACAGGGCGTTGACCACGGAGACGCCCACGCCGTGCAGGCCGCCCGAGACCTTGTAGCTGTTCTGGTCGAACTTGCCGCCCGCGTGCAGCCGGGTCATGATCACCTCGGCCGCGGAAACGCCCTCCTCGGCGTGGGTTTCCACCGGGATGCCGCGGCCGTTGTCGGTGATCGTGGCCGAGCCGTCGGGGTTCAGCGTCACCGAGATGCGCGAGCAGTAGCCGCCCAGCGCCTCGTCGATGGCGTTGTCCACCACCTCGTAGATCATGTGGTGCAGGCCCGAGCCGTCATCGGTGTCGCCGATGTACATGCCGGGGCGCTTGCGCACCGCCTCCAGGCCGCGCAGCACCTTGATGGAGTCCGCGCCGTACGCGCCGTCCGGCGTGGTCGCCTCGGCCGGCTCGGCGGCGGCGTCGCTGTGGCTGGGCTCGATCGCGTCGCGGGGAAGGTTCTCGGGTTCTTGCGTCATGCTATCTATATAAGGATTCGTTTGCGGTTATGCTGCCCCTTTTCCGGCCGGGGCGACGCGCGCGCGGTTCACGCCCCGGGCCGAATCTCGCCACCCTGCACCGTAAGCCACTGCGCCCGTGAACCCAAATCGGCGAAAAGGCGCGGCTCGGTGCCGGTGAGCCAGGCCTGCGCGCCCAGCGCCACGAGATCGGCGAACAGCGCCGCGCGGCGCTCGGCGTCCAGGTGCGCGGCCACCTCATCGAGAAGGACCAGCGGGGCGAAGCCGCGCTCGGCCGTGAGCAGCCGGGCGTGGGCGAGCACGATCGCGATCAGCAGCGCCTTCTGCTCGCCCGTGGAGCACTGCTCGGCCGGCGCCCCCTTGGCGACGTGGTGGGTGACCAGGTCGCTGCGGTGCGGGCCGACGGCGGCGCCGCCGGTCTCCGCGTCGCTTTCCCGGCTCTCGGCCAGCGCGGTGCGCAGGCGTTCCTCCACGTCCACCGCCGCGTCGCTGTCGAGCCAGTGCTCCAGCGCTCCGGAGAGGCCCAGCGCCGCCTGCGGGAACGCGCCCCCCGCGGCATGTCCCGCACGTGTCAGGCGGGCGATCAGGTCGCGCCGGGCGGCCGTGATCGCCACCGCCTTCTCCGCCATGCGCGCCTCCAGCGCCGCCAGCCAGGCCGGATCGGCGGGCGCCTCCCGGCGCAGCAGGCG
>CAJXKW010000223.1 GCA_913055855.1 uncultured Limimonas sp. | reverse complement strand
CCTTCATCGAACCCACCGACTCCATCCGCCACCTGGGCGTGAAGCTGAAGCACAACGCCAACGCCGGCCTGCTGCGCAGCCAGCGGGTGGTGCTCGTGGACGATTCCATCGTGCGCGGAACGACCTCGGGCAAGATCGTCAACATGATGCGCCAGGCCGGGGCGACCGAAGTGCACCTGCGCATCGCCGCCCCGCCCACGCGCCATCCCTGCTTTTACGGCATCGACACGCCCACGCAGGACGAACTCATGGCGCACCGCTACACCATCCCGGAGATGACGGAGATCATCGGCTGCGACAGCCTCGCGTTCATCTCGCCGGACGGGATGTACCGCGCCATGGGCGAAGCCGGGCGCAACCCCGTGAACCCGCAGTACTGCGACGCCTGCTTCACCGGCGAGTATCCCATCCGCCTGACTGACCAGGAAGAGGCCCGGGAAAGCACGGACCAGCTCTCGCTGCTCGCGGAGATGGGCGAGGGCTAGCCTACGCCGCGGCCGCCGGGGCCGGGCTATCGCCGCGCGCGGCCCGGCGCACCAGGACGCCCGCCCAGAACCAGCTCAGCGCCGCCATCGCCGCCGCCACAGCCAGACAGCCGGCAAGGCCCAGGAGTTGGTAGCTCAGCCCGGAAAGAAACGTGCCCAGGAAGCGTCCCGCGGCGTTGGACATGTAGTAAAAGCCCACGTCCATGGTGACGCGCTCGCGCTGCGAGAACGCCAGGATCAGGTAGGAGTGCAGCGACGAGTTCACCGCGAACACCACGCCGAAGACCAGCAGCCCGGCCACCAGGAGCGTCGTCAGCCAGGGCGCCGGCCCGCCGCTGATCAGCGCCGCCAGCGCCAGCGCCGCCGGAATCGCCGTCAGCCCCGCGACCCAGGTGCGCGCCATCGCCGAGGTCTGCGCCAGATCCTTGCCCTCGGCGCGTAGCACCCGCGGGGCCAGGGTCTGGACGATGCCGTAGCCGACGATCCACACGGCCATGAAGCAGCCAACGGCGAGAAAGGCCTCGCGCGTGGTCATGCCGGCGCTACGCGCGAGGACCTCGTAGAAGTAGATCGGGATGCCCACAACGAACCACACGTCGCGTGCGCCGAACAGGAACACGCGAGCGGCCGAGAGCAGGTTCACCCGGGGGTCCGCGGAAAACACGGCGGCAAAGGGCACGCCCTTCTTGCCCTTGGGCAGGCCGCCCGGCATGGCCACCACGACCGCGGCCAGGATCCCCGCCAATAGGGCCGCCATGCCCAGCAACGCCGCGTCGAACCCGGCAAGCGCGAGCAGCCCGGCGCCCAGCAGGAAGCCCAGCCCCTTCACCGCGTTCTTCGATCCGGTCAGGCGGGCCACCCACTTGAACAGTTGGCCCTGCGCATCGCCGGGGACCAGCACCTTCACCGCACTTTTCGACGACATCTTGGTCAGGTCTTTCGCCACGCCCGCAAGCCCCTGCAGGCCCATGACGAAGGCGACCGAGAGCCACAGGGACCACGCCGGGTCGAGCTGCGTGAGCGCCACGAGGCCCACGATCTGAAGGCCCATGCCGGCGTAGAGCGTCGTGGTCATGCCGAACCGCGCGGCGATCCAGCCCGCCGAGAGGTTGGTGACGATGCCCATGAACTCGTAGAGCAGGAAGAGATAGGCGATCTGGACCGGCGTGAAGCCGAGCGTGTGGAAGTGCAGCAGCACCAGCATGCGAAGGGCGCCGTCGGTGAGCATGAACGCCCAGTACGCCAGCGTCACAAAAATGTACGCGAGGACGCCGCTCTCGCGCCAAGTCGTCGTGGTCGTGGTCATATCTATGCCTCATCTTTCGACAAGCTCAAGATGAGGCCCTCATACTGAGCCTTTCGAAGTATGAGGGCCGAGAAATTCTCCGTCCATTTATCTAGATCTAATTGAGACGTCATTTACATTGCATCACGAAATCCGCCAGATCCCGCATCCGGCAGGCGTAGGCCCATTCGTTGTCGTACCAGGCGTAGACCTTCAGTTGAGTGCCGGCGACGACCATGGTGCTGGGCCCGTCGACGATGGCCGAGCGCGCATCGTGGCAGAAGTCGCTGGAGACCAGCGGGCGCGGCTCGTACCCTAGGATCCCGGCCAGCGGCCCATTTCGCGCGGCCTCGGCGAACAGGCCGTTGACTGTCGCCGCATCGGTCGCGCGCTCGAGTTCGAACACGCAGTCCGTGAGCGAGCCTGTCAGCAGCGGCACGCGCACGGCGTGGCCGTTCAGCCGGCCGTCGAGTTCGGGATAGATGCGCCCGATGGCCGTCGCCGAGCCGGTCGTCGTGGGAATCAGCGAATTCAGCGCCGAGCGCGCCCGGCGCAGATCCTTGGCCGGCCGGTCCACGATGGTCTGGGTGTTCGTTGCGTCGTGGAGCGTCGTCATGGTCCCGTGGCGGATGCCCAGCGCCTCGTGCACCACCTTCACCACTGGCGCGAGGCAGTTCGTGGTGCAGCTCGCCGCCGTGACGACGCGGTGGTCGGCCGGGTCGTAGGCCGCCTGGTTGACGCCGTAGACAATGTTGACCGCGCCCGCCTCATGCACCGGCGCGGAGACCAGGACGCGCCCGACCCCGGCGTCGAAGTACGGCTGCAGCTTGACCATGGTCTTGAACACGCCGGTGCAGTCGAGGACGAGGTCGACCCCGAGTTCGCGCAGCGGTAGCTCGCCCAGTTCGCGCGCCCGAGTAACCCGGAGGTCTTGGCCGCCCACGGCCAGCCGGTCGCCGTCGGCTGCAACCGGCACGTCCCAGTGGCCGTGCACCGTATCGAATTCAAGCAGATGGGCGAGCGTGGCTGCGTCTCCCGCCGGTTCGTTCACCAGCACGAGCCGGGCATCCAGCCCCTGCTCGACGACTGCGCGCAGCACCAGCTTGCCGATGCGCCCCATGCCGTTAATCGCGATACGTTGCGCCATGCGTTCGGGCCCTCTTGCGGTTTGAAGCCTCTTGCGCAGGTTAGAGAATTTTGATAATTATGCAAATATGGAATCGGAGGACGCCATCCAGGCCCTCGGGGCGCTCGCACAGGAGACGCGCTTACGGGCGTTCCGGCTGTTGATGACGGTGGGGCCGGACGGCCTCTCGGCGGGTGAGATCGCTCGGCGCCTGGGCGTCCAGCCGGCCACGCTGTCCTTCCACCTGCAGCACCTCGAGCGCGCCGGTCTGCTTAG
>CAJXKW010000222.1 GCA_913055855.1 uncultured Limimonas sp. | reverse complement strand
AGAACCGCATCCGATACCTGGTCCGCAATCTTGTCCGGGTGACCCGGACCAACCGACTCCGAGGTCAGAATGTAACTTTTTGTCATCGAAGAATTCCTTCGTCCCGTTCTCGCATTCGCCGTGCGGGGCGCGGCAGCCGGCCACCGGATGCACCCCGCGCGTTCCGGCGGCGCGTCCGGTGACCAACGCGCACCCATATGTCCGATAACGGCAAACGGCAGACGCCCGGTCTATTTCCGGGCGATAAAGGCTTCCCAGCCGATCTTGCCGGCATTGGCGCTGTCCACCCAGAACTTCAGCGCCTGCGAGGTGCTGTCGACCTTGTCCTTGCCGATGCGCCGCTCGAACTCGCTGCGGCGGTTCTCGAGCTGGCCGCGGACCCAGGCGTACGTGGGCGCCACATTGTCCGACCAGTTCTCGTGCCGTTCGATGGTGAAGCCGATGTCCTTCAGCGCTTGGCTGTAATGGTGGCTGTCCCACATGTCCGGCGAGTTCACCCGGGCGTAGATCTTTTCGCGGTCCGCGTTGCTGGTGCCCTCGCGCACGAGAAGGTCCGTCATCATCAGCTTGCCGCCGGGCTTGAGCACCCGATACGCCTCTTCGAGCACGGTCCGCTTATCGACCGCGTGCAGGAAGGCTTCCTGCGACCAATAATAATCGTAGGTGGCGCTCGCATCGGGCAGCTCGTGGAAGTCCGCCCAGGCGAAGCTGACCTTGTCGTCCAGGCCTTCGCGACGGGTGAGCTCACGGCCCCAGTCCAGCTCGCGGTCCGAGATGTTGCTGGCGACCACCTTTACGCCATAGTTCCGCGCCAGAAAGCGCGCCAGCGCGCCGTAGCCGCAGCCCACGTCGAGAATCAACGCATTCGGCTCGGGATTGACCAGCTCCGTCTGGCGGACGTTCGCCCGGTGCATGGCCGTGGGCAGATCCTCGCGCTCGGGATCCTCGAACAGCCCGATATGGATGTTCTCGCCCCAGATATCGCGATAAATCTCGTCCGCCGGCCCATCGTAATAGGCCTTCGTGCTCTCCACGATCGATCGCAGCTTGCGCGCAGCTTCCGCCATAATTGGCCTCCCTTTCGGATCGTATTGATTGACGGCCGAGCCGCCGCGGCGCGCGCATACACCCCGCCCGATACGTCGCTCGCGCGAGCGCGTATGGCGCCGCAGCCCCGGCGATGGACGATGTTCCGGGATCAGTGCCTGGGCTTGCGCCCGACGACCTGCAAGAAATCGACGTCCGCAGGATCGAATCTCTTCCGGAAATCGCCGTAATTCGTAACGCTGGCGAAACCAGCCTCTTCCATGAGATTCGTCATGTAATTCTGGCGGAGCGGGAAAAGAGTAAGGTAAAAGCTGTTACCGTCTTCGTATTCGTACTTAAACCGAACCATATCGTCCTGGATGTTGACAGGACGGACTTCCACACCGCTGCCAACGTAGTAGTATTGGTGCTTGCTGTCGTAACCCTGGTCCAGGATTTTGTCGTAGTTCCGGTGATCGATGATCGCGATCCCGTTGGGCGCGAGCACGTTCCGGATCGCGGTCAATGCGGTCTTGCGGTCGTCCTCGTCGAACAGGTGGGTAAAGGCGTTGCCCAGACAGAGAATCGCGTCGAAGCTGTTGGGCGCAAAGACCTTATCCAATTCGCGCCAGTCGGCGACCTGGGCGTCTTTCAGCCCGACATTCATCTGACGGGCGTTTTCCTGGGTCTTGTCGACCATTGCCTTGACGCCGTCACTGGCCGTCACCTCATAGCCCTGGTCAGCCAGCATGATGGCGTGAAAGCCGGTTCCCGTCGCGATGTCGGCCACCCGCCGACAGTTGTGCTGGTTCAGCAGATCCTCGAAAAAGCCACCCTCGCTTCGAGCGCGGCCCTGCCAGCCGATGAGCTTGTCCCATCGCGCCACAAAGTCACGCGTATATTCGCGCTGGTAGATTTCGCTTTCCATCGTCGCCTCCCTTGCTTCGGCATTGTCGTAATCCGCCGACGGCCACGGCCATACTGGGCCGCCCGTTCGAACCTCCCCCGAGCGCATTGTTCTTTTTGTTGGGGGCACATCGCGCGTCCCGTGTCGGACGCGCTTAACGTTTATGCCGGCGCTGTCGTTCAGCGCCCTGTGATATCGGCCGACATCCGCCGTGCGGCTCTACATGCCGTGCTCGATCTTGATGTTCCCACTACCCTGCTGACGGACCGGGTGTCCTTTCGCACCGTGATGCGGGTTTGTCGTATTAAGCCCGCGTGACAGACCCCGTTCGCGGATCGGGGCAACCCTCTTTGCCAATCAGCGACGCTACCTCTACTATCTGCGCCATACGTTGGTCAAGGTCTTTTCGCCTGACTTCGCCATGGCGCCGTCGCCGGTTGTCATTGCGCGACGCATTCTTTAGTATCTGCGCCGTAACGCGGTCAACAAGGCCGCTCGCGGCGGCGACAAGCCCCGCAAACGCGGCCGGCAAACCATACCGGTAGCGGCTGCGGCACACGCCACCGCACGCGCGATCCGAAGATCCGCCGATTAGCATTGATCACGGGAACCGCAATGCCTGGGCTATTGATGATCGATCGTGAACGGGGGAACGCGCCCCGACGCCTGCGCGCCGGGCGTGCGTCGCTTCGTCGTGGTCACAGGCGATCGTCAGCGGCCGTATTGACGGCGCAGTCGCGGATTCGGCCGGCCTCCGGCATGCCGGGGCCGGGGCCGTGCGGCGGCCTATTGAGCAACGACACGGTGAGGTTTCGGGGATGAGCGACGACGGCGACGATCTGGACCTGAAGGAACTCCCGGACGACGAACTCGTCCAGCAGATGCAGGACGACCTCTACGACGGCCTCAAGGAGGAAGTCGCCGAGGGAACACAGATCCTCATCGACCGCGGCTGGGAGCCCTACAGGGTCCTCACCGAGGCGCTCGTGGAAGCGATGCGCCTGGTGGGCAACGACTTCCGCGACGGCATCCTCTTCGTCCCCGAGGTGCTGATGAGCGCCAACGCGATGAAGGCGGGCATGAACATCCTCCGCCCCCTGCTCGCGGAATCGGATGCCCCGAAGCAGGGCACGATGGTCATCGGCACGGTGAAGGGGGACATCCACGACATCGGCAAGAATCTCGTCTGCATGATGATGGAGGGTGCCGGCTTCGAGGTAATCGACCTGGGAATCAACAA
>CAJXKW010000221.1 GCA_913055855.1 uncultured Limimonas sp. | reverse complement strand
TGGCCAGCGACTTCAAGCTTACCTACGGCCTTGAGCTCGTTCCGGCGGACAGGCATGTGGCGCCGGCGAGCCTGGGCATCCAGTCGCCGCTGTTCGTCGGCCTCTACGCGGGCAAGTGGTGCTCCTACAACGCGCCGCCGGACCTGCCGCACGACCAGCGCGACGAGGATGGCGGGGCGCTGTGCTTCGAGACCGCGCGCCTGAGCGAGTGCCTGGAGATCTGCGGCCAACCCACGGTCACGCTGGACGTTGCCGCGGACAAACCGGTGGCGATGGTGGCCGCGCGCCTGATCGACGTCGCCCCGGACGACAGTGCGACCCGGGTGTCCTACGGTCTGCTCAACCTCACGCACCGGGAGAGCGACGAGCACCCGGAACCGCTCGAGCCCGGCACGACCTACCGCATCACGGTCAAGCTCAAGCACATCGCCCAGCGCTTTCCCGCCGGGCACTCGATCCGCCTGTCGATTTCCACGGTGTACTGGCCCGTCGCCTGGCCGGCGCCGGAGCCGGTCAAGCTGACGGTGCATCTGGGCGAGAGCCGGCTGACGCTACCCGTGCGCCCGTCACGCCCGGCCGAGGACGCGGCCGTGCCGCCGTTTCTCCATCCGGAAGCGGCGCCGCCCATGGCGCGCACCCAGCTTCGCCCGGGGCAGGAGGAATGGACGGTCCGTCGCGATCTCGCGCGCGAGGTCTCGCACCTGGAGGTGCTCAACGACGAGGGGACATTCCGGCTCGAGCCCACCGACACGACGATCTCGGCGCGCGTGCTGGAGCGCTACAGCTACGACCACGCCGACCCGACCTCGGTGCGCGGCTGGTGCGAATGGCAGCGCAGCTTCACCCGAGGCGCGTGGCGCATCGCGACGGTCACACGGACCCACATGACCTGCGACCGGGCGAACTTCTACATCCACGCGACCCTGGACGCTTACGAGGACGATGCGCGCATCTTCGCCCGCAACTGGAACGTACGCATCCCGCGGGATTTGGTATAGCCGGGCCGAACCTGACCGCCGTGCCGGCGATGCCGTCATGCCTCGATACGCGTTACCATGCGCCCGTCCGGGGCAAAGCAGGCGGCGGCCAGGGGGCCGCCGAACCCGGCGCCGGCGTCCAGGCTGACCTTGGCGGGATGTTCGGTGATCCCGCGCTGGCGCGGGTCGAAGCCGCGCACGATGCGGGTAAAGCCGTGGTAGCCCGCTTCGGGGTCGAGGGCGTTGAACCCGGCGCCGTGCCACCAGAACAGGTCGCCCTGGTGGTGCAGCGGCTTTTCCGGGTCCAGGCCAGTATTGACGAAGAGCAGCGCGTCTTCGCGGCTCACCGCGGCGCTGCGCAGGCGACCGAGCAGCTCGACGTGCCCCGGGTTCGCCTTCATCGCCTCGCGCAGGCCGCTGGTCCAGCGCGTCAGCGCCACCGTTCCCGCGCGCGCGGCGCGTTCGCCCACCCTGGGGTCGCCGCCATAGGCGGCCAGGGTCGCCCCCACGCCGCGCGGCACCATCCACTGCAGGGCGCCCGCGGGGTCCGGGGTGAACTGGAGCTGCAACAGCTTCTGCCACATCACCTCCTGGCGGCCGCGCAGGTAGGTCACGTGGCAGGCGAAGCCGCCGGGCCGGGCGATCACTGCACGCCGGAACGCCAGCAGCTCGTCCAGCGTGGCGCGCACACCGTCGTTCCAGCCGATCAGGTTGCCCAGGTAGACGAGCCGGTCGCCCGGCTCCAGGGCCGTCCAGAGCCGCACGTGCAGGCGGCGAAGCCGCTCGGCCTCGCCGTGTACGGCGGCCACCGCCCAGATCCGCGAGGCCGGGGGAAGACTGGCGATGCGCCGATCGGTCATAGCGCTCCAGGCAATGCTGCGAAGCCGGCGCGGCGGTCCGGCCGCAACCACCGTGGGGCGCGAAAAGCGCCCGCGCCGGTCCTTTTATACCGGCGCGGGCGTGGTTTGGAAGGTCCCCGAAAGGAGGCGTGCGATGCCTTAAGCCGCCTCGCGGCCGCCAAGCACGTTCTCCAGATTGGCCGTCGCGGTTTCCTCGTCGACGCCGTCCATGGCGGCGAATTCGCGGGCGAGGCGCTCCATGGCCGCCTGGTACATCTGGCGCTCGCTGTAGGATTGATCGGTGTCGTCGGCGCGATAGAGGTCGCGCACGACTTCGGCGATGGAGACCGGGTCGCCGGAATTGATCTTGGCTTCGTACTCCTGGGCGCGGCGGCTCCACATGGCCTTTTTCGCGCGCGCCTTGCCGCGCAGCGTCGCGCGCGCGTCGTCCATGACCTGCTTGGTGGAGAGCTTGCGCAGCCCGGAGTTCTTGGCCTTGGAGACCGGCACGCGCAGGGTCATCCGGTCCTTGTCGAACTTGATCACGATCAGTTCGAGCTGCGTCCCCGAGATTTCTTCGGTCTCGACGCCCATCACCTTGCCCACGCCGTGAGTGGGATAGACGACGAAATCACCCTCGTTGAAAGCCAGTTCCTGTTTCTTTGCGGTCGCCATTGCCGATCCCATCTTCGCCCCGGATTTGTCTCGAACGCGTGGCGCTTTCGCGCACAACAAACGCCTCAGCCGGGCGGCCCCCGATCCCCCCGGTTGGGCGTTGCTCCGCCTGCGGAGCTGATACGAGCGGATCAAAGGCATGACCCGCGCGTTGTGCGAGGTGAACCGTGGATGCAACCGGTTGGCCACATGGTGTGCCACGGCCCGAAAGCATCTTCACGTATACATGAATCTTTTGTTGCATACAAGTTCCGATCCGGCGTCTCGGCACCGGATCGGAACATTTTCGTGCCTTCGACCGATCGGATAAGGCCCCGGCATTCGGGGCATTTCGTCGAAGGATTACGGCAGGCGCAGGTCAGTTATGCACGCTGCGGGACGATGGTCTGCGCCCGACGTGGTCAGTCGCCCTTTCCGGGCTGCGCCGAGAAGTACTTGTTGTACTTGTCCGACTCGCCCTGGTGTTCGTCGGCGTCCTGGGGCGGCTCCTTCTGGCGGGTGATGTTGGGCCAGATCTCGCTGTATTTCTGGTTGAGCTGGAGCCACTTCTCCGCCTCCGGATCGGTGTCCGGCAGGATCGCCTCGGGCGGGCACTCGGGCTCGCACACGCCGCAGTCGATGCACTCGTCGGGATGAATGACGAGCATGTTCTCGCCCTCGTAGAAGCAGTCCACGGGGCACACCTCGACGCAGTCGGTGTACTTGCACTT
>CAJXKW010000220.1 GCA_913055855.1 uncultured Limimonas sp. | reverse complement strand
CCGAAACTTTTCTGCCAGTTCGCGATGGGCTGCCGTTACCTCAGCCGTTACCTCAAAATCCGTAACAGGGGCAATCTGAACTGGCGAAATCGCCGCACCGCGCGCAATCGCCAGAGCGCGTATTGACTCCATCGCCCGGATTTCCTGTTTTGTCGATTCACGATTTGGATCGACTAGATAGTGCGGTTGCACGTGCTCGCCTGCGACAAGTGCGACATCGAGAACCCGGTAGGTCGAATCCCATCCCCCCGTCCACAGGACATGATGAGTTGTCATCCCGGCGACTCCTTCTACCTCAGTAACAATTGCACTAGCAGCCTGTCGGACTGGGCTTTGCCAGCAACGGGCTGAATGAGTCTTTGGCGCTCTGAATCATCGGTCTGTCCTCGGTGAACGGGCAACGAATGCGAAACGGATATCGAAACAGTGCGTCTGGAGCGATGGTCGCGGCGAATCCCCGCTTATCCGGGGATCAACGCGAACATCCGCTTGATGTTCCAGCTCATGGTCACCAGGTTCCACTCGCCGCGGACGTTGTCGAAGCCGCGCAACAGGAACTGGTCGAAGTCCATCACCGTTTTGATGATGCCGAACACCGGTTCCGGCGTATGCTTGCGCAGCGCATACAAAGCTTTCCCTTCGGGGGTTTTCAGTCGATGCGCCATTTTCTTCATCGGCGTGGCCGATGCGGGCGGCGCCTTGGGCCCTTTGGCGAATCGCTTTCGCCAGCCCGGATGGTGGCGCTCGCGCCCGAGGGCGATCAGCGGCTCGATGTCCGCCGCCGCACAGGCGTCCACGTTCGCCTCGCTCAGATAGCCATTGTCGGCCAGCAGGTGGTGGACGCGACCAAGCTCTCCGGGCAGCGCCCCGAGTTTTTTGATCATTGGCACCAGCTGCTTTTTGTCGTTGGCCGCCTGGGTGACGTCGGGAGCGACGACGAGCAGGCTGTCAGCGGCCACCGCCGCCTGGGCGTTGTAGCACTGCTCGAATCCGCCGCCGGCGACCGGCATGATGCGCGATTGCTCGTCGGTGAGGTTGATCTGCGCCTTGTCGTCGACCTGGGCGCTCGGGGGTTCGGGTGGCCGGCCACCTGGCTTGCGCCCGGTTCGCTTCTCGCGTTCGGCCCGCGCTTCGAGTTTGGCCTCGTACGCGGCCTGACTGCGTTCGCGCGAGTGCGCCTCGATCTTGCGCTTCGCTTCGGTGATCGCCGCCAGGCGCGCCTCGCGCCGCTCAAGCTCTTCGGGGATCGACATCCCGTCGGGGACATCCGCGGCATCGGCCTGCTCGGCCAGGCGCAAAAGCTCACGCACTTCGCGCCTGAACCGCTTCTCCAGCTTCTTCGCATGCCCGTACGACAGCGCGCTGTGCCGGCTCGCGTTCGCGTGCAGCTTCGTGCCGTCGAGCGCCACGGTGCCCAGCTTGAGCACCCCCATCGTGCGTGCCAGCTTCAGCACCTCGACGAACAGTCGCTCGATCTGCGCCAGGAAACGCTTGCGGAACGCGGCGATGGTGTCGTGGTCCGGATGCTCGTTGCCGGCGATGAAGCGAAAGGCGACCGAATCATGCGTCGCCCGCTCGATCGCGCGGCTGGAGAACACCTTCGTCGCGTAACCGTAGATCAACAGCCCAAGCAGCATCGCCGGGTGATACGACGCCGACCCCGAGCCCCGGCACGCCTTCTCCATCGGCGACAGGTCAAGCTCGTCGACCACCTCCGCCACGAACCGCGCCAGATGCCGCTCGGGCAGCCATTCATCCACCGATGGCGGCAGCAGAAAATCCGTATCGCGGTTGATCGGTCGGAAGTTGCTCATCGTTGTTCGTCGCCGTGGGAAGGTACAGCGTGATTATCGCTCATCGCCGTCAAGTCCGACAGGCTGCTAGGCAACTACTAATCAGGCCGCTGCATAGCGTACCGTTGGGGCATGGAACAGACTCCGGATCAACGGTTTGTCGTGCTTGATCTGCTCGAGGTCATTGATGGCGCGCTGCTTGAGTGATTCGCCCTTTTCAAGTGGCTTCTTCGACGTGCCTTTATGGCGCATTTGGTGCCAGACGAACTCGTCCGGGTTGAGATCGGGAGCGTAGCCGGGCAGCAATTCCACCTCCAGGCGATCGGTGCGCTCGGCCAGCCAGGCGCGAACCTTTTTCGCCTTGTGCACCGGATGACCGTCCATGATCACGATCAGCTTGCCGCGCTGGCTGGCGAGCAGGTCCTGCAAGCACTCAATGAACTTGTCGGCCGTGAGGCGACCGGTGTAGACGTGATACCAAAACGCCCCGGTGTTGGTAAGCGCCGAAATGGCGCTGATCGACTGGCGCTGGCCGCTGGTCGGCACAACCGGCGTTTGCCCACGCGCTCCCCAGGTCCGTTGCAGCGGGTCATCGGATCGGATCGACGCCTCATCCAGCCAGAAAATGCGCGCCCCGTCGCGCTTGGCCCGAGCCTGGATCGCCGGATAGCGCTCATCGAGCCACTGCTGAATGGCTTGCGGGTCGCGCTCATAGGCCCGGCGCACCGGCTTTTGCGGCGTGACACCCTGGCGATGCAGCAATCGCCCCACCGACGTCACGCTCAGTTCAACGCCGAGACGCCAGGCGATCAGATTCGCCACGATCTGGCGCGTCCACAGACCAAAATCGAAACCATACTGGCGCGGGTCTGCGCCGGTCACCCAACGCGCGACTTCCTGCTCTTCATCGGGTGTCAGTTCGCGCCTGCGACCCGTGTGCGGGCGCGGTGCCAACGCATCGATGCCCTCCGCCTCGGCCTTGCGCAGCCACGGAAAGATCGTCTTGCGGCCAAGACCGTAACTGTCCATCACCGCACTCGGGCTTTCTCCATCCCACACCCGTTGAACCGCCATGCGCCGGATGAAGGCCTTCTCTTCTTTGCTGAGTCTGCGACCATCGAGTTTCATGCGCGCATTTTACCGCACTCGAACGCTATACGGTATACCGATTTATGAACTCGGTAGTAACGCCGGAACCCATCCGTCTCGGCCGGCACGATATCCTTCAGCGCCTCGGGCGCCGCCTCGACCATGTAGCGCGCGCGTTCCTCGAAACCGCCGACCTCACCGGCACCCGCGGACACCGGCCGTCCCATCGTCCAGGCCAGCTCCTCGGCGATCGATTCCTTCTCTGTGACCATCCGGTCGACCGCATCGGAAAGGATGCGCTGCCGCTCGGCCATTGGCGTCTCAGGCCACGCCCGCTGCGCCTTCTCCGCCCGC
>CAJXKW010000219.1 GCA_913055855.1 uncultured Limimonas sp. | reverse complement strand
CGCGTCGACCTGCGCGGCAGCGGCGAGAGCGACGGCGTGCTCACCGACGAATACCTGCCGATCGAGCTGGACGACGGGGAGGAGGTTCTGCGCTGGCTCGGCGAGCAGCCCTGGTGCACCGGCGATGTGGGCATGATCGGGATTTCCTGGGGGGGCTTCAACGGCCTCCAGCTTGCCGCGCGCCGCCCGCCCGAGCTGAAGGCCGTGATCACCCTGTGCTCCACGGACGACCGCTACGCCGACGACGTGCACCACATGGGCGGGTGCCTTCTCGCCGATAACCTCTCCTGGGCCTCGACCATGTTCGACCAGAACGCCTGCCCGCCGGACCCGGCGCTGGTCGGTGAGCGCTGGCGCGAAATGTGGCTGGAACGCCTGGCGGGCAGCGGGCTCTGGCTGGAGACCTGGCTGCGCCACCAGCGCCGCGACCAGTACTGGAAGCACGGGTCGGTCTGCGAGGACTTCGACGCCATCCAGTGCCCGGTCTACGCCGTGAGCGGCTGGGCCGACGGCTACTGCAACGCGGTGTTCCGGCTGTTGAAGGGCCTGAAGGTGCCGCGCAAGGGCCTGGTCGGGCCGTGGGCGCACAAGTATCCGCACCTGGGCGAGCCCGGCCCGGCGATCGGCTTCCTGCAGGAATGCCTGCGCTTCTGGGATCAGCACCTGAAGGGCATCGACACGGGCATCATGGCCGAGCCGATGTTGCGGTGCTGGATGCAGGACAGCGTGCCGCCCTCGGCACGCTACGACGTGCGGCCGGGGCGGTGGGTCACGGAGCCGACCTGGCCCTCGCCCAATATCGGCGCGCGCAGCTACAAGCTCACCTTCGGGCACGACCTCGTGCCGGCCGAGCGCGAGGTCGGCGCGAACGCGCTGACCATCGCCTCGCCGCTGTCCACGGGGCTGTTCGCCGGCAAGTGGTGCTCCTACAACGCGCCGCCGGACCTGCCGCACGACCAGCGCGACGAGGACGGCGGGGCGATCACCTTCGAGACCGAGCCGCTGGCCGGGGCGCTGGAGATTTGCGGCGAGCCCCAGGCGCTGCTCGACCTTGCGGCCGACAAGCCCGTGGCCATGGTCGCGGTGCGCCTGATCGATGTTGCGCCGGACGGGAAGGCCACGCGGGTGTCCTACGGCCTGCTCAACCTCACCCACCGCGACAGCGACGAGCACCCGGAACCGCTGGAACCCGGCACGAGCTATCGGGTTACGGTCAGGCTCAAGCACATCGCGCAGCGCTTTCCCGCCGGGCACGTGATTCGGCTGGCCATCTCCACGGTCTACTGGCCGCTGGCCTGGCCGGCTCCGGAACCGGTCAAGCTGACGGTGCATCTGGGCGAGAGCCGGCTGGTCCTGCCCGAGCGGCCGCCGCGGAGCGAGGATGCGCATGTCCAACCCTTCGCCGAGCCCGAGGGCGCGCCGCCGCTGCCCAAGACCCTGATCCAGCCGACGCGCCAGCACTGGACCGTGCAGCGCGACCTCGCCAACGACGTCAACGTCCTGGAGGTGCTCAACGACGAGGGCACGTTCCGGCTGGACGACATCGGCCTGGAGGTCGCCAACCAAGTGACCGAACGCTACACCTATACCAACGAGGATTACGCCTCGCTGCGCGGCTGGGTGGAATGGAACCGCACCATGCGTCGCGACGACTGGCGCGTGCAGATCATCACGCGTACACTCCTCACTTCCGACGCGACGCATTTCCGGGTGCGCGCGACCTTGGACGCCTACGAGAACGACAGCCGGATCTTCGCCAAGAGCTGGGACGAGGCAATCCCGCGCGACTTGGTGTGAGGCGCAACGCGCTTGCGCCGGCCGCGATCCGAGCCATTGCCGCCGGCGGGACAGGACGCAAGCCGGTCAGGACCGGGGAGAACTGGACCGGCTTTTGATGGAAATTGCGCGCGGGCCGCGATCTGCGAATCGCGGCCCAGAGCAGAACCGGATCCGGCGGGTCGGGATTGCGGAGATCCCCACCCGCCGTGGCAGGCCACGGATTCCACCGCCATGACCACCAACATCTTCTTTGTCGGCCTGGACGCCTTCAACCGCGAGACCCTCGCAATGCTGCCCCAGGCGCACACCTGCACCTTCCACGCAGCGCTCACCATCGACGAGATCCGCGACGTGGACAGCTACGACATCGACGCGCTGGTGGAAACGGCGGCCGAGCGCATGGCGGCCTGCCCCGGCGGCGTGCATGGGGTGGCGAGCTTCTTCGACTTTCCGGG
This sequence comes from uncultured Limimonas sp., assembly GCA_913055855.1. GTDB lineage: Bacteria > Pseudomonadota > Alphaproteobacteria > Kiloniellales > Rhodovibrionaceae > CAJXKW01. The sequence goes on along the minus strand of CAJXKW010000219.1, from coordinate 1,051 downwards.
GACGATCATCGCCGCGATCCTGGCGCAGCGCTTCGGCCTGCCCGGGCCGAGCCTGGAGAGCCTGCTCAAGCTGGAGCACAAGTACTGGAGCCGGCTGGAACAGCAGAAGGTGATCCCGGAGAACATCCCCGCCTTCCGGGCGTTCGATCCGTTCGACGACGATGCCTATGCGAAGCTGGACCTGATCCCGCCGTTCTGGATCAAGCCCATCAAGTCGTTCCGCTCCTATCTGGCCTTCGACATCCAGTCCGAACGCCAGTTCCGCGACGTCATGCAGGTCTGCCGCGAGCGTGCCGGGGCGATCACCGATCCCTTCCGCAGCGTGATGACGGATTATGGCATGCCGCAGGAACTCGCGGACATGCCCGAGACCTTCATCGCCGAGAGCCCCATCGGCGGCGCGCAGTGCACCCTGGAGGGCTACGTCTACAACGGGCAGGTGGTGGTCTACGGCGTGGTCGACAGTGTACGCGAGCCCGATGGGCACTCCTTCTCGCGTTATGAGTACCCGTCGTTCCTGCCCCTGGAGATCCAGCACCGGATGATCGATGTCGCGCGGGCGGCGATCAAGCAGGCGGGCTTCGACAACGCGCCGTTCAACGTGGAGTTTTTCTACGACCAGACGGCCGACCACGTCTGGCTGCTCGAGGTGAATCCGCGCGCCTCGCAGTCCCACGCCGACCTGTTCCATAAGGTCCACGGCGTGCCGCACCTGTCGGTGATCGTCGATCTCGCGCTGGGGCGCAAGCCCAAGCCCATGGACCGGCACGGCAAGTGGAACGTCGCTGCGCACCTGTTCCTGCGCCACTTCGGCGACGGCCGCGTGGTGCGCGTGCCCACCCGCCAGGCCATGGACCACCTCGGCAAGCGCCAGCCGGACACACGGGTCAAGATCGACGTGGCCAAGGGCCAGCGCCTGGCGGATCTGCGCAACCAGGACAGCTACAGCTACGAACTCGCCAACATCTACATCGGCGGACGCGACCGCGCGGAGATCCTGGACAAGTACGACGAGGCCCTGGCGGCGCTGCAGTTCGAGATCGAGCCGGAG
>CAJXKW010000218.1 GCA_913055855.1 uncultured Limimonas sp. | reverse complement strand
TCCTGCGATACCCCCTGTTCCTCGGCGGCGACGATGTAGCCCGCGAGCACGGGCAGCACCGCGCCGTTCATGGTCATCGACACGCTCATTTTGTCGAGCGGCACCTGGTCGAAGAGGATCTTCATGTCCTCGACGCTGTCGATGGCCACGCCGGCCTTGCCCACGTCGCCGGAGACGCGCGGGTGGTCGCTGTCGTAGCCGCGGTGCGTGGGCAGGTCGAAAGCGACGGACAGCCCCGTCTGCCCGGCCGCCAGCGCGTCGCGGTAGAACCTGTTGGTCTCCTCGGCCGTGGAGAAGCCCGCGTACTGCCGGATGGTCCAGCCGCGGTTGGTGTACATCGTGGCGCGCGGGCCGCGGGTGAACGGCGGATAGCCGGGGATGCTCCCAAGGTGCCCGACGCCCTGGAGGTCCTCGCCGGTATACAGGGGCTTGACGTCGACGCCTTCGGGCGTGCGCCAGGTCAGCTCGCCGGGATCGCGCCCCTTCAGCTCTTTCTGCGCCAGATCGATCCAGTCCCGCTTGCTGCGCTCGTCAAAGCCTGCCACGGCCATGTCTCCCCTGTTTATGTTGCAGGGCAGTATAAGCGGGCCGTTCCGGGCCGTCCATGCGGGCGGGTCGGGATGCCGCGCAGGGCGCCGGGCGCCTAAATCGCCCTCGCCCTGCCAGCGCCCGTCATCTCCGTCAGCGGCCAGCGTGGCCGCGGCTTGAAGTCGAGCGGGTCGCGCTGGCCGAGGCGCAGGCGCTCGATTCCCGCCCAGGCGATCATGGCCGCGTTGTCCGTGCAAAGGCCCAGCGGCGGTGCGACGAGGGTGGTGCCGCGCTCGGCCGCGAGGCTGCGCAGGCGTTCCCGGATCGCCGCGTTTGCCGCCACGCCGCCCGCGACCACGAGCGGCCCGGGCGCGCCGGTCTCCGCCCGGAAGCGGTCGAGCGCGTGGGCGCAACGGTCGGCCAGGATGTCCGCCACGGCCGCCTGGAACGCGGCGGCGAGGTCGGCGATATCGCGGTCTGTTGCGCTCTCGCCCAGGCGCCGGCGCGCCTGCCGGACGGCCGTCTTGAGCCCGGAGAACGACATGTCGCACCCGGCGCGGCCGCGCATGGGCCGCGGCAGGTCGAAGCGCGCCGGATCGCCGCTGCGCGCCGCCTGTTCGACCGCGGGACCGCCGGGATAGCCCAGGCCGAGCAGTTTGGCCGTTTTGTCGAAGGCTTCGCCCACGGCGTCGTCCTGCGTGCCGCCATAAAGGGTGTAGTCGCCCACGCCGCCCACGCGCAGGAGCTGGCAATGCCCGCCCGAGACCAGGAGCAGCAGGTAGGGGAAAGGCAGATCATCGGTCAGGCGCGCGGTCAGGGCGTGCGCCTCCAGGTGATTGATCGCCAGGAAGGGCAGGCCGCGCGCCGAGGCGATGGCCTTGGCCGTCATCACCCCGACGAAGACGCCGCCGATCAGCCCCGGCCCGCCGGTCGCCGCAACGCCCGCCAGATCGCCGATTCGGGTGTCCGATTCGGCGAGCGCGCGCCGGACGATGGCGTCGAGGTGGTCGAGATGGCTACGCGCGGCGATCTCGGGCACAACGCCGCCATAGGGCCGGTGGTCGTCGAGCTGCGAGAGCACGACGTTGGCCCGGATATGGCGCTCGCCGTCCACCACGGCGGCGGCCGTCTCGTCGCAGGAGGTCTCGATGCCCAGAACGCGCATGGGCGGGAACCTAGGATACGCACCGCTCCGCCGCTACCGGCACGCAGCGATGGCGCCGGCGGGGATGCGCAGTGCGGGCGCGTGCTTGCACGGCGCGCGTCAAGGTTCTAAACCACCGCCATGAGCACGGAGACGCCCAAACTGCGCCTGGGCACGCGCGGCAGCCAGCTCGCCGTGGCCCAGACCGAGGAGGCCAAGCGGCGCCTGCAGGCCGCGCACCCCGACCTCGCCGACGACGATGCGATCGAGATCGTCATCATCAAGACCACCGGCGACGTCGAGCAGAAACGCCGGCTCGCGGAGATCGGCGGCAAGGGGCTCTTCGTGAAGGAGCTGGAGGACGCCCTCCACGACGGCCGCATCGATGCGGCCGTGCACTCCATGAAGGACGTGCCCACGCGCTTGCCCGAGGGCCTGATCCTCACCGCCATGCTGCCGCGCGTGGATCCGCGCGACGCCTGGTTCTGCGACAGGGCGGACAGCATTGCGGCGTTGCCCGAGGGCGCGGTCGTGGGCACGGGCAGCCTGCGCCGGCAGGCGCAGATCCTGGCGCAGCGTCCCGACCTCAAGGTGGTCAACTTCCGCGGCAACGTGCACACCCGGCTGCGCAAGCTCCAGGACGGCGAGGTGGACGCCACCATGCTCGCCATGGCGGGCCTGCAGCGCATGGGCATGATCGAGAAGGCGCGCATGGCGCTTGAGCCGGAGGAGCTGCTGCCCGCCGTGGGGCAGGGGGCGATCGGCATCGAGGTGCGCGCGGCCGATTCGGCGACCATCGACCGGATGCGCGCCATCGACCACGCCGACACCACCCACCGGGTGGGCGCGGAGCGCGCCTGCCTGGACGTGCTGGACGGCTCGTGCCGCACGCCCATCGGCGTGCTCGCCGAACTCAGCGACGACCGCCGGGACATGCGCCTGCGCGCCCTGGTCGCCGCCACGGACGGCTCGCAGATGTGGCGCGCCGAGCGCAACGGCCCGGCGAGCGATGCCGACGCCATGGCCCGCGACGCCGGGGCGCAGATTCGCGCGGAGGCGGGCGAGGCCTTCTTCGAGGCGCTCGCCGATCTGTTCTAGCGACGGTCAGCGAAGGAGCGCGTCGGCGTGCAGGTGCTGGTGACCCGCCCGCCCGAGGATGCCGCGCCTATCGTCGAAGATTTGGCGAAGCGCGGCCACGCCGGACTCGTCTCGCCCATGCTGACGGTCCGCTATCTGCTGGCGGATGCTCCCGACCTGACCGGCGTGCAGGCGCTGCTGTTCACCTCGGCGAACGGCGTGCGCGCGTTTGCGGCCGTATCCGGTGAACGGGACCTGCCCGCCCTCACGGTGGGCAAGGCGACCGCGGCCGCGGCGGCCGAGACCGGCTTCGTGCACCGCGAAACCGCCGATGGGGACGCCGACGCGCTGGTGCGTCTCGTCGCCGCAACGCGCGATCCGGCGGCCGGCGCGCTGTTTCACGCGGCGGGTACGGTCACCACCGGCGATCTGGCAGAAAAGTTGGACGAACGGGGATTCACGGTGCGGCGTACGGCGGTGTACGCGGCCGAACCGGCGGAATCCCTGACGGCCGAGGCGGCGTCCGCGCTGCGTACCGGCCGGCTGGACGCCGTGCTGTTTTTCTCTCCCCGCACCGCGAAAACGTTTGTTACCCTTGCGCACGCCGCGGACATTGCGGATGCTTGCCGCGG
>CAJXKW010000217.1 GCA_913055855.1 uncultured Limimonas sp. | reverse complement strand
TTCGGCGAGCTGCCGCCATGGGCGCGCGAGCGCATTCACCAGGCGGACGATACCCGGCTCGACGCCTGGGCGGATGCCCTGTTCGATGCCCGGACGCTGGAAGACGTGTTCGACGCCGCCGATCCGGCCTGAACCGCGGCCGCCCGGCGCCAGGGCTACCCCCACGCCTCCTGCGCCATGGCCATGTCCCAGAAGGCGTGTTCGTAACGGATGCTGATGCCGAAGGCCTCCGCCGCCCGGGCGCGCGTGGCGGCGCCCGCGTCGGCGGCCGTGCGGTCGAGCAGCTCGCACTGGTATTGCACCCGATCGTCCAGCAGCGGGCTCTGATACGCCGAGAGCCAGTCGCGGTAGATCGGGTCATCCGGCACGCGCGTTTCGTGGTGCTGGCCGAAGTTGCGATAGACCCAGGGGCACGGCAGCAGCGCCGCGAGGATCTCCACCAGCGCCCCGTCCAGCGCCACCGAGCGCAGGTGCGCCACATACGCGTACGCCGTGGGCGCCGGGGTCAACGCCAGCGTGTCGATGGGATCGCCCAGCTGCTCGGCAAAGCGCCGATGGCGGGACTGCTCCGCCTGGTTCACCGAGGTGACCAGCTCCGCCAACGCCCCGGCCGTGGCGAGGTCGGGGGCGCGGCTGGCGGCGATCCCCAGAACCTTGGACTCCTCGCGCAGGAACCAGGAATCCTGGTGAATGTAGAACAGGAAATTGGCGTGGGGCAGCGTCGACTCCACGACCTGCTCGACGAAGGGATGGCGCACCACGGCGTCCCAGGTCGCCCGGTTGCGCTCGCGCATCTCGTGGCTGAAACGCATGGCAAAGGCCTCGCGTTGCGATGAAGGATCAATCGGTGTAGGCGGCGACCTCACGGGCCAGCCGCGCGGCGTCGAAGCGCCCGCCCGACAGCCGGCACAACGGTGCCAGCGCCAGCGGCACACCTGCGGCCAGGGCGAACGCCCCCAGCAGGCTGCCCCCGCTCATGGCGGGCCCGGGGAACACGGCCAGCCCGGCCGCCAGCCCGCCGGCGAAGCTCACCAGCGCGAGCCGTGCGCCGTAGCCGGGCAGGTACAGGCCGGCGAACACGGGCACGGCCATGGCCGCGCACAGCAGGTCGGCGCACAGGAACAGGTACAGGACGCTCCAGCCCTGGATCGCCACCACCAGCGCCGCCAGCGCCGCCAGCGCGCTCGCCGCCGTGCCCAGGCGCAGCAGGCGCGGCCGCGTCCAGTGGGGCCGGGCCGTGCGCCCCGCGACCACGACCAGGCTGGACAGCGCGTTAAGTGCGGTGTCCATGCTGGACAGCACCAGCGCCACGCCCAGCACCGCGAGCAGCGTCATCGCCCACGCGGGCAGCGCCGTCTGCGCCACGGCGATCAGCGCCACCGACGGCGCGTCCAGACCGAGCGCGCCGTGCAGCACACCGAACGCACCCACGAGCATCACCACCGGCCCGGCGATCGCGGCGGACCAGCCCATGCTGGCGCGCACGGCCCGTTCGTCGCGCACGGCGAAGACCCGCTGCCACAGGCCCTGGTTCAGGATGTTGGTGAACAGGATGGCGAGAAAGAGCGCCCCGGCCGTCTCCCACGCCTGCGCGTTGCCCAGCGCCAGGCCGGGGCCGCGGTTCGCCTGCGCCTCCGGCGCGGTCAGCGCGACGTACACCCCCACGCCCAGGAGCAGCACCAGGAAGGGCGCGATCAGGGCCATCTGCTGCCGGTCCGTGACGATGGACGCCGACAGGCCGCCCACGCCGGTGTAGATCAGCGCGGCCAGCAGGGTCACGCCCGCGGGCAGCCACGCCGGCAGGCCCGAGACGGCGCCGATGAGCTTGGCCGTCGCCGTCGCCTCCGCGGCCAGGATCACCGCCAGATAGCCGATCATCACCACGAGCACCGCCAGGTACAGCGCCGTGCCGTAGCGCACGCGCACGAACTCGACCAGGCTGTGCCCCTCGGGCATCCAGCGGCGCAGGCGCACGCCCAGCGGGATCATGGCCAGCCGCGGCGCCGCCGAGCCCAGGCCGTAGCCCAGCAGCGCCACGCCGCCGCCCCAGGTCGCCGCCTCGGCCGGGCTGAACAGCAGCCACGCGCCGAACGCGGAGGCGAGCAGGCTCGCCGCGCCGGTGCCCGCGCCATAGCGCCCGCGGGCGACGAGATAGCTGTCCAGGTCGCGGGATTCCCGCCGGCCCGCATAAAGCCCCGCCGCGGCGAACCCACACGTCGCCGCGATCAGGAGACCGGCGGTTGCGATGTCGAGCACGGCCGGGTTACCCGCGAGGCGGCGCGCACGGCGCCGCCTTCCGCGCGCGGTCACGCGACGGTACGGCGTAAAGGGGAGCGGTTTGCGAAGGGATACACGTCGTCATTCTCGGACCTCGCATTCCGGTGGCACATACGAGATCCGGCGAAATGCACTGGGGATGATGGGATGGGCGTCGCGAATCGCGGCATCCGTCTCTTCCCTGCGCCGGCATAACCCGGATCAGGTTCAAAGGGTCATCGCGTCGCCCCGGTTGCGTCCGTCCGCGCATGCGGCGGGCCGTTGGCCGGCGCCCAGCGATTTCTCAGCCCCTTGGACGGGGCTCCCCTAGAAGCCGATATACCCGTACGCTGCTTTTTTGAATGGGTCAAGACAGGAGGCCGCGGCGCGTACCATGAGCGAATCCCCCGACGATACCGCGCCCCGCGGCGCGGGCCCGACGGCCGGGCTGGACGCGCTGGAGGGCTACCGGCAGGCGGTGAGCCTCTACCGCTTCTACCTGGCCATCACCATCGCCACGAACATCGCCGTCTTCGCCGTGACGGGCGCGATCCTGGCCTATGTGACGAGCCTCGACCTCGCCGCGAACCCGCAGGCCCGCCTCGGCCTCGTGGTGCCCTTCCTGCTCAATTCCGGCACCGGCTTCGTCTACGCCCGCGGCATCCCCGAGGTCCGCGCCCTCGCCCGCGACCTGCGCGCCCGCGAGGACGCGCTCGGGATGACGTTTCATATCCAGGGCGAAGTGCTGCTGCGGCTGCTCTGGGTGTCGGTGGCGGGGTATGGGGTGGTGACGATTTTCATCGTGGTTGCCGGCCTGTCGGGCGCTCGCTGATCCCCACAAATCCGTGATCCCCACCCACCTTGACCCGGCCGCCCATGCGGTTACCCTCGCACCCGCGCAGTAGTTGGAAAAGTGGATGCAAAGTTACGGGTATTGGAGCCGGCGCGCCCTGGGGCGCGCCGCGTGGCGTATCGGGCTGCTTGTGGTTGCCGTCGGGTTTGCCGCGGGCGGCGGCTACGGCTGGCAGTGGTATCAGGCCACGCTCATCCCGGGTGCGGTGGCGCAGGATGAGGGCGGTTCGGACGGCGCCGAGAGCGACAAGGCAGGCGGCGGCTCGAACGGCGGCGGCAACGGCGAG
>CAJXKW010000216.1 GCA_913055855.1 uncultured Limimonas sp. | reverse complement strand
TCGATCGCCTTGGAGATGAGCTGCGCGGCCTCGTCCGCGTCGCCCCAGCGGCGGACCTCGACCCACTTGCCCTTCTCCAGGTCCTTGTAGTGCTTGAAAAAGTGCGCGATCTGCTCGCACAGGATGTCCGGCAGATCCTGGTAGCTCTTCACGTCCGTGTAGTACGGGTTGAGCTTGTCTACCGGCACGGCGACGATCTTCTCGTCCTCGCCTTCCTCATCGGCCATGACCAGCACGCCCACAGGCCGCGCGGCGATGACCGCGCCGGGGACCACCGGATTCGGGCTGACCACGAGGACGTCCGCCGGGTCACCGTCGTCGCACAATGTGTGCGGGATGAAGCCGTAGTTCGCCGGATAGAACATCGCGGTATGCAGGAACCGGTCGACGACGAGCGCGCCCGAATCCTTGTCGAACTCGTACTTCACGGGATCGCTGCCCTGGGGCACCTCGACGAGGACGTTGATTTTCCAGGGCGGCTCCTTCCCCGCGGAAATCTTCGCGAGATCCATGGAATCCTCCGTTTGCTTGAAACACGGGTCGTTCAACGACGGCGGGCGCCGGGCGCGCATCCTGCGCGGTTTGCCCGCCCGCTTCAAGCTGACGGCGAGCTACAGCGCCGTCAGCCAGGCGCGCACGAGATCCGCCTCCAGGTCCTTCGCCGCCTCACGCCACGCCGCCAGGCGCTGCGGGTCCACCTCGCCCCCGCCCCGGCGCCGGGCGTCGTAGCGCTTGCGCGCCTTGCGGTCGGTGATCATGACGGCGAACGCCAGATCCCGGTCGCTGGTCGTCCGCATGTAGCCGGCGAGCCCGCTGGCGAAGTGCATCGTGCCCGTTTTGCCCCAGACGCGCAGCGCCGTCCCCGGCGCGTCCAGGCGGCCGCCCAGCGCCCCGGCGCTTCCCGACACCGGCAGCAGCCCGCGGATGCCGCGCTGCTCGCCCGCGGCCGTCGCGTAGGTCCGCTCCGCCGCGTAATTCAGCATCGCCGCGACCTGCGCCGGGGTCGCCCGGCCCGCCGCGGTCAGCCCGGAATGGTTGCGCGGTGCAAAGCCGCGCCAGCGCATCTCGGGCAGGGTCTGGCGCCACCACTGGTTGATCGTGGCGCTGGACTGCGGCAGCGACAGCGTCCGTCCGGTCATCGCCTGCGAGGTCGCCCCGCCCAGCAGCTCGGCGACCAAGTTGTTGGAGTGCTCGAACATGGCCGCGACGATGGCAGCCACCGGCTCGCTGCGGTGCGCCGCGAGGGTGCGCGCTTCCGCCGGGGCGTTCCCCGCCTCCGGCTCGGGCAGGGTCACCCCGGCGCCCGCGCACATTCGGCGGAACAGGGCACCGGCCGCCCGCGCCGGGCGCTTCAGGGGCACCCAGGCGCTGCCGGGCTCGGCCGTCGCCGGATCGAGCCGCCAGGTCACGCCCCGGCGCCGGACCTTCGGGGTCCAGGGCCCGTCCGCGGCCGTGCGCCCCGCCTGGCCCAGCGCCAGCTCGATCCCCGGCAGCGGCGGTACGCTATAGGCGGTGACCGACTCCCCGCTGGCCCCGAGGCGGTGGACCAGGCGCACCCGGTTGAAATTCACACTGAGCGGCGACAGCGCGGGATTGTAGGCGGCGTCGGGCGGCTGCCGCCGGTTGATGGCGCGCCGGCGCACCCCGCCGCTGTCGTCCACGATCAGCTCCCCGGCGATCCCCGTCACACCCCGGGCGCGCAGCCGCTGGCACAGCGTCATCAGGTCGCGCGTGGCAAGCAGCGGGTTGCTCCCGCCCATCAGCGCGAGGTCGCCGCGCACCTGCCCGTCGGCGACGCGCGCCCCGCTGGCCACCCGGGTGACGAAGCGGTGATCGCCGCCCAGCGTCTCCAGCGCGGCGATGCCGGTGGCGATCTTGGTCAGCGACGCGGGAATGAAGCGCCGATCCGGGTTGTGCTGCGCCACCACGCGCCCGCTCGTCAGGTCACGCACAACGTAACCCACCTGCCCGGCGGCGAAACGCGAGTCCGCGATGCGCTTCGACGGCGCGGCCGCCGCCGGCGGTGCGGGCGGCTGCAGGCTTTCGAGCCGCCGTTCCGGCGCTGCGGGCCGTTTCGGCCCGGGCGCAGGCTCGCTCGCACAACCGGCGACGAGCAGCAGCGCGAGCAGGCCGGGCACCGCCGCGGCACGGCGGCGCTGCTGGCGGGCGAACGGAGAAAGGGGCGGCACGCCGGCCTCCCTCGACGGTGGTGGAATTGCGCCGACGGTGCCGGCCCGGCGCGCGCGAGGCAAGGCTCGTTCCGGCGCGGATCCGGCCCTTTTCCCGTATCCATCCCGCTCTGGCCCCGCCGCGGCGGGGCGGTTACGCTCCGGACAAAACAACCGGGAGGGAGACGCACGCACCATGACCGAGCTGCCGCTGACACCCACCATCCGGGACCTGCCCGCGAGCACGCCCTTCGTCGGGCCCGAAGCCATCGAGCGCCGGCGCGGCCGCCCCTTCCGCGCGCGCCTGGGCGCCAACGAAAGCGGTTTCGGCCCGTCGCCCCGGGCGCTCGCGGCGATGCGCGAGGCGGTGGCCGAATCCTGGTGCTACGGCGATCCCGAGGGCATGGGCCTGCGCGACGATCTGGCGGCGTTCTGGGACGTCCCGGCGGAGGCCATTTCCATCGGCGCCGGCATCGACGGGCTCATCCAGACCATCCTGCACACTGTCGTGCAGCCGGGCACGCCGGTGGTCACCTCGCGCGGCGGCTACCCGACGTTCAACTACCACGTGGCGGCGTTCGGCGGCGTGCTGCACGAAGTTCCCTACCGCGACGACCGCGAGGATCTGGACGGGCTGCTCGCGGCCGCGCACGAAACCGGCGCGCCGGTGGTCTACCTGTGCAACCCGGACAATCCCATGGGCACCTGGCACGATGCCGGCGACATCGCAGCCTTCGCGCGTCGTCTGCCCGCGGGCACGCTGCTCCTGCTGGACGAGGCCTATGCCGAGTTCGCGCCGGCCGAGGCGGTGCCCGCGATGGACACGGGCGATCCGCGGACCGTGCGCCTGCGCACGTTCTCCAAGGTCTACGGCATGGCCGGCCAGCGCGTGGGCTACGCCGTCGCGCACCGCGACCTGATCGCGGCCCTGGCCAAGGTGCGCAACCATTTCGAGGTGAATCGCATCGGCCAGATCGGCGCCCGGGCCGCCCTGGCGGATACCGCGCACACCGACGACGTGATCGCCGCCGTCGCCGAGGGCCGGGCGGACTATGCCCGCATCGCCGAGGACCTCAGCTTCGCGCCCGTGCCATCGGCGACCAATTTCGTCGCCATCGACGTGGGCGGCCCGGCGCGGGCGCGCTGGCTTGTGGACGCCCTGGCCGAGCAGGACGTGTTCATCCGCATGCCGGGGGCGCCGCCGCTGGACCGCTGCATCCGCGTCAGCGT
>CAJXKW010000215.1 GCA_913055855.1 uncultured Limimonas sp. | reverse complement strand
ACGCCGGCGGGTCCGGCACCCCAAGTCGCGTGCGGCGGCTGCGGTGGACGGGCGTGTTGTCGCACCCGGGCGTGAGCGGATCACGTCCGGCGGCGCGGGCTGGCAGTGGCATGTGGGATCGTGATGCGTGCGTCAAGCACGCGTATCGCCGCGGCATGAAACGGCTCACTCCAGCGCGTAGCCCACGGGCACCACGAGGCGGAAGCGCTCGCGCGTCATCTCGGATGGAAAGCCGGGAAAGGGCGCGGCGTCGCGCACCATCTCCCGCGCGGCGCGATCCAGCACGCCGTGCCCGGAGGACGTCGCCACCTCCACCGCGAGCAATTCCCCGTCGCGCGCGATCTCGAAAGCGAGTTCGACGGTGCCCTCCAGCTCGCGCCGCCGCGCCCTGCTCGGGTAGATCTTGTTCGCCAGCAGCTTTTGCTGGAGCTGTCCCAGATAACCGTCGGGGGCGCCGCGACCGCCGCCGGACGCCCCGCTGCCCTGCGTGCCGTCGCCCTGACCCTGCGCCGCCGCGTCGCCGCCGGTCGCCTCCTGCTTGCCCTCGCGCGCCGTGTCGGCACTGCGGGCGGTCCGCGTGGCGGTGGCGTCCGCCGTCTCGGCCACGTCCGGGGCATCTTCGGGCGTCGCGGTTTCCGCGTCGGTCTCGACCGGCTCCGCCGTCGGCGCCGTGCGCTCGGTCGTTGTCGTTTCGGGCGCGGTTTCCGCCGGCTTGGTCGTCGGCGTCGTGGGCGCGGGCTCGGCGGTTGCGGTTGCCTCGCTCGCCCGTGTGGTTTCCGGCTCGACGGGCTTTGTGTCCGGTGCCTCGGGCGCGTCGGTGGCCGCGCTGCTGGTTGCCTCGACGGCCGTGGCGGATGCCGTGGTGCTGTCGGGCGTGACGGCGGTGGCGGCGTCCGTGGGCTGGGCGGCCCGCGGGTCCACGGTTTCGGCCGTCTCCGCCGGCGCGTCGCTCGGGGCTTGCGGTGCGGGATCGACCGCCTCAGCACCCGTCGCGGTCCGCGCCGGCGCTTGCGCCGACGGCTCGACCGGTTGGGTCTCCGTCGCGGTCTCGGTCGGCGCTTGCGCCGACGGCTCGACCGTGGGGGCCATTTCGGTGGGCGCGGCCGTCTCGGGAGGCACGGCCGAGGTTTCGGGCGCGTCGGTGACCGGCGCCTGCGTCGCCGTGACCTCGGCCGGCGCCGTGCTGGCGCTCGCCGCGCCGCCGCCGAGCGAAACCGCCGCGCCGCCGCCACCACCGCCGCCGGGCGCCGCCATCCGGGGCGGCTGTTCCACGATCGCCAGCAGCGCCGCGCCGGCCGCGTGCAGCACCAGCGCACCGCCCGCGGCCGCGGCGAGATGGCGGGTTCGCAGCCGCATGGCTCAGCCCCCGCCGCGCACCGTCAGGAGGTCGATGCGCTCGACCCCGGCTTCGCGCAGCCGGTCCATCACGGCCACCACGCGCGCGGCGTCGGCATTGCGGTCCGCCTTGATGCGCAGGGACGATGCCGCTTCGCCCGCGCGCGCCTCCGCCGCGGCATCGGCCAGCTTCGCCAGCGGCACAGTCTCACCCGCCACCGCCACGCGGCCGTCCGCGGCGATGTGGAGCACGGCCTGTTGGTCCGCGGGTTCGCGCTCGCTCGCCGAGGCGGGCGGGTCGAGCGGGAAGGGGGCGGTGCGCGAGAGCTGCCCGGCCATCATGAAGAAGATCAGCAGCAGGAAGACGACGTTGATGAGCGGCGTGACGTTCTCCGGGCGCTCGCGGTGGTCGGGCCGGCGCAGCTTCATGCCCCGCCTCCCGCGCCGGTGAGCAGGCGCGTGCGCGTCAGCCCGGCGGCTTCCACGCGGTCGATAACGCGCACCGCGCGCTGCAAGGGCACGCCCGACCGCGGTTCGATGAGCACGCGGGGTGGCTGCTCGCGCCCGGCGTAGGTGTCCAGGCGCCGGCGCAGCTCCGCGCGGTCCACGCGCCGGCCGTTCACATCCAGCCCGCCGCCGGGGTGCAGGCGGATCAGCACCGCCGGGGCGCCGTCGCCGCCGCCGCCGCGCTCGACCGGCGGCTCCATGGCGATGCTGCGCCAGCTCTGGAAGCTGGATGCCAGCATGAAGAAGACAAGCAGGATGAAGACGACATCGATGAGCGGCGTCAGGCTGACACCGGCGCGCCGGCGGCGCCTATTCGGCAGCCTGGACGGCCGGGCGTGGTTCGGCGGCGGCATGGGCGTTCGCCTCGGCGGTGAACACGCGGGTGATGGCGTCCTCGGCGTGGTGCGTGACGCGCTCCACCTGGCGCTCCAGCCAGGTGAAGGCCATCAGCGTGGGGATGGCGACCGCCAGGCCCACGGCCGTGGTCAGCAGGGCTTCCCAGATGCCGCCGGAAAGCACGGCCGGATCGACGCGGTTGCCCGCGGCCTCCATCTGCTGGAACGCCTCGATCATGCCCAGCACCGTGCCCAACAGCCCCAGCAGCGGGCTGACGGCGGCGATGATCTCCAGCACGCGCAGGTGCGAGCGCAGCTCCTCCACGAACTGGCTGGCCCGGCGCTCGACCTCCTCACGCAGCGTGGCGCGGTCGCTTCCGCCGGTGCGCAATCCCGCGAGCGCCAGCTGGACGATGGGCACCAGACCGCCGCGTGCGGTGGCAAGCCGGTTGATCGCGTGTGCCGTGGCGCCGCGCCGGTGGTCGTTGATCGCGGTTTCCACCGCGCCGTCGGGATCGGGGCGCGCGCGCCAGAGCTGGTACGCCTTCGCCAGCGTCACCGCCAGCGCGACCACGGAAAGACCGGCCAGGATCGCCACGACCGGCCCGCCGGCCGCGAAGAGGGCCAGCAGCGTATCCAGGACGCCGCCGGAATCCGTCTGCATGGGCAAGATCCTCTGCTCGGCGCCGGCGCAGGGGGCTACTTCACGAACGCGACATCGGTGCGCGAGCTGGGCACGGTCACGGCCGTGCAGTCCACCGTCGCACCGCCCGCCGGCTCGCAGTCGCGCACGCGGTTGAGCAGGATGCGCCCCACCTCGCCGCACCCGACGCCGGCGATGTCGAAGAGCTTCACCGTCGTCTTCTCCGCCCGGAGGCCCTGCGTGCGCACGGCCAGCCGCTTGGCGATCACCTCATCGGCGTCAAAGATCACCAGATCGAGCGCATAAGCCTCGAAGCCGTGCGGGCGCGTGTTGTCGAACACCATGTAGGCGCGGCAACCGCTGTCGACCGCTTCCAGCTTGTTCAGCTCGACATCGACCGTGCCGGAATCGGCCCGGGCCGCGCCCGCGGTCAGCAGCAACGCGCCCAGGGCGATGGCGGAGATGCGGTCGGCGTTCGGCATGGCGTCGCTCTTTTTCCTTCACACGCGGCCAGGTCACGGTCGGGCAAGCTTGCCCCGGAAGATCACGCATCCTCGCGTCCAATGCGCGCCGGCTCGCGAACATGACCCGCGGTTCGCCCGTCTTCGCGATTCGGCGCTCGATCGCGGATGCGCATCGTGACCCCC
>CAJXKW010000214.1 GCA_913055855.1 uncultured Limimonas sp. | reverse complement strand
ACCACACCCTGGAAGAGGTGGGCCAGCAGTTCTCCGTGACGCGCGAGCGCATCCGCCAGATCGAGGCCAAGGCGCTGCGCAAGCTCAAGCACCCCAGCCGGAGCCGCAAGCTGCGCAGCTTCCTGGACACCTGACCGGAAGCGCCCCTTTTCGGCGGGACCGGCGGGGCCTTACATTAAAGGCGTTCGAGACGAACGCCGGATGAGGTCCCATGTCCCGCGCCGCCAGCCTTCGCGCCCGGCATCTGCGCGTGGTTGCGCCGCTCGTCGGCGTGCTCGCCATGATGGGCGTGCTCATGTATTACGCCGTGCCGCTGTACAACATGTTCTGCCAGGTCACCGGCATCGGCGGCACCACCCAGCGCGCCACGACCGCCGAGGCCGGCGCGGCCGTTGACGGGACGACCATCACCGTGCGCTTCGCCACGGAAGTCCAGCCGGACCTGCCCTGGCGCTTCTATCCCGAGACGCGGTCGGTGGCGGTCACGCCGGGCGAGCCCAAGACGGTGTTCTTCCGCGCCGAGAGCCACGCCGACCGGACCATCGTCGGGCACGCGGCCTACAACGTCGCGCCGCTCAAGGTCGGGCAGTACATCAACAAGATCGAGTGCTTCTGCTTCACCGAGGAGCGCCTGGGGCCGGGCGAAAGCGTGCGCATGCCCGTCCAGCTCTTCATCGATCCCGGGATGCTCAAGGACGCCAGCACCGACGAGGTGCGCACGGTCACGCTGTCCTACCACTTTTTCGAGTCCGCCAACCCCGACGGGGCTAAGGATCTCAAGCGCCTGGACACGCCCGAGGGATCGCGGCCCGGGACGGGGCGGTCGGACGCCGCGGGCGGTCAGTCGTAGCGCTTCACCGGACGGCGCGAGACCAGGCGGAAACGCAAGGTGAGGAAGGTGCTCGCCGCGGTGAGGGCGAGCGCCAGCCCGCCCAGCAGGCCCGGCACCCCCAGCCCCTGGTGCACGCCCAGGGTGTAGGCGGCCGGCACGCCGAGGCCCCAGAACGCGATTCCCTGCAGCGTGGTGGGGACGACGACATCCGCCGCGCCGCGGTGTGCGCCCATGAGCGTGGCCTGTAGCCCGTCGAAGACCAGCACCGCGGCGACCAGCACCATGCCCGCCCGCGCCAGCGCCAGAACATCCGGCGCGTCGCTGTAGAGGCCGGCGATCAGGTCGCGCTGCCACAGCACCACCAGCCCGATCGCGAGCATCAGGGCCCCCGCCAGCGCCATGCCCAGCCAGCCCGCCAGCGCCAGGCCCGGTCGGTCGCCGCGCCCCACCGCGTTGGCCGCGCGCACCGAGGTCGCCGTGGACAGCCCGATGGCCATCATGAAGGTGAAGCTGACCACGTTGATGCACGCCTGATACGCCGCCATGGACGTGGTCCCCAGCCAGCCGGCGAAGACGGCAAGCATGGTGAACGCGCCCGACTCCAGGCCGGTGGCGACGGCCAAGGGTGCGCCGAGGCGCACCAGCCGGCCCAGTGTCCGGCGCGTGACCTGTCCGGCGCTGACCAGGGCATAACGCTCGCGATCGTGCAGGGTGAGGACATAGGCGACCAGCGCCGCCAGCATGAGCCAGCGCGCGATGCTTGTGGCCAGGGCCGCGCCCGCCGCACCCATCTCGGGCGCGCCCAGGTGCCCCCCGATGAACACCCAGTTGAGCGCCGCATTGGGCAGGTTCGCCCCCAGGGCGATCAGCATGCCGGCGTGCGGCCGCCCGATTCCCTCGGCCAGGAACGACGTCGCCAGATAGAGCAGGATCGCCGGCATGCCCGGTGCGAAGGCGTGCAGCGCCGCGCCGCCCCCGGCTGCCATCGCCGGGCTCTGCCCGAGAAGGGCGAGCACAGTCTCGCCGAACGCCATGACCCCCGCCGCGGCCAGGCCCAGGACCAGCGCCAGCCCCAGGGCGCCGTGCCAGACCGCGCCGCAGCGCTCGGGCTCACCCGCGCCGTCGGCCTGGCCGACCAGCACGACCGTCCCCACAAGGAATCCGATGCCCACGACCAGCAGGAAGATGTGCGGTGCCAGGGCGATGCCGTAGTGGGCCAGGGCCGCACCGCCGGCCTGCCCAGCCATGATGGAGTCGAGCGTGACCATGAGCATCAGCCCCAGGCGCGCGCCCATCACGGGCAGGGCGAGGCCGAGCGTGCGGCGGATCTGCCAGCCGAGATCGCGCCGCCCGGGGTTGAGCGGCTGGGGCGCTGCGGTCATGAGCGGCTCCGGCGGGGTGGCGGGTGCTTGCGGGCAAGGTGGCGCGCGGGCGCCGATTCGCCCAATACGCGACGGATTCGGCGCGCGTTCCGTGAGATTTACCCGCTGTTTACGGTGACGGGGTGATCGTTTATGTGCCAAGCGTACCCGGCGACGCGACGGCGGGGCGACGTGCCGACACGACCGCGACACATCGCCCAAAACATCCGAGCAACGTATCGCACGTCAACGTACCGTACAAAGATCGGGGAAAGGGGGCCAGCGCGCCATGGCGTCGGCGAATGGGGAAACCGGAACTATTCGTGTGCGCCGGCGCGACGTCGAGCAGGGGCGTCTTCCGCTGCGCGTGAAGTTCAAGGCGTGGTGGGACGGTCTGGACGTGAAGCTTCCGAGCACGAACAAGAACAACGAGAAGAAAAAGGCCCACAACGTCCGTGCGCCGGATCCCAACAAGCCCTGGAGCGAGCCCCGCATCGACCTGGTGCAGAAGGTCTGGGGCGAGGGCTTCGACCGGCCGGGCGGTTCGGAGCTGATCGTGGAGCTGGTGAAGCCGCTGGGCCTGGATTCCTCCATGACGGTGCTCGACATCGGTGCCGGCCTGGGCGGCGGCACGCGCGCCATTTGCAGCGCGTTCGACGTGTGGATCACCGGCCTGGAACAGGACGGCGACCTCGCCCAGGTGGGCCAGGAACTGTCGAACATCGCCGGGCTGGGCAAAAAGGCGCCCATTTACCAGGAGGACTTCGAGAACCTGGAACTCAAGGAGCGCGGTTACGACTGCATCTTCTCCCACGAGAGCTTCTTTCAGGTTCACAACAAGTCCGACCTGCTGCACATGATCGACCACGGGCTGAAGCCCGGCGGGCACTTGGTCTTTACGGACTATCTGCTTGCGGATGTGCGCAGCGATTCGGACGACATCCAGGCGTGGCGCGAGCGCGAGACGCTCATGCCGCACCTCTGGAACGTGAACGATTATCGCGACGTGCTGAAAGAGCTGAAGCTGGACATCCGCATCAGCGAGAATATCACCCCGCGCATCATCGCCGCGATCAAGCACGGCTGGGCGAAATACATGGAACAGGCCAAGCAGCAGGGCGGCCTGGAGAACCAGGGCGAACTGGTGATGCGCGAGGCGGAGCTTTGGATGCGCCGGCTGAAGGTGCTGGAGAGCGGCCAGGTGAAAATGTACCGCTTCCACGCCCTGAAAAAGAACGAGGGCAAACTGCTGGCCGATTGGTAACGGGCCGCTCGGCGCTCTTGACGGGGTGCGGGCACGGGCCTAATCTCCGCCGCCACGCTGGCCCGCCCCCC
>CAJXKW010000213.1 GCA_913055855.1 uncultured Limimonas sp. | reverse complement strand
TCCACGGTGAAGCGCATCGAGAGCAACCGCGGTCCAGCCAGCGGGAAGCACAGCACCGTCGATGCCCTCCGCGCCGCGCTGGAAGACGCGGGCGTCGAGTTCACCAACGGGGACCAGCCCGGCGTCCGGCTGGCGCCCGGCGCACGCTCTACGTCGTAGGGCGCCTTCGCGGCCCAACGGGCCGCAAGGCGCCGACCGGATCTACAGGCGGCAAATCACCCCGTAGGGTCTTGAAAAGAAGATCAAGAAAGACCTGGGATTGGAGGACACCTGATATGCTGGCCTATCCGGTACAGCTCATCCCCGAGGACGGCCAGGTGATCGTGACGTGCCCGGATTTGCCGGAGGTGGGGACCTTCGGGGAGGATCGCGAGGACGCGCGCATGCGTGCCGTGGACGCCATCGAGGAAGCCATTGCCACGCGCATGGCCCACGGCCGCGAGGTGCCCGCGCCGTCCCGGGCCGGCGAGGATACCGTCGCCGTACAGCTCCCGACGCAAACCGCCCTGAAAATCCGGCTGTACCAGCTCATGCGCGACCAGGGCGTGAGCAAGGCCGAACTCGCCCGCCGGCTCCACGCGGCCCGACCGCACGTGGACCGCCTGCTGGACCTCAACCACGCCAGCCGGTTGGACAGCCTCGATGCCGCATTCAGCGAACTTGGCGCCACCGTCGCCGTGGACGTGCACCGCCGCGCGGCACCGGCATAGCCGCAGGGCGGTTGTTGATCGACCGCCCCGGCGCAGCCTCACCCGTATGACGCTGGACGACTTGTCCGACACTCGGAAGTGAAGCTCTGTGTCTCGGTGTTAATGGAGCGTTGGAGATTTCATGTTCTAGACGTATCGAATTTAAAGAGTTATCGGACTTTCTTCAGTCATATGACGAATATGATCTTCAATCCATTCTTCCGTGATACCACATTTTTCGGCGAGAGGGCGCGAAAGACGCGATACGCTCTTTTCCGCTTCATCAAATATTTTTCGCCAGTATGCTAAATGATTGATCATTTTCTTTCTCCCGCCATGTGTGGCGAAATCCACGGCATACTCTCGCCAGAAGTGATGAGCTAAATAATTCCTTACATTATTACACTCATTTAATATTTCTAATATATTTATTTCTGCGTTATCCAAACTCGTCTGTTTCTGTAGCGCGTTCTTCAGCTTTCCAAGAGTTTTTGAAAATTCATTTTCGTACCTTTGGTCGACAAGTTCGGCGAATTCTTGTTTATTTCGACACTCTTCTGCAATGTGCGGAATTTCCAGCAAGACCAAAAAATCGGCCATAGCGTGCTCTAGTACGTTTGCCATATAAAACGTCAGTCCAAAATGCGCATAGACCTCTTTAAATTCCTCGTGGTCTTGGCTTTGATCCATTTATGCTACCCGGGATACCCTAGAGTTATTTCGGATCGTATAACATTGCGAGAGCTGTTCAAGCGCATCATTTAGCTAGCGTGGTGCAGCTTCACCACGAAGCGGCAAGCCGCCAGCAGGATGGCGGCATGCGCGCCTGTCGGCGCGCGATGCCGCCCTACGGGGTATCGCCAAGAGGCCATCTTGACCCGTGGCACCTTTCCCAAGACGGCCCCGCGATCTCGTTTGGACGGCATCCGTCAGCCTGACTGACGGGATTAAACATCCCAATGTTTATTGGCGTTCGACCATCAATTGCTTGATGTTCGAGATGGCCTTGGCGGGGTTGAGGTGTTTGGGGCAGGTGCGGGTGCAGTTCATGATGGTGTGGCAGCGGTAGAGGCGGAAGGGGTCTTCCAGTTGGTCCAGGCGCTCGCCGGTGTATTCGTCGCGGCTGTCGGCGATCCAGCGGTAGGCCTGGAGCAGCACGGCGGGGCCGAGGTACTTGTCGCCGTTCCACCAGTAGCTCGGGCACGCGGTGGTGCAGCAGAAACACAGGATGCACTCCCACAGGCCGTCGAGTTTTTCGCGGTCCTCGGGGGATTGCAGGCGCTCGCGCTCGGGCGCGGGGGTGTCGGTCTTGAGCCAGGGTTCGATCGAGGCGTACTGCGCGTAGGCGTCGGTGAGGTCGGGGACGAGGTCCTTGATCACCGGCATGTGCGGCAGCGGGTAGATCTTCACGTCCTTGTCGGTTTCCTCGATCGGCGTGATGCAGGCGAGCGTGTTGCGCCCGTTGATGTTGAAGGCACAGGAGCCGCACACGCCCTCGCGGCAGGAGCGGCGGAAGGTCAGCGTGGGATCGATCTCGTTCTTGATCTTGATGACGGCGTCGAGAACCATCGGCCGGCAGTCGTCCAGGTCGACGGTGTATTTGTCCACGCGCGGGTTGTCACCGGTCTCCGGATCGTAGCGGTAGATGCGGAAGGTCTTGGGCCGCTTGGCGCCCTGGGGCGCCGGCCAGGTCGTGCCTTCGGTGACCTTCGAGTTCCGCGGCAGCGCGAATTCGACCATGCTCGCCTCGCCCGTTCGCTGTTCCGTCGTGCCGCCCCGGCGCCGTCAGTAGACGCGCGCCTTGGGCGGGATGTGCTGCACCTGGTTGCTGAGCGGCTGCATGTGCACGGGCCGGTCGTCGAGCGTGACCGTGCCCGTCTGGGAATCGAGCCAGCCGATCGTGTGCTTCATCCAATTTTCGTCGTCGCGCTCGGTATAGTCCTCGCGCGCGTGGGCGCCGCGGCTTTCGGTGCGCGCCTCGGCGGAGGCGACGGTCACCATGGCCTGCCCGAGCAGGTTGTCCAGCTCCAGCGTTTCCACGAGATCGGAGTTCCAGATCATCGAGCGGTCGGTGACCGAGATGTCCTGGCGCTTGTTCCAGCACTGGCCCAGCTTGGTGCGGCCCTCGGACAGGATGTCGCCGGTGCGGAAGACGGCGCAGTTGCTCTGCATCGTCTTCTGCATCTCCAGGCGCAGCTCGGCCGTGGGCGTGTCGCCGTCGGCGTGGCGGAAGCCGTCCAGGCGCGAGAGCGTGGGCTCGGCGGAGTCCGAGGGCAGCGGCTTGTGGGCCTCGCCGGGCGTGGCCTTCTCGGCCGCGCGCTGGGCGGCGGAGCGGCCGAACACCACGAGGTCCAGCAGGGAGTTGGAGCCCAGGCGGTTGGCGCCGTGGACGGAGACGCACGCGGCCTCGCCCACGGCCATGAGGCCGGGGACGACGCTGTCGGGATCGCCGTCGAGCTTGGTCAGCACCTCGCCCTGATAGTTCGTCGGGATGCCGCCCATGTTGTAGTGGCAGGTGGGCAGCACCGGGATGGGCTCGCGCTTCACGTCCACGCCGGCGAAGATCTTGGCGGTCTCGGCGATGCCGGGCAGGCGCTGGTCGATGACCTCGGGGTCGAGGTGCATGAGGTTGAGGTGGATGTGGTCCTTGTTCGGCCCGCAGCCCCGGCCCTCGTTCATCTCCACCGTCATCGCGCGCGAGACGACGTCGCGGCTGGCGAGGTCGAGCGTGGAGGGCGCGTAGCGCTCCATGAAGCGCTCGCCCTCGGCATTGGTGAGGTAGCCGCCCTCGCCGCGCACGCCCTCGGTGATGAGGCAGCCGGCGCCGAACACCCCGGTCGGGTGGAACTGCACGAACTCCATGTCCTGCAGCGGCAGGCCGGCGCGCAGCACCATGCCGTTGCCGTCGCCCGTGCA
>CAJXKW010000212.1 GCA_913055855.1 uncultured Limimonas sp. | reverse complement strand
CGAAGGCGGTGAACACCATCATGCCGAGGGACGACAGCGCGCGCAGGGACATCTCGATCTCTCCCGTTCCCGTTTGAAACGGTATACGCAGGCGCGCGCCATCGGTTCACTGCGGAGAGCCGACCGCCTATCCACCGCTACCCTTTGGCGACCCCCACTCTCCTGTAACTCAACGCCTCCGCCACGTGCACCCGGCCCACGGCGTCGCTGCCCTCCAGGTCGGCGAGCGTGCGCGCGACGCGCAGGACGCGGTGGTACCCGCGCGCGGAGAGCTTGAGGCGTTCCACGGCTTCGGCGAGGAGCTGGCGCCCCGGCTCGTCGGGCTGGGCGACGCGTTCCAGGACGCTGCCGTCCGCCTCGGCGTTGGTGCGCGGGCGCTCGGCCGCGCCGTCACCGTTGCCCCCGGCCTCGGCCGCATAGCGCTCGGCCTGGATGCGCCGGGCGGCGGCGACGCGTTCGGCGACCTCGGCGGTGCCCTCGCGCGGCGGCGGCAGGGTCAGGTCCGCGGCGCTAACGTTGGGCACGTCCACGTGGATGTCGATCCGGTCGATCAGCGGCCCGGAGATCTTCGCCTGATAGTCGCTGGCGCAGCGCGGCGCCCGGGCACAGGCCAGCTCCGGATCGTCGAGATAGCCGCACTTGCACGGGTTCATCGCCGCGATGAGCTGGAACCGCGAGGGGTACGCGACGTGCGCGTTCGCCCGCGCGATCGCCACGCGCCCCGTCTCCAGCGGCTGGCGCAGCGCCTCCAGCGCCTGGCGCGAGAACTCGGGCAGCTCGTCCAGGAAGAGCACGCCCAGGTGCGCCAGCGAGACCTCGCCGGGCCGCGCCTTCTGCCCGCCGCCCGTCAGCGCGGGCAGCGACGCCGAATGGTGCGGATCGCGGTAGGGCCGGTGCCGGACCAGCTTGCCCTCGGTGAGCGTGCCCGCCACGGAATGGATCATCGAGACCTCGAGCGCCTCCGCCGGGTCCAGCGGCGGCAGCAGCCCCGGCATGCGCGCGGCGAGCATGGACTTGCCCGCGCCCGGCGGACCGGTCATGCACATATTGTGCGCCCCGGCGGCGGCGACCTCGAGGGCGCGCTTGACCGATTCCTGCCCCTTGATGTCGCCCAGGTCCGGCGCCGCCGGGGCGTCGTCGGCGACCTGGGGGCGCGGCGCCTGAAGAAGCTGTGTCCCCTTGAAGTGGTTCACCAGCGCGATGAGGCTGTTCGGTGCGAGGATCTCCAGCCCCTCGGCCCAGGCCGCCTCCGGGCCCTGCGGCTCGGGGCAGATCAGGCCCTTGTCCCGCGAGAGCGCGTGCACCGCCGCGGGCAGCGCGCCCGCCACGCCCGCCACACGGCCGTCCAGGCCGAGTTCGCCCAGGGCGACGTACTGCGCCACCTCTTCCGCCGGCACCACGCCCATCGCGACCAACAGCCCCAGCGCGATGGGCAGGTCGAAGTGGCTGCCCTCCTTGATCTGGTCCGCCGGTGCGAGGTTCACCGTGATCCGCTTGGGCGGCAGCGACAGCCCCAGCGCGCCCAGCGCCGAGCGCACGCGCTCGCGGCTCTCCCCCACGGCCTTGTCCGCCAGGCCGACGATCTGGAACGCGGGCAGGCCCGTGGTGACCTGCACCTGCACATCCACGTCCGCGACCTCGATCCCCAGAAAGGCCACGGTCCCCACGCGCGCGACCATCGCGGCGCCCGCCTCCCTGTCCACCAGGGCAAGATGCGATCAGGTTGGGCCACCTGATCGCTGAATCTTGCCCGATCTTCAAAGGGTCGCGTGCGATTCAGCGATCCATGCGGAGCGCATCGCACGCCAGCGCACCATCGTATGCGAATCACACCGGATACGCGATTCGCGCGGGCGGGTCACGCGCAGATTCCGGCGGGTGGGCCTACTCGTTGCGCAGCAGCGGCGCCGCCTTCTGCCGCAGGGCGCGGTCCGTGCCCACGTAGCCGAAGCCCAGCGTGACCACCGTGGCGAGCACCGCCGTCACCACCACCGCCCCGGGCAGCAGGACGAACTCGCCGTCCATCACCTTCGTCATCACCACCCAGGCGGCCGCGCTCCCCACCACGGCCGCGACCAGCGCGGTCACCAGCCCCAGGAGGCCGTACTCCAGCAGGAAGGCGTTGGTGACGTTGCGCCGTGTGGCGCCCAGCACCTTGAGCACCACGGCGTCGTAGATACGCCGCCGGTGCCCAGCCGCCACCGCGCCGGCGAGCACCAGCGTCCCGGCGAGCAGCGTGATCGACGCGGTCGCCCGCACGGCCATGGCGATATTGGCCAGCAGCCCCGAGACGCGGTCGAGCACGTCGCGCACCCGGATCGCCGAGATGTTGGGGAAGCGCTCGGCCACCCGGCTCTCCAGCGCCGCCTCCCGGTCGGGCGGCGTCTTGGCCGTCGCGAGGTAGCTTTGCGGCGCCTGCGAGACCACGCCGGGCGAGAACACCATGACGAAATTGATGCCCAGGCCTTCCCAGTTGACCTCGCGCCAGTTGGCGATCTCCGCCCGGATGTTCCGGCCCAGCAGGTTGATGGTCAGGCTCTCGCCGGGTTCCAGGCCCATCGCCGCGCCCAATTGCCTGTCGATGGAAACGAGCTGCTGGCCGTCGTGCTGCGGGTCCCACCACTGACCGTTCACCACGCGGCTGTTCGACGGCACGTCGCGCGCCCAGGTGATGCCGCGGTCGCCGTCGAAGATCCACTGCACGTCCTCCGGGATGTCCAGCTCGCCCACGGGCGTGCCGTTCACCCGCGTGATCCGGCCGCGCAGCATGGGCACGGTGGATACGTCGCGCACGCCGTCCATGCCGCCCAGCATCTGGACAAAGGGATCGCGCTGGTCCTTCTGGATGTCGATGAAGAAGTACGACGGCGCGTCCTCGGGCATCTGCTCGGTGACCTGGCGCGACAAGTTCCCCTCGATCAGGGCAATAGCAACCAGCACGGTCAGGCCCAGGCCCAGCGACATGACCACACTGCCGGTGGGCGCGCCGGGGCGGTGCAGGTTCGCCACCGCGAGGCGCAGCGCCGGCCGGCGCGCCCGGGGCACCCGTTTCGCCACCTCGACCACGCCGGCTGCCGCCAGGCGGAAGGCGAGCAGCGCACCCACGGCGCCGCCCACGAAACCCAGCGCAAACAGCCGCTGGTCCGCGTTGACCACGGCCAGCCCGGCGAGCGCGCCACCCGACGCCGCGATCGCGCCGAGCGCCCAGGCCGGCGGCCGGCTCGCCCGGTGCGCCACCACGTCCCGGAACAGCGCCGCGGCCGGGATCCCCTGCGCGCGCGCCAGCGGCCACAGGGCAAAGGCGAGCGTGGTGAGCACGCCGAACAGCGCGGCCACGGCCAGCGCGCCCGGATACACGCCCACGGCGATGTCGAAGTTCAGGTAGCCGGCCAGGATGGGTCCCGCGACAAGGGGCAGGGCCGCCCCCAGCACCAGCCCTGCGGCGATCCCGAGAGCCGCGAGGGCCATGACCTGCGCCAGGTAGGTCAGGAACACCAAACGCGCCGGCGCGCCCACGCACTTGAACGTGGCGATGGTGGGGATCTTGCCGTCCAGGTAGGCGCGCACGGCGTTGGCGATGCCCACGCCGCCCACGAGCAGCGCGGTCAGCCCCACCA
>CAJXKW010000211.1 GCA_913055855.1 uncultured Limimonas sp. | reverse complement strand
ATCTTCTACTTCAACGGCGAGGACGACTGGGCCCCGGAGTGGGGCGGCGAGACCATCATCCTGGACGACCAGGGTGAACACGAGCCGGATACCGCACCCGAGTTCGAGGACTTCTACGCCCAATGGCCGGGGCCAAACCGGGGCAACTGGAGCCTGCTCTTCCTGCGCGGCGACCACTCCTGGCACGGCGTGAAAGAGATCGCCTGCCCCGAGCACGCCTACCGCAAGGTCTTCATCGTCGAGATCCGGCACGCCACGCCCATGCAGCGCCTGCGCGTCAGTGTCGGCGTCTAGCGCCGCACCCGCCGCAACCAACGTCGAAAGCGGAACCTCAGCCAACATGGCCGATCAGCACACCGCCCGGCAGCAGGTCATCGCCGTCGTGGGCGCCGGGCGCAGCGGCACCAGCGCCATGACGCGCGGCCTCCAGGCCCTGGGCGTCGAACTGGGCGAGAACCTCAAGCCGCCGGGCGCCAAGAACGCCAAGGGCTTCTTCGAGGACCGCGACATCCTCGACATCAACTACCGCCTGCACGACCTCGTGGGCCTGCGCCGCAACGGCGCCAGCCTGCGTCTCGTCGGCGACCCGCTGGCCTTTCCCGGCGTCGACGCCCTGCACACGGAAGCCGTGGTCACCCTGGCGCGGCGCTTCGGCAACGAAGACCTCTGGGGCTTCAAGTGCATCGGGGTGATGCGCCTGCTCCCCTTCTGGGAGCGCGTCTTCGCGGATCTGGGCGTCGACCTGAACTACGTCCTGGCGATCCGCAATCCGCTCAATGTGGCGGACTCGCGCAAGAAGACGGACTACTTCCGCGGCTTCCAGGAGAAGTCCGACCTGGAATGGCTGGTCCACGTGGTGCCGTTCTACCACAGGGTCACGGGACGGCCGCACGTGGTGGTGGACTACGACCGCATGATGGCGGCCCCCGAACGCGAGCTGCGCCGCATCGCCGGCGCGCACGGGCTCGCCGTGACGCCCGAACGCGAACAGGGCATCCAGGCCTTCGCCGACGACTTTCTCAGCGAGAGCCTGCGCCACAACCGGGCCGACGACGACGCGCTCGCCGAACAGCACGTCAACGCCCTGACCTGGCGCGCCTACCGGTATCTGCGCGCGCGCGCCATGGACACCGAGCCCGAAGGCGCGGATTGGGACGCCATCGCCGATGCCGTTCGCATGATGGCGCCGGCGCTGACGCACATCGATCGGCTGGAGGGTGAACTGCGCGGGCATGTCTTCGGCCTGAACAGCCTGATCCAGACCCTGCGCACGCGCCTGGCCGGCGATCGACGCCAGCGCGGCGATGGCGCGCCCGCCAACGCACGCGCCTAGGCTTTCGCGGCAACCTCGAGTCGCATGCGCGCGTCCGAATCCATCGTTTCCGACGGTTCTCTCGGCTTGCGGCGGTAATCCAATCCGGTTAACCTCTCGCACCCCAATCGAATGTGAAGTGGATACGGTTTTTATCCGTCCGATTTCGATTGCGACCGGAAATCCATTGCCGCACCTCGGAGTGACCGCGCGTCGATGACCGCATCCGAAGGGACAACGCGCGCGACGTCGGGGCGCCATTTGGCGTCAGCGTGCGATACGCCCGTCGCGTTCCACTATGCCGCGACGCGCCGGCTTGCCGCGTGGTGGGCCGAGACCCGCGCAGACGCCGAGTTGCCGCTAAAGAACGCGCTCGAACCGCTGGCGATACCCGACCTTTTGCCGTTTCTCTGGATCAACGAGCACGATGCGGCGAACGGATGCTTCGTCTACCGTCTGGTCGGCGAGGAAATACGCGGGCGTTACGCGACGCCGCTGAAGGATCGCAACCTTGCGGACATCTTCCCGGTGGCCACGGCGAGACGGATCCAGGCGACCATGGAACGGGTCGCGTTCGCGCCCTGCGCCTATCACCACCTCGGCGCGATCTATGAATCCTGCGATCGTGTCGGTTTCGGCGAACGCCTGTTGCTGCCCCTCGGGCCGGGTGCGGGACCGGGCACGCACGTGCTCGGCATCAGCATCTACGACGTGGGAACCTGCGCTCCCGCCAAGCAGCCCAGGGCCGACGGCGGCGACCGGGGCGGCGACATCCGCCGCTTCTATCCCCTCTCGGCCATCGAGAACCTCGCCTTTCCGGACGGGCGTCAGGCCCCACCGCGGGACCCCATGGCGGAGTAAGGGCATCGACATTATTGCCTTTGGCTTACAGGCACCACATCTGGTGACTGAACGCTCGGCAACGCGATCCCCGAACCGGCCTGAGTTTCAGGTCGATCCGGGTCACCCCTGGAGCCCCGCCCAGGGGATCGCCGTGATGCCGCTTCGGGCGGACGACACGGCTTTCGCTCGACGAAACGCCGGAGCGCTTCGTCGAGGACGGCACGCCGGGTCCGGCGCGGGTTACCCATGACGGGGCAAGAACGTCTCGCCCCCAGGTTCCGCGCCGCGTTGACGTCGGCATGCATTCGGTGGCCGCAGCAGCGGCACCGGAACTCGGACTGGCTGCGGCGGTTCTTTTTCTCCACCCAGCCGCAGTGCGAACAGGTTTGTGAGCTGTAGGCGGCGTTCACTTCGGTGTGCGTCACGCCATAGCGTTCTTCCAGGTCCTGCAGCTTGGCCCGGAACACGGCGCGGCCGCAGTTCGTCAGGATGCGATTCATGCGCCGGGACAGGCCGGGCATCCGGAAGTCCAGTCGCTCGACAGTCAGATGCGCCGGCTTCCGCAACAACACGATCCGATTAAGGATCCGGTTGATCTCCGTCCTGAGCCAACCCCGGAGTTTTTGCACGTGCCGGCTGTAGCGCGCACTGTCGCGCGGACGTAGCCCGGCCTTCTGGCGATGCTTCGCGATGGTCGAGATGCGCTTGTCCAGCTTCTCCAGATGGCGCAACGCATCGCGACCCATCCGGTCGCCGGCGTCGGTGGCCATCAGCGTCGACAGGCCGAAGTCGATCGACAGATCGTCGTGCGCGGGTGTGTAGCTTGCGCGGCTCTCGGCGAACGCCTCGGACACATCCGTGATCACGCCGACCTGGATGGTGCCGTTTTCGCTTTCGTTGATCTGAACGGTCTGGCAGCGGTGGCCTTTCCGCTCGTCGAAGTACGGGTATGAGCGCAGCGGAACCTCGATGCGACGGCCCTTGTCCAGCGTGCCCAGGCGCAGCCAGAGTGGAAACGCTGATGCGTGCGTCGCCTCGGCCAGCGTCGCCTGCCGGCGGTCGATCACCATGTTCGCGCGCTTGAACGACGGCTTGCGGTGCTGCCGCAACACGTGCTTCATGATCCGGCGCGCCAGGTCACGCATTTCGCCCGGAATGGCCTCGCCGGTGTCCGGCATGACAATCTCGCGGCTGCGGTCGAACCAGGCCTGCGTCTTGTTGACCACCCGCAGCATGTGCTTTGTCCGGTCGTCGAACGCCTCGTGTCGCGTGACGATCTCGGCGAAGTCGTTCTGGCGATTGGACATGAACGACGTTAGCGTTCCGACGACCTGATAGCGCACCATCTGCAGCCGTTGCGCACCGATCTCCGTCTTGGCGGCAGAGACGCCGGGTGGGGCGGCCTCCTGCGCGGCCGAGAGGTTCTTCTGAAACCGGCCGTCGCGGAAAAAGCGCGTCCACTGGTCCGCAGCGACGGCATCCGCCGCCCGGCGCCACGCGCGCAGCAGGTCGCGCACGGCG
>CAJXKW010000210.1 GCA_913055855.1 uncultured Limimonas sp. | reverse complement strand
CAAACCCAGCTGAACAACAGCATTTCGGACGTGGAGGACGTCGAACTGACCCGGACGATGACCCTGCTGGCGCAGAACCGGACGTCGCTCGAATCGTCGTTCGCCATCACGGCGCGTCTCCAGCAGACGTCGCTGCTCAATTTCCTGCGTTAAGATAAAGCGGGAGGAGACCATGACCCCCTTGGACACTGCAGCCGTGCCCGCGACGTCCGACACGGCCGAGCCGGACGCGGAGAACGTGATCACGCTGGGCACGCGCTTCGGCACCTTCGAGATCGACCTCAACAAGGCGGTCGACATGCCGCAGGGCCCGCTCGGCTTCACCGATCTCCACCGTTTCGCCATCCTGGACGCCCCAGATTCGTCGGACAGCCCGTTCAAGCTCTTCCAGGCGCTGGACGATCCCGGTGTCACCTTCGTCGTCACGCCGCTGCCGACGGATAGCGAGCTTATCGCGGACGAGGATCTAACGGCCGCCGCCACGTCCTACAGCATCGCGCCCGAAAATGCGGCCTTCCTGCTGATCACGAAGATCCAGCACGGCGCCAATGGGGACCCCAGCGTCACGGTCAACTTGCGCGCGCCCATCGTCGTGGACGTCGTCCATCGCGTGGCCCGGCAGGCCGTGTTCAGTGGCGACCGCTACCCCATGCAGTATGCGCTCCACAGCGGCGCTTCGGGCAACGCATAGCTTATCTTAAACAGCCGCTTCGGGCATCTTTCTGATTTTTCCGACAGAATCGGCCTTCCGGCTGCCTTGTGGCACCACACCTCCCAGATGGCGCAACTACGCGCTCGCAGCGCCCCGGCCCGCCTCGCTGAGGTTCCGAAACAGCGGCGGTAGCGCGACGCCGACCGCCCGACAGACCTCGCCGGCGCAGCCCTGGGCGTGATCGCGCAGCACGAAGTGCTGCTCGCCGTCCCGCACTTCCGTTTCGTGGATGGCTTCGAGATCCCGCAGGATCTCCGGCCATTCGGCGGTGACGCCGGCGGCGGCGAGGCGCTCCTCCAGCTCCTTTCGCAGCACCAGAGCGAGAAACGAGCAGAACACGTGGCCCCGGATCGCGGCATCGGACTGGTGGTAGATCGGCCGTGTGCGCAGGATCGCCTTGGCTGTCCTGAAGATTTGTTCCACCAACCAAAGTTGCCGGTACTGGCGGGCCACCTCGGCGGCCGGGAGGTCGGTGTTGGTGCGCAGGACGCTGATGCCGTCGAACTTCGCCTCGGCGGCGATCCGGTCGTCGTCGATCTCGAAGTGATCGTCGCCCACAGTGCGCAGGAAGCGCCGGTAGCCGCTGTTGCCGACGAGCGCCTTGTCGCCCTGGCGTAGCTTGTCGCGCAGCCCGGCGACCATGGCCTCGCGGGCCTCGGCGTCGTGCTCGGCCTGCTCCGGGTTCCGGCAGACGACGTAGCGCCGGTCCTCGACGCGCACGTCCTTGATCTCGATGTCCGTGCTCTCATGGCCGATCCGCGGCAGCGACAGCGGGATGAAGCCGCGGCTGTCGTCCAGAACGGCTTGCTGGACCTCCTTGTCGCGCCGCTCGCGGGTGCCGAGGATGTAGCCGATGTTCCGCCGCGCCAGCTCGGCGATGGTGGCGCTGGACACCATGCCCCGATCGGCAACGACACAGACGCGGTCGATGCAGAAGCGCTCGCGCAGCCGGGCGACGATCGGCAGCAGGGCTTTCACGTCGGCGGTGTTGCCCGGCCAGGTCTGAGAGCAGATGGGTCGGCCGCGCTGGTCGACAACGATCGCCAGGATCAGCTGCTTGAGCTCGGGCCGCCGGTCCTTGGAATGGCCGCGCACGCCGAGTTCCGCGCCACCCTCGCCGTAGAAGAACAGCGAGGTGGTATCCACGAGCACGAGTTCCAGGTCGTCGAACAGGTTGCGCCGACGGTCGAACAGCCGCTCCTCGATCACGTCCTTGGTGCTGCGGGTCGTCCGCGCGCCCTCGTCGTCGGTCTCCAGCGTCTCGCCCAACCAGGCCATGGCCCGGTAGAGATGCTGCAGCTGCAGCTCCTCGCTGCCGGCCACGCCCTCGTCGCGCAGCCAGTGCTCGCACGCCCGGTCAGAACCGGGCGCGACCAGACGGTGGAGCACGGTGGCGAACACCGCCCGCTCGATTGGCGCCGAGAAAGCACGCTCTTTGAGCAGGTCCTGAATCACCCGCTGGCAGCCCGTCTCCTGCCAGAGACGCTCGAACACCACCGCCGCGCCGATCCGCTGCGAGCGGACCTGATCCAGCTCGCCGTTGCGCGCCCCGGCGATCACGGCCGCGCTCTGGGCGAACTTGCCGCCCGACTTGAGCAGCTCATCCAGACTGCCGGATGCCTGGAGCTCGTCGAGGCGCCCGAGGGAGGCCAGCTGGCGCTGCCGGGTGCGGCCGCCCTCGCGGCGGTTCTCCACGAGCTGGATGTAGGTGTGGCCCTTGTTGACCTTCTTGCGGAAGAACACGGCGGCCTCCTGATAGCCACCGCGAGCATGCCAGCGCGAATCAGCCCAGGCAACGGGCCACAACCCAAGCGTTGGCACCACACAGACAGGGGTTTTGCAAGACCGCCCTCCCAAAACCCGCCGCAAACTGCGACCGGTATCCTCAGAAGCCCGGGGTTACTGTTGAAGATCAGCTTAGCATAAGCGCCAAACTCAACAAGTCATATCATTTGCTCGATGGTATCACCCGGACTTCCGCCGCCACTGGTAGGGCGGCTTCGCTTGGCGTACACCAAGCAAGCCGCCTTGCGGCATTCGCAACGCGTATGGCGGCTTGCCGCTGGCGCGGCGAAGCCGCCCTACAATTGAATAACAAAATTTATCGGCAAGGCGATCCAAGTGGTTCCTTCTCCCCCTGAGAAGGGAGAAGGTTAGGATGAGGGGATGGTTTGACAATGCCGATATCGCGCACGTCGCCCGCGAATTCCCTCACCCTGACCCTCTCCCCTTTTCCAAAGGGGAGAGGGTACAATACTTGTCGGTCGGGCTGAGCGAAGCGAAGCCCAACACGCCAATTCACCGGGCATTGTTGGGTTTCGGCCGAAGGCCTCAACCCAACCTACGCCGCTTCACTCGGGCATCGCCCCCAGCGCGCCCGAGACCCGCGCGATGGCCGCGTCGGTGTCGAAGGCCTCGGCCAAAAGCGCGTCCAACGTGAACGGGCAATCGGGCGTGCGCGGCAGCTCGGGCTCATCGTGCCGGCGGAAGCTCTTGTTGGCGAGCCGCACCCCGCGCCGCCAGATCCGGTCGAGGTCGAGGTCGTGCTTCATCGCGGCCGTGTGCGTGTGGCACGCCTCGTCCTGGTGCCGGTCGACCTCTTCGGCCCATTTCGGATACAGGTCCGGATCGCCGATCCAGGCCAGCTTGATGAGGTGCGCCAGCGCCTGGGCAAGATGGCTCTCAACGGCGTTGCGTTGCTGTGTGCCCAAATCGGCAAGCTCCTCGGCCACGTTGGCCGCGTCGAAGCGATTGTCGCCGCTGAGCGCGCGGACCCGGCGCGCCTGCTCCTGCGTCCAGGCGTAAAAGTCGCGCTTGTACAGATCGGCGCCGGCGGGTTGGGTCATCGATCACGTCCTCCTGTGGGGAGAATGGCACGCGGCGCACGCGCCCGCCAACCCGGCTGGTCGCGTGTGCGCCCGTGCAGCGGCGGGCACATCCGCCGAAACCGCGAAAAATGCGAGCACGGCATCCGAAGCCTTGGTGCAAACGTCGCCACCGGCAGAGGGCAGCCGACCGACCGGGCACCGTCGGGCTTCGGCCTTGTGACCTGAACCCGACC
>CAJXKW010000209.1 GCA_913055855.1 uncultured Limimonas sp. | reverse complement strand
GGTGGTGCCGCGGGAGAGACTCGAACTCCCGACCCGCGCATTACGAATGCGCTGCTCTACCAACTGAGCTACCGCGGCACGCGGCAAGAAAAGGTAGGTGCATTCGGCGCCGCGCCGAATGCACCGGCAATCTAATCGGGCGCCGTCGACGCGTCAACGGGCCTTGTCGGCCGTCTCACGCCTGGGTGCGGGGCTCGCCCTTTCGAGTCTCGCCCCCGCCCGCCGGTGACGACGGCGCCTCTGCGCCATCGGGTCGGCTTTGCGCCGTCTCCTCGACCTCGGCGTCCGGGACGCTGGGTGCCCGGCGCCCGCTGCTCGCGCCGGAATCGGGCTGGGCCGATCCGGCCACCTGGGGCTCGAGCCTCGCGTAGGTCGCCGGCTGCCCGAGTTCGTCGCGCACCCGCGACGGCGTCCGCCAGGCAAAGCTGTCAAAGGCGTCGCAGTTGCTGCACTGGACTTGCCAACTCGCCGCGATCGCGCCGCAGGATTCGCAGATCCAGGCCGGGTCCGGCGGCGCATCCGCCGCCCGGATCAGCCATTGCCGGGCCGCTTCCTGATCGCCGTTCTCACGCTCCTCGAGTTCCGCCATCAAGCGACAGATGCCCTCACTGGGGTTGTCGCCGCCGGCACGCGTCAGGTGCTCGCGCGCTTCGCGCCAGGACTCGGCCTCCATGGCGAGCCGCCCGAGCGCCCGCTCGCTCTCCGGATGCCCCGGATTGCGATCGGTGAGTTTGCTCAGGTTGCGATACCGCGAGGCGGGCGTGTCCGCATGCCGCGCGCGCAAATACGGCTCCACGAGATCGGGATGCGGCATCTTCTCCCATGCCGTCTCGATCACCCGGACGGCCTTGCGCCAATCGTTGTAGCGCCGGCGCACCTCGGCGCGAATCGCCGCCGCGGCCGGGAGGTCCGGCACCAACTCGACGGCGCGCTTCGACGCATCGTTGGCGGCATTGAGGTCACCTTGCGCATTGGCGCGGCGCGCCTTTTCGGTCAGCAGAACGCCACGCCGACGCTTCGCCACGTCCTTGTTCAACTGGCCGTGGCGCTGCATATCGGTAACCGCCTCGAGGGCGCTGTCGATGTCCCCCGTCTTGAGGCTGAGTTCGCACAACGCCTGGAGCACCCAGGGCGTTTCCGGACGGATGTCCCGCGCCTGCCGGACGTAGGACAGCGCCTCGGTCAGATCGCCGTCCATCTGCGCCTGCCGGAAAAGGCCGCGCAGGCCCAGAAAGCGGGTTTCCGGATCGTCCAGCATGGCGCGATAGTGCTCGCGCGCGTCCGAATCCTCGCCGTTGAGCTGGGCCGCCTGCGCCGAAAGCAGGTGGGTCAGCGCCGGATTGTCGAGCAGTTTGTTCGCCCGCTGCGCATAACGCCGCGCCTCGTCGGGCTCACCCGCCGCGACCGACACCATGCCCTGGGTCAACGCCTGATAGCCGCGAGACTCGCGTCGCCCGCGAACGGCGCGGCCGACCTCGCGCGGTGCCCGGGTAAGGTTTCGCCAGAGCCGCCACAGCAGCACCGAAACCGTCCCCAGGATCAGGGCGGCGAGCACCATCATGCCCATGGAGGTGTCGACGCGGTAGCCCAGCCACGTGATCATCACGTCACCGGGCCGCTCGGCGAGCCAGACGGCGACGGCGACAACGACCGCGAGTTTGACGAAGAAGATCAGCCCGCGAATCATGGTTTAGGCTCCGTCGCCGTTCCCGTTGGCCGCCCCGTCGGGCGCGATGACCCGGTTGCGCAGCGTGTCGATCGCCGAATCCACGGCCAGCCGCGCCCGGGCGTCGTCGAGCCAGGACGCCATGTTTTCCGCCGGTGCCCCGGAGAGGCTCTTCACGTCGCCGATCGCGCCCTGGAGATCGCGCGCCGCCAGCTTCGCCTCTGCGCGTGCGAGGACCGCGCCAACGCCGCTGCCGCTCTGGTCCTGCCCCACCGGGCGCACGCGCACCACGTCGCCCAGGCGGCGAAGGACGCCGGTCATCAGGTCGCCCTCGCCCTCACCGGCGGAGACCGCGACGGCGCGGCCGGCACGCTCGCGGAAGTCGCCCAGCAGCGCGGCCCGCGTGGGCACGCCCGATTCCGCATGTTGCGCCAGCGTATCCAGCGCCGCACCGATCGCCTCGGTGTCAGGCAGGCGCTTGCGCACGGCCGAAAGCGTATCGGCATACGGATCGGAGTCACGAAGCGCGTCCTGAAGTTGCACCACGGCCATGGCCCGACCCAGCTCCTTCGCCGCGGCCTGCTGGGCGGCGTCGGCGGCCTGCTTGCGCGTCTTTTCGATGTCCGCGACGCTGGCCAGACTGTCGAATTCCTTGCGGAGCCCGTCGACGCGCTTGGTCAGCGCCTGGAAATCCTCCGCCTTGACCGTCTCCTGAGCCAGGGTGTCCAGGCGCTTGCCCACTGTATCCAGGCGTTGCGCGATGGTATCCAGACGCTTCGTTACACCCTCGAAGCGCCCGTTCATGTCGTCGAGACGGCCGGTGATCTGCTTCTGCTGATCGACGAGCTGACCCTGCTGCTCGGCGAGTTCACTCTGCTTGCCGGCGAGCTGATCCTGCTGCTCGACCAGCTTGTCCTGTTGCTTGCCGAGCTTTGTCTGCTGACCGGCCATCTTGTCCTGCCGGCCGGCCAGCTCGTCCTGGCGCTGGGTCAGATCCGTGATCGCCTTGGGCGCGATGCCGCCACCCTCGCCCGCGGCGGCAGTGCCCGCGGCAACCCGCTTCTCCAGCTCGGTCACCTGATCGGACAGGCCCTGCACGGTCTCGCGAACGCTCTTGAGCGTTTCCGCCCGCGCCGCCGAATCGACCTCGCTGGACAAGCCATTGATCCGGCCCTTCAGACTGCTGAGCTGGCCTTCCACGCTTTGGAAACGCTCGGCGACCGGATCCGCCGCGCCGCCGCCGTCAACCATGGGCAGCCAGTGCTCGCGCAGCACCACGGCGCCGCCGGCGCCCAGCGCGAGCACCGCGGCCCCCAGCAGGAGCCCCGGAACCCAGCCCGTGGCGCGCGGCCGCTCGACCACCCGCGGCGGTGGCGGTACGTCGTCACCCCCGCTGTCGCCGCGGCCGCCGCCAGTACCATCACCGCCGCGATCGCCGCCGCCGCTGCCGGTGCTCCCACCGGTCGCGCCACCAGCCGTGGTGCCGGTGCCACCGGCCGAACTTGCGGCGCTGCTGCCGCCCGCCGCGGCGGCCGAGGTGCCGGTGGTCGCGCCCGTGCGCGCACCGCCCGAGCTGCCGCTCGCGCGCGTACCGCTGCCCGAACCGGCGGTTGCAGCCTTTTCGGGCTCGCCGCTCGCGACCTCCTCGGCCTCGACCACGCCGCCCGGGCTCTCCCCGGCCGCGCCGTCCTCGCCGGAGCCGTCACCACTGGCCTGAAGGAGGTCGGCGGAGAGGGAAACGCCGTGCTTGCGTGCGGCCTCGCGGATATCCGCATGGCGGCTGTCCGGAATCGCATCGCGGTTCTTCCAGCCCTGGACGGTGGAGACCGCGATACCCAGCTTGTTCGCCATGGGACGAATGCCACCGAAGGCCTGGATGACGTCGTGGACCGGGTGGGCGGCGGTCGCGCCGCTGCCGGAACCGGAGTCGGATTTCGAATCGTCGCTCATCTCGGGCTCGCTCGGGCCTACGTCTGGTCGGGCGCCGGCGCCGCCGCGCCGGCCAGATCGTCGAGTGTGCGCAGCAGAGCGGACCGTTCGGGCCGCTCGGCCGTATGTACGTCCCGCCACGGCAGCGCCTGTGCCGCGTTCGCCACGGCGGGCGAGAGACATACAGCCCTTACGCCGCGGCAAGCATCCGCAATGTCCGCGGCGTGCGCAAGGGTAACAAACGTTTTCGCGGTGCGGGGAGAGAAAAACAG
>CAJXKW010000208.1 GCA_913055855.1 uncultured Limimonas sp. | reverse complement strand
AGCGCTCAAAGGCGATCGTCGCGGCCAGTACAGCATCCGGATCAACGACCGCTGGCGGATTTGCTTTGAATGGCCGGCCGAGTATGAGGGTCCCGAAAACGTCGAGATCGTGGATTACCATTAGGAGACGCCGATGGCCCGCACCCCCATTCACCCCGGCGAAATCCTGGCCGACGAGCTGGCCGAACTCGGCATGAGCGCGGCCGAGCTGGCCCGCCTCCTCGACGTCCCGGCGAACCGGATCAGCCAGATCCTCGCCGGCAAGCGCACGATCAGCGCCGACACGGCCCTGCGCCTCGGCCACTATTTCGGCACGTCCCCTGATCTCTGGATGAACCTGCAGAAGACCTACGAACTGGACACCGCCCGCGCGGCCATCGGCGCCGAACTCGAACGGCTACCGCGGCGTGACGGCGGGTAGGCTGCGTTGAGGCCGAGAGTTCGACTTCCGACACAGCAAATGCGCCTGACAGGTCAAAAACCTTCCAACCCCTTAATGTTTAAAAATTCGTCGCGATCCTCTTGACTTACTTCGCGAAGGACTCGCTGAGCAAAAGCAACATATATGCTCTTCATTCGGGAATGTGCATCCGCACTGAATGTAGTATAACCCTGATAAAGCATGTTCGTATATGTCATTACATTATGGAGATACGTGAGCGGATTACATAATACGCTTATATCTTCCCACTGGGTTTGATATCCTTGCTGCCACAGGCTACACTCTAATATCTTATCCCATTCGCCTTTGCAAACGATAAACAATTTCTCGTAGTGGTCGCGGTTTGTATGCGGCGTTGCCCAAACGAGAATTCCCAGATTTGGTTCGGTTATGCTCCTTTTCAGCCAGTCCTAACCGCAACATTCGCATATCACGTCAGGCTCTTCATCAAAGAGCTGCTGAATAGGCCGGAGATCAGCGTACGACTGCGGAAAATATTGGAACGCAATATGTGACAACCCTGTACTTATGAAATGACCTTCCAAAGCTCGGTGATCGAAAATCGTATATGCGTTAATCTTCTGTTCGGCCTCCAAGGAGCGAAGCCGAGTGAGGAGTGCCTGACTAGGGACCGTTGAGTAAAAACCTAGAAAGCCATCAGCGCCGTGCTGATACAGTCGATCCAGAATGTCAGTTTCCGTATCCGTACCGATCGACTTTTTACGATGAGCGTAATGTTTGCAAATGACGAGCCACTTGAACCTTTGGCGGTGAAGTAGACCGCCTAACTGCTCCGAAACCAACATATCTTATCCGGCGTCAGCGCCTCTGCCTGGCCCGACATCGATTACGAATCCTTTCGCAGATAAGAAGTCGCGGCAGAAATATTCCCACGTCTCTCCGTCGGCGATCTCGGTCCAGTCGATCAACATGCGCTTTTACCCCTCCAAAGTTTCAAAGAGCTTATCGAGGCATCGTGCTGTTTCTACATTGCCACACCAATCTACCATGGTATAGCCAAAGCCGATAAGGGTAAGGAAAATTGATCGCCGCATCGATTTTTATGTTGACGTAGACCTAGCGTGGTCGACAAAGACCTATCTCAAAAGAGTTTTTTCCGACAATAGCATCCGGCGAAGCGAGAACGCTAAGGGTCGAAGAATAGCGCCCTCATAAAGAGATAGCTCGGCATCGCGTAGACGCGCCACAAACCACCCTTCGCCTTGACACACCCCCATGTCCCTGCGACCGTCCAGTGTGGGATGTGACAATCCCTCAACCACAAGGCCCGTCGTTTTCAAGCCCGAAAAGGCGGCACGGAAAAGGAACATCCCGGCTGCGTGTCTGGCGTGGCCGGGCGATGGGCTGCTATGCCCTGCCACCCGCGCGTGGCCGGGAGCCGGCGGCGTATGTCCAAGGCTTCGGCCCAAAGGCCGTCGGACCTTTTCCTTGTGGTTGAAAGTTGTCATCTCCCGGCCGCCGTGCGCGCGCATGCGCTTTTGTGCGCGCGGCCGCGGCAGCGTCGCCGGCATTCGCCGCTCACGGCCCAGCAGCGCGCCCACCGCGCCCGGCTGCACGCGCCACGGCAGTCCCCAGGCTACCAGGGACAGGCCGCGCCGCGCGGCATCGGGATGGGCGTGCGCGTGCGGCGCTCGCCCCCGGCACCCTCGGGACGCATGCGCCAGGCCGGGCGCAGCGCCGCGTCGCGCAGGGCGTAGGTGGTGCCCGCCACGGTCACGGTCTGCGCCACATAGGCGTTCGCGGGCAGGCGCTCGGTGCGGAACGCGTCGGCGGTTACGCGCGTCCCCGGCCGCAGTGCGTCGACGAGCCCGCGCACAGCCGTGGCCGGACCCAGGTGCAGGTTCACCGTGCCGTGATCGGGGCTGTCGAGGATGACGTGGCTGCCCACCATGGCGCGCCCCGTGGTCATGGCGCAGCGCCCCGTCTTGGTGCCGGTGACGGTCCCGGCAATCTCGGCGTGCGTCACCGGTCCCGCCAGGCCCGTCGCCTCGCCGGTGCCCTTCTGCGCCTGCGCCTGGGAGAAGGCGAACGCCATGGCCGCCAGGAGCGCCCCGAAATGCGCCGCACGCCCGGGGTTGCCGCCCACCAGCATGCTGCCACCCGGCGCGCTGCCGCCCAGCGCGGGCAGCTCTGCCGCCGGCAGCGGTTCGGGCCCGGCGGTCCCGTCGCCGTCCGGCGCCGCCAGCGCGGCGATCCAGGCACGATACGTCATGGCACCCCCGCCTCGGGTTGCGCGCCGGCCCGCCCGGTCGGCAGTGGGCCATGCGCATCCGCCGTCGACGAGGATGCAGAAGGAGGACGCGGGATGTGCCGCACCCGTCCGTTCGATCGCGGGTGCGGCCTCGGCGCCGGGTGGCGTGGCTCACACGTCCTGCACGCTCACGCCGGGCAGCGCCTTGAGCGCGCGCCGGGCGCCGGTGGACAACCGATACCGGCCGGGCAGCGCCATCTCCACCTCCTCGTCCCCGTCGAGGTCGAGGACCACGGAGACGGTGCCGCGGCCCCGGCTCTCGCGCTGCAGGATGGTCTTGAGCTGTGGCAGCGGGCTCTCGTCGCGCAGGTGGATGCGCAGCCCGGCGGCGGTGTTCGCCACCGCCTGGTCCAGGTCGGTGATCTCGGCGGCCGTCATGCGCGTCTCGTTCTCGCCCGCTTGCGGGTCCACGGCGACCAGCACGGGCTGCCCCGCCACCAGCAGCTCCCGGCTCTGGTTGAGGACCTCCGAAAACACCACGACCTCGTAGACGCCCGTCTTGTCGGAGAGCTGGACGAAGGCGAAGGGGTTGCCCGACTGCTTCGCGCGGCGCTCCTGCTTGCTCACCACGATGCCGGCGACCTTCTTCCGGCCCGGCTCGATGCGGTGCAGCTTGGCCACGTCCGCCATGCGCACCACCCCCAGGCGCTGCAGGCTCGCGCCGTACGCGTCCATGGGGTGGGCGGAGAGGTAGAAGCCGATGGCGTCGAACTCGTAGCGCAGCCGGTCCATGGCCGGCCAGTCGTCCACGTTGGGCAGGCTCAGCGCCGGCGCCTCGCCGGCGGCGGCGCCCCCGAACAGGCTGACCTGGTTACTCGCGCGCTCCTCGGCGGCGCTCTGGGCGTGGCGGACGATGACGTCGGCGGCCTTGTAGACCTGCTGCCGATTGCCCGTCAGGCCGTCGAACGCGCCGGCGCAGGCGAGCACCTCGATCTGGCGTTTGTTGACATAGCGCGCGTCCAGCCGCGCGGCGACGTCGGCGACGTCGCGGAAGGGCCCGTTCGCCGCGCGCTCGCGTTCGAGTTCGGTCATCGCCGCATGGCCCACGTTGCGGATGGCGGCCAGGGCGTAGCGCACCGCCTCGGTCCCGTCCGCGCACCGCTCCACGGCGAAGTCCGCGCCCGAGCGGTTCACGTCCGGGCCGAGCAGCGGGATGCCCAGGCGGTCCAGCTCCTGGCGGAAGGTG
>CAJXKW010000207.1 GCA_913055855.1 uncultured Limimonas sp. | reverse complement strand
CTTGGGCGTGAAGCGCGCCACGCTGAGCAGCACCGGCGGCCCGTCGTCGTGGAACCACGGGTGGTCCACCGGCTCCTGGGCGCGCTCGGGCGCGTCCGCGGCCACGCCCGGATAAACCACGCGCATGCGCGCCGGCGAGATGCCGGTCACGCGCGCCGTGTTATCGGCCACGCCGGCGGAGACGGCGATGACCGCGCTGGCGTAGCGGTAGAACAGGCGCACAAGCGGGTCGCGCCCGCGCCAGAGGACGTGGCCGTAATCCGGGTCGCCCTTGATCGCCACGATGTTGCACTGCCGGACCACGATCCGCGTGTCCACGCGCGCCAGCCGCTTCGCCGCGAGCGCGACCACGTTGGGCGGGATGCAGCCGCCCAACAGCGCGGCCGGGCGCGCCCGGCGCAGATACGCCACGACGCGGGGCAGCGCGAGGTACACGCCCTTGGCCTTGTGCGCGCCCGGCTCGGCGAAGCGCAGCCAGGGCAGGCTGACGTCCACGATGTTGATGCGTTCCGGCAGCGCCTCGCGCAGCGCCGGCGGCGGGGCGAAGAGCAGCACGTCCACCTGATACCCGCGCCGGTCCAGGATGCGCGCCACCTGTTGGAGCAGCCGGCCGCGCCCCTCGAACAGGCTGGCATCGCTCAGAAACAGGGCCACGCGCGTTGCCATGCTCGGTATCCCGCCTCGCGCTCGTGTCCGGATGTTGGTGTCGGTGCGCCGCTACGCCGAGGCCGGGACGGCGTGGCGCACGCCCTTGCGTACCAGATTGCGGGCGCTGCGCACGAGCCCCGGGACGCTGCGCCGGGCTTCGGCGTCAAGCTGGTCGATGTGGCGCAGGAACGGGATCATGCCGGCGTACGCCTGCTCGATCCGTGTCCATTCGCGCCAGAACGCGGCGTCGCGCAGATCCGGGCCGCCCGTGCCCGCGGCGCCGTAAAGGGCGCGGTAGGTGTCGCGCGCCAGCGGGCTCAGGGTGGGATGGGTGTCCAGATCGCTGCTGCGCGCGCGCGCATGGTGCAGCTCGGCCGTCAGGAAGTCCGCCGCGTAGCGGTCCAGCTCGCGGTTCGTCGCGTCGGTGACGGGCAGGTCCAGATCGCCCGCCACGCGCAGCAGCTCGCCCTTGGCGTCGGCCATGAGCCGGTCGTAGTCGACCACGCTCGTCGGGTGCTGGGCGGCGCGGCGCCAGTACGGCACCACGCGCGTGAGGAACTCCAGGTCGCAATTCTGCTGCGTCCCGCGCCAGCGGTCCAGGCGCGCGCGCGAGCGCGCCACGCTGATCGGATTGCGCACCGCCAGGACGTAGCTGGGCTGCACCCCGGCGCGTTCGAACACGCGCTCCCAAAAGGGGAGGAAGTTGAGCACACCGCCGGTCTTGAAGCCCCACATCGGGCACGCGCCGAAGCGCCGCCGAATCAGCGCCACGGCCTCGTCCGTCAGGTCTTCAACGGCGCGCTGATCGAACTGCGCTTCCGCCACCGGGGCCACGCCCGCACCCGAGCGGCGGCAGCCGAAGATGTCGCGCAGGCCGTGGTTGATCCGCGTGAGATCCCGGTCCTCATAGAAGCCGCGCGGGTTCTTGCCCGACCGGCGGCGCAGGTTGTCGCCCAGCTCGACGCCGAGCGCATTGATACCGCGGGTGAGCGCACTTGTCCCGCTGCGCCCGGCGCCCACGACCACGATCACACGCTGCTGATCCAACGCCCGCTACCTCCTCGCATCGCATGTGCGGGGCTTTCGGCCGCGCTTTGGCAGACCCAAACCGTATCGATAGCCCCCCGGTCCCCGGTGGGGTTATAGGATAAACTGTCGCAGATGCCCAGCCCCAGAGCGGCCCGCGTTGCGCTGGATCCCCGCGTTGCGCTGGATCATGGAAGGCGGCGCCCCCGGAGCTTATCTTGGCACGGACTGGGCGCCGGGACCGCCGTGTTGGGCATACGGCGGTCACGAAGTCTTGAAATTTTTGTACAGTTTTCATATTTTTCAAAAGCTTCTTAGTTCATTATAATATCGAACCTTATTTGCGGGGCGGATCGGGATCGACGCGGTGGCGGGGGATGCGATGACCGACGATGTCAG
The DNA here is from genome assembly GCA_913055855.1 of uncultured Limimonas sp. Taxonomy (GTDB): domain Bacteria; phylum Pseudomonadota; class Alphaproteobacteria; order Kiloniellales; family Rhodovibrionaceae; genus CAJXKW01. The sequence goes on along the minus strand of CAJXKW010000207.1, from coordinate 1,844 downwards.
CCGGATGCTGGACTTCTTTCAGTTCGATGAGACGACGAAGTCCCACTTGCAGGAAATCGGCGACCTGCTGGAGCCTCACCTGGACGACATCCTGGCCGGCTTCTACGATCACTTGTGCGGCTATCCGGAAATGACCGCGATGTTCGACGGCCAGCCGGGGATGCGCCGCGCGCGCGGCAAGCAGTACGAGCACTGGCGCCGGCTTTTCCGCAGCGAGTTCGACCGCGACTATGTCGCCTCGGCCCGCCGCGTGGGCAAGAAGCACGCCGAACTCGGGCTCGGGCCGGACTGGTACATCGGCGGTTATGTGTATTCGCTGACCCGCATGATGGGCGTGGTCACGCACGCCTATCGCGACCGGCTGGGGCGGCCGCGCAGCCAGGAGCGCGCGGCCAAGCAGACCGCCCTGCTGAAAGCGGTGCTGTTCGACATGCAGGCGGTGATCGCCGTCTACACCCAGGATACCGAGCTTGCTCGGGCCCGGGCGGCAACGGGCCGGGTCGCCGACCGCTTCGAGGACGAGATCGGGCGCATCGTGCAGGGGCTGAGTTCGAGCTGCGCCCAGCTCGAGTCCGCGGCGCAGGCCATGCACAGCGTCGCCGCGCAGAGCAGCGAGCAGGCCCAGGGCGTGGCCGCGAGCGCGGAGCAGGCCTCGGCCAACGTGGAGACGGCCGCCTCGGCGACGGAGGAAATGTCCAGTTCCGTCGAATCGATCAACAGCGAGATCGCCCAGTCCAGTCAGAAGGCCAGCGACGTCCGCGCCGACGCCGAGGACGCCAACGGCAAGGTCCAGGCGCTGGATAAGGCCGCCGAGGAAATCAACTCCATCGTCCAGACCATCGAGGACATCGCCGACAAGACCAATCTGCTGGCGCTGAACGCGACCATCGAGGCGGCGCGTGCCGGCGAGGCCGGCAAGGGGTTCGCCGTGGTGGCCAACGAGGTGAAGAACCTGGCCAGCCAGACCAGCAAGGCGACCGGGCAGATCGGCGACCAGATCGCCCAGGTGCAGCGGCAGACGCGCGAGGCGGTGGCCGCCATCGAGCGCATCACCGCGCGCATGCAGGAGATCGACCAGGCCTCCGCCCAGGTCGCCTCGGCGATCGACCAGCAGACCACCGTCACCCGGGACATCTCGCGCAACCTGCACGAGGCCTCGACGGGCACGCGCGACGTCAGCGAGCGCATCGCCGCGGTCAGCCGCGCCGCCACCGAAGCGGGCAGCGCCGCCGACCAGGTGCTCGCGAGCGTCAACAGCGTCAGCGAACAGACGCGCAGCTTGCGCGAGCAGGCGGGCAGCTTCGTGCGCGAGATCCGCGGCGAGACCGGCTGACGGCTCCGGTGCCGCCCCGGTCCGCCCGGGTGCTCAACCGCCCGGCACGGTCACGTCGAGGCTTGCCCGCGAGAGCACCTCGGGCCCCTCAGCCGTGACCAGGCTGGTGCGGCCCAGGGTCATGGCCAGGCCGTGCTCGCTGTCGGCCAGGATCATGTGGCAGAAGATCACCATGCCGGGCTGGAATTCCACCGGATTGCCGGCGTAGAGCATGGGCCAATCCATCCAGTTGGGGGCGAAGGTGGTGCCCAGCGAATAGCCGCACGCGTTGAGGCGATGGGCGCTCAGCCCCGCGGCGTCGAGCGTGTCCGCGTGTGCCCGGAACGCCTCGCCGAAGGTGTTGCCCGGGCGCAGCCGGTCCTCCACCGCGAGCAGGGCGTCGTGCGCGGCGCGGTAGAGATCGTGCTGGCGCGCCGGCGCGTCGCCCAGCAGAAGGGTGCGCATCATCGCTGCGTGATAGCGCCGGTACACGCCGGCCCATTCCAGGGTGAGCTGGTCGGTGGCGTTCAGA
>CAJXKW010000206.1 GCA_913055855.1 uncultured Limimonas sp. | reverse complement strand
GGTGGTCCAGACGCTGCTGGACGGGCAGGGGCGCCTGCGCTGGCGGCGTGTGCCGACAGTGTTGCCGCATCTGGACGGCATCGTGCGTCTGGCCGTCGATTCCCAGCGTGCCACACAGACGCTGCGCAGGGCCGCTGCGGCGCTAGCTCAGCTTTCCAAGGCGCGGGGCCGGCCCACCGCCTCGTAAAGCGCCACCGCTGCGGCATTGGAGACGTTCAGGTCGGTCAGCGCGCTCACCGTGGGCAGGCGCACCAGTTGGTCGCAGCGCTCCGCCGTGAGCCGGCGCAGGCCCGTCCCTTCGGCGCCCAGGACAAGCGCCGTGCGCGGTGTGTCCACCTCGTTCGCCAGCATTGCGGAGCCTTCGCCGGACAGGCCCAGGCAGCGGAATCCCGCGGCGATCAGGCTGTCCAGACTGCGCGCCAGGTTGGTTACGTGGATGAACGGCACCGACTCCAGGCCACCCGACGCGGCCTTGGCGAGCGCCCCCGTCTCGTGGGGTGCGTTGCGTTCCGTGGTTATCACCGCGCTGGCGCCGAAGGCGGCGGCGCTGCGCAGCACTGCGCCGACGTTCTGCGGATCGCTGACCTGATCCAGGAGCACGGTGCAGGCCGGGGTTTCCGCGGCCAGGCCGTCGAGGAAGTCTTCCAGCCGGGGCTGTGGGGCGGGCGTGGCCAGCAGCGCGAGCCCCTGGTGGACGGCGGCCTTGCCGATGAGCCGCTCCAGGTCCGTGCGGCCCATGACCTCGATTCCCTGGGCAACGTCGGCGCGCTTGGCGGCGAGGGGCTGGACGCGTTCCTGCCAGGCGCCCTGCTGGTCACGGGCAAGCACCAGCCGCTCACAGCGCCGCTTGGGATTCGCCAGCGCGGCCAGCACGGCGTGGCTGCCCCAGAGCCAGTGTGCCTGCCCGCCCTTGGGGGCGCTGGCGCGTTTGGGTGGCGCGCCGGCGGGCTTTCCGCTGGGCTTGTGCGCCTTGCGTTTTGCCATCGTATTGCCACATGATGTCATTGACAGAACGCTGGACCTGCCTGTTAACGGGCGGCATACGCTCGGTGCAAGGGCGGCGCATCGGCGCGAACGGTGCTGCTGCGCGATGGGTTGCTTTACCGTTGACACAGGCACCGCAGTTCCCATAGTTCACGCCGCCACGGCGGCGATGCCGGGAGAAAATTGGAGGAGTGCCCGAGCGGCCAAAGGGGGCGGACTGTAAATCCGCTGGCGTAAGCCTTCGTTGGTTCGAATCCAACCTCCTCCACCATCCTCGGGCGTCGTCGGGCGGGGAACGCGCGGGCGTAGCTCAGTGGTAGAGCACCAGCCTTCCAAGCTGGGAGTCGTGGGTTCGATCCCCATCGCCCGCTCCAGCGTCGTCGCCCCTGCACGCGCCCGGCTTCGCCACTGGCGACCCGGCTGCGGCGCGGCGGGATGGTTGCAAATCGAAGCCCTGCGCGCACGGATGTGGCGCACGTGTCCAACGCGATAAGCCCCTAAGGGCGCGAACGGATCGAAAGCTATGGCCAAGGCGAAGTTCGAGCGCGGTAAGCCGCACTGCAACATTGGAACGATTGGTCACGTGGACCATGGCAAGACGACGCTGACGGCGGCGATGACGAAGGTGCTGGCGGAGCAGGGCAGCACGGAGTACAAGGCGTACGATTCGATTGACAAGGCGCCTGAGGAGAAGGAGCGCGGGATCACGATTTCGACGGCGCACGTTGAGTACGAGACGGAGAAGCGTCACTATGCGCACGTCGATTGCCCGGGTCACGCGGACTATGTGAAGAACATGATCACGGGCGCGGCGCAGATGGACGGCGCGATTCTTGTGGTATCGGCGGCGGATGGTCCGATGCCGCAGACGCGCGAGCACATTCTTCTTGCGCGCCAGGTTGGTGTTCCGGCGATTGTTGTTTATCTGAACAAGTGTGATCAGGTTGACGACGAGGAGCTGCTGGAGCTTGTTGAGCTTGAGGTACGCGAGCTTCTGAACAGCTACGAGTTCGACGGGGACAACATTCCGATCATCAAGGGTTCGGCGCTTGCGGCGACCGAGGGCGGTGACGAGACCCTGGGCAAGAACTCGATCATCGAGTTGGTTCAGGCGATTGACGATCATGTGCCGCAGCCGGAGCGTCCGATCGACAAGCCGTTCCTGATGCCGATTGAGGACGTTTTCTCGATTTCGGGGCGCGGTACGGTTGTCACGGGCCGTGTTGAGCAGGGCACGGTCAAGGCCGGCCAGGAGGTTGAGATCGTTGGTCTGCGCGAGACGCGCAAGACGACGGTCACCGGTGTTGAGATGTTCCGCAAGCTGCTGGACCAGGGCGAGGCGGGCGACAACATCGGCGCGCTGTTGCGCGGCATCAAGCGCGACGACGTTGAGCGCGGCCAGGTTCTGGCGCAGCCGAAGACGATCACGCCGCACACGAAGTTTACGTGCGAGGCGTACATTCTGAACAAGGATGAGGGCGGCCGGCACACGCCGTTCTTTTCGAACTACCGTCCGCAGTTCTACTTCCGCACGACGGACGTGACGGGCGTGGTTCAGCTCAAGGAAGGCACGGAGATGGTGATGCCGGGCGACAACGTGACGATGGACGTGGAGCTGATCCACCCCATCGCCATGGACGAGGGCCTGCGCTTCGCCATCCGCGAGGGCGGCAAAACCGTCGGCGCCGGCGTCGTCTCCAAAATCATCGAGTAACGCGGAGGTGCGCGAGCCGCGGGTTGAAGGGGTGTAGCTCAATTGGCAGAGCACCGGTCTCCAAAACCGGGCGCTGGGGGTTCGAGTCCCTCCACCCCTGCCACACCCTGCCGCTTTCGCACGTTGCTGCGCCGCGTACCCGAAACGCGCTGACGACGGGCCGGTACATCCCCGAGCCGGGTGTGCCGGTTCGGTGCATTCCACGGGGCCGCGATGGCGCAGGCGCGTGGCCACGATAACGAACGAGACAGCCGAAGATGGCGAGCAAGTACAACCCGGGTCAGTTCGTCCGCGAAGTCCGCCAGGAAGTGCGCAAGGTTACCTGGCCGACGCGCAAGGAGACGACGATTACCACCGGTATGGTGTTCGTCTTCGTCTTCCTTGCCGCGGGTTTCTTCTTCATCGTGGACCAGATCCTGTCGGTGATCGTGCAACTGATCCTGGGACTCGGAGGGTAATCCGTTATGGCCGAGCAATTCGCGCCGGGCGCGAGCGGCCAGGCCCGCTGGTACGTCATTCACGCCTATTCCGGCTTCGAGAAAAAAGTGGCCGAGACCATCCGCGAGCAGGCACGCCTGAAGGGCATGGACCATCTGTTCGAACAGATCATGGTGCCCACCGAGGAGGTCACCGAGGTCCGCCGCGGACAGCGGGTGAACACCGAACGCAAGTTTTTCCCGGGCTATGTCCTGGTGAAGATGAGGCTTACCGACGAATCCTGGCACTTGGTCAAGGATACGCCCAAGGTCACGGGCTTCCTGGGCGCCCGCGGCAAGCCCAGCCCGATCTCCGAGGCCGAGGCGAACCGGATCCTGCACCAGGTCGAGGAGGGCGTGGAGCACCCCAAGCCCTCGGTGACCCACGAGGTGGGCGAGGTCGTGCGCGTTACCGACGGCCCGTTCACGTCGTTCTCCGGGACGGTGGAAGAGGTCGACAACGAGCGCGGCCGCCTCAAGGTGTCGGTGTCGATCTTTGGCCGTTCCACGCCGGTGGAACTCGAGTTCAGCCAGGTCGAGAAAGCGACCTGAGCCCCCGCGGCGCACCGGCCGGGCCGGCGGCATGCCCGTCGGGACCGGGCGCGCGAACGCCGCACGCGCGGGAGGCCCCGCCATGGCCGCAACCGCGCTCCCTTACGCGTTTGTCAAGGAAGGGTTGAGCAATGGCGAAGAAGAAAGTCGTCGGCCAGGTCAAACTGGAGATTCCGGCGGGAAAGGCGAACCCGTCGCCGCCGGTGGGGCCCGCCCTGGGTCAGCGCGG
>CAJXKW010000205.1 GCA_913055855.1 uncultured Limimonas sp. | reverse complement strand
CGAGAGCCTGGACGCGATCGCCGGCGGCGAGACCGCGGGCATTCCCTTCGCCGCCTGGATCGCCGAGCGCCTGGGCCTGCCCATGGTCTACATCCGCAAGAAACCCAAGGGCTTCGGCCGCAACGCGCGGATCGAGGGCAACCTGCCCGAAGGCGCGCGCACGTTGCTGGTGGAAGACCTGGCCACGGACGGCGGCAGCAAGATCAGCTTCGTCGACGGCCTGCGCGAGGCCGGCGCGGCGGTTCACCACACGTTCGTGGTCTTTCACTACGGTATCTTCCCCGAAGGCGAGCAAAGCCTCGCCGAGCGCGGCGTCGGCCTGCACGCGCTGGCGACCTGGTGGGACGCGCTCGCCGAGGTGGAGGCCAGCGGCCGCCTCGATGCGGAAGCCCGGGCCACCGTGCGCCGTTTCCTGGAGGCGCCGCAGGCCTGGTCCGAACGCGGCGGCTAGCCGCCTACAGGCAAGCACGCGACGTACCGCAGGTTCGCAACACCGCAGTCGAGGCTTTATACTCGCACGGGGCGACGCGGGGGCGTCGGACCACGCGCGAAACAAGGGGCGGCGCTCCGGGCAACAGCGGGACCCGAGGTGACCGACACGGCGATCACATCACGCGACGCGGCGGCGGTCGCGCGCGAGCAGTGGCGCAGCTTTCTGCGCAACATGCCGCGCGGCGCCTTGGCGAACAGTGCCGTAGCCGCGGCCTTCGCCGGCGCGGTCGCGGCCGGGGGCATGGTGGTCCAAGCCGGCGTGTGGCTGGCGGTCGCGCTCGCCGTCAACGCCGCGCGCGCGCTCGCGCCCCGGCTATGGGGCAAGCGCGCCCTGGGCCGGCAGTCGCCCGGACCGGCGCGGCGGCGGATCCTGGCCAGCACCGTGGCCTCGGGCGTCGTCTGGGGTGCCGGCTTCATCGTCATTCTGCCGGGCACGGACACGACCCTCCACGCCGTCGCGGTGGCCCTGGCCGCGGGGATCTGCGCCGGTGCCATCACCACCTCGGGCGCGATTTACGGCGCGTTCCTGGGCTTCGTCCTGCCCGTGCTGGCGCCGGTCACGGCGGTGCTGCTGTATCACGGGACGGCCACGACGCTGGCGCTGGCGGGCCTCGTCGTGGCCGGAATGCTTATCCTCGTGCCCGCGGCGCACGACATGAACCGCAAGCTCGTCGCGCTGATGCGCACCGACCGCCTGAACAGGCGCCTGATCCGCGAACTGGGCCGCGAGCGCGACCGGGCGGCGGAGTCCGACCGCGCCAAGAGCGAGTTCCTGGCCACGATGAGTCACGAGATCCGCACCCCCATGAACGGCGTGCTGGGCATGGCCGAACTGCTCGCCAAGACACCTCTCACGCCGGCGCAGCGCCACTACGTGGGCTCGCTGCACCGGTCCGGACAGGTGCTGCTCAACCTGATCAACGATGTCCTCGACGTCTCCAAGATCGAATCGGGCAAGTTCGAGCTGGGCGACGAGGCTTTCGACCTACGCCGGATGATGGGCGAGCTTGAGCAGATGTTCGCGCCGAGAGCGAGCGAAAAGGGCATCGCCCTGAATTTCACCACGCACAGCTCGGCCGCCTGCGCCTACGCCGGGGATCCCACGCGCGTCCAGCAGATCCTGATGAACCTCGTCGGTAATGCCATCAAGTTCACCGATTCCGGCGGCGTCGAGGTCTGCGCATGGCGGCGCCAGGCGGCGGACACGGGAAGCTGCGTCCGCATTGAGGTCCGCGATACCGGCCCGGGCATCCCCCAGGGGAAACAAGCCGGAATCTTCGGCGCGTTCGACCAGGCGGACAGCTCGCGCACGCGCCATCACGGCGGCACCGGCCTGGGCCTGCACATTGCGCAGAAGCTTGTCCACCTGATGAACGGGGAGATCGGGGTGGCAAGCACGCCCGGCCAGGGCTCGCGGTTCTGGGTGGAGCTTCCCCTGGCGCCGGCTCGCGAGACGCCCCGCGCGGCGCCGCGCCTGCCGCGCGCGCAGAGCCACCGGGCGGGCAACGGCCTGGTCTTCGAGCACCCCGTGGGCGGGAACGGTCTGCCCGACAGCGCCGAGGTCGCCGGCCCGCGCACCCCGCGCGGGGGCGAGGGGCAGTGCGTCCTGCTCGCCGAGGACAACGTGGTCAACCAGCAGGTGGCGCGCACCATGCTCGAGCACATGGGCTGCGAGGTGGTCACCGTGGCCAGCGGAGACGACGCCCTAGCCGCGGTCACCGAGGAAAGCCAGCGCTTTGATCTTGCCCTGATGGATTGCGACATGCCGGTCATGGATGGCTTCGAGGTGACCCGCCGGATCCGCGCCTGGGGCCTGGATCACGTGCGCCTGCCCATCATCGCGCTGACTGCGAGCGCCATGCGCGGCGACAAGGATCGCTGCCTGGCGGCCGGGATGACCGGCTACATCGCCAAGCCGGTCTCGGAGACCGAGCTGGCGGCGGCGCTGGCCGGGAAATACCATGCGTTCGGCGGGGACCCGGCGGCGACCGCGGCGGCCGAAGGGGACGGCGCAACGCCCACGGCCTCGGCCTTGCCCGCGCCTGCGGAAACCGACTCCGATGCCGGCCCCGCGGACACGCCGGATGGGTCGGAGAACGCGCCGGGGACCGAGTCCAACGGCCCGGCGGCGGACTCCGAGCGCGCGCTGACCGACATCCTGGACCCGGCGACCGTCGAAAAGCTGCACGGTCTGCAAAAGCCGGGCGGCCCGGACGTGTTCGCCCAGCTTGCCGACCAGTTCACGCATGCGTCGAGCAAGCAGATTACCGAACTGGAAGCGGCGATCCACAACATGGACAGCATCACCGTCAAGCGCACGGCACACAGCCTGAAATCGAGCAGCGCGAGCGTGGGCGCCCTCAAGCTCTCCGAGCAGTTCCGCAGCATCGAGCACGCGGGCGCGGCCGCTGACCTAACCCGGGCGGCGGCCGAGCTGCCCCCGGCACAGGCGGAACTCGAGCAGGTTCACCGGGCGCTGCGCACGCTGCGCGACGACCCCGCGGCACGGCCTTCCGCGTCGTGATGCACACCCGCGCGCCCGGCCCCCGCTTCCGGCGTATGGTCGCGGCCGCAGCGGCCGTGCTCGCGCTGGCCGGGGGTGCGGCAACGGACGCCGCGGCCGGCGACGACCGGCGCACGCTCACGGTCGGGATCACGCAGTTCCCCTCGACCCTGCATCCCAGCATCGGGGCGACCCTGGCCAAGACCTACCTGCACGGTTTCACCCGCCGGCCCATCACGGCCTACAACGCCGCGTGGGAGCCGGTCTGCCGCGTCTGCACCAAATTCCCGACACTGGACAACGGCCTGGCCGAGCGCGAACCGCTTCCCGACGGCGGCCAGGGCATCGCCGTGACCTACCGGCTGCACCCCGAGGCCACCTGGGGCGACGGCGAGCCGGTCACGAGTTCGGACGTGAAGTTCACCTGGCAGGTGGGCAAGCACCCCAAGTCGGGTGTTGCCGCCGGCGAGATCTACCGGCGCATCCGCGACATCGAGATCCACGGGCCCAAGCGCTTCACCGTCCACGTTGACCGCGTCACCTTCGACTACAACGACTTCGCCCTGCCCATCCTGCCCGAGCACCTGGAGCGCGCGGTGTTCGAGGACGATCCGGCGCAGTACCGGCACCGCACCACCTTTGACCGGGCGCCCACGAACCCGGGGCTGTATTTCGGCCCCTACGTGATGCAATCCGTTACAACGGGTGTGCGCGCCGTGTTCACCCGCAATCCAACATGGTACGGGAAAGAACCGTACTTCGACCGGATCGTGGTGCGCGTGATCGAGAACACGGCCGCGCTGGAGGCCAACCTGCTCTCCGGAGCGATCGACATGATCGCGGGCGAACTGGGCCTGCGCCTGGACCAGGCGGTGGCGCTGAAGAAGCGCCGCGGCGACCGGTTCACGTTCAAGTTCGAGTCCGGGCTGATCTACGAGCACATCGAGTTCAACCTGGACAA
>CAJXKW010000204.1 GCA_913055855.1 uncultured Limimonas sp. | reverse complement strand
GGCTTCACCGTGGCGGCGATGACCGACGGCGCCTTCGTCGACGAGTTCTTCCGGCGCGACGAGAAGATCGACATCTACTTCTACAGCCGGGACGGCGTGAACGCCGGCCTGGACGACCTGGACCAGGTGCCGCTCTACACCTCGGGCGGCGGCGTGGTGCCACTGGGGAGCCTCGCCGAGGTGCGCGAGACCGTGGACACCAGCATCATCCGCCGTGTCGACGGCCAGCGCACCGTGACCCTGAACATCATCCCGCCCGAGGGCGTGGCCCTGGAGACGGGCGTGCAGCGCGTGCGCGACGACCTGCTCGGATACATGCGCGCGCAGGGCCAGATCCCCCAGGGCGTGAGCGTCGACATCTCCGGGGCGAGCGACCAGCTTCAGGCCACCCAGGAAGCGCTGTCGAACAACTATGTCGTTGCGGTTGCCATCGTGTACCTGTTGCTGGTGGCGATCTTCACCCACTGGGGGTATCCGTTGCTCATCATGACCACGATTCCGCTGGGCATCGCCGGCGGCATCGTGGGGCTGCGCCTGCTCAATCTGGTGGGCGGGCAGTTGCCGCTGCTGGGGATGCAGCCGATCCAGCAGCCGTTCGACATGATCTCCATGCTGGGCTTCCTGATCCTGATGGGGACCGTGGTGAACAACCCCATCCTCATCGTCCACCGCGCCATGGAGAACGTGCGCGCTGCGGGCATGGCGGCGCGCGCGGCGGTGCGTGAGGCGGTGGCCTCGCGCCTGCGGCCCATCGCCATGTCCACGATCACCACCATCGCCGGGCTGGCGCCGCTGGTGTTCATTCCGGGCGCGGGGACGGAGCTCTACCGGGGCGTGGGCGCCATCGTGCTCTTCGGCATCCTGGGGGCGGCGATCGTCTCGCTCACCTTCCTGCCCGCGCTGACCACGCTGGTGCTGGAACTCTCCGAACGCCGCCACCAACCGGCGGCCGCACCGCAGGGCGCGCGGGCGCCGGCGGAGAGCCCGGCGGAGTAGGCGCGCCTATCGCTCCTTGTCGGACGTGTTCCGTTCGCCGTACGCGATGGCGTCGAATGCCTCGACCGCCTCGGGCGGATAGCCGGCGCGTTCCAGCGTCGCCAGGGTCTCGCGCAGGGCGTCCTGATCCGCCGCATGGAGCTCGGAAAAGCGCGCCGCGACGTGCGGACAGGTCTCGCACGGCGGAAGGGGCGTGCCGGTCGCGGCATCGACCTGAACCGCCTGATCGCACGCGCCGTGGAAATAGATGCAGCGCATCGCCCAGTGGCCCCTTGGGTTCGCGTCCGCGGAGCCTGGGCGCGGGCCTGTTAACGAGGCGTAAGGACGGCGCCGCGACACCGGCGCACGCCCCGGCCCAGCGCACGCCCACGCACCGGCTTCACTCGGCAAGTTCCGGCCGGTTGCGGAAGTGTTCCAGCGCCTCCGGATTCGCCAGCGCTTCGCGGTTCTCCACGTCCTTGCCGTGAACCACGTCGCGGACCGCGAGTTCGACGATCTTGCCCGAGCGGGTGCGCGGAATGTCCGGCACCTCGAGCACCTTCGCCGGCACGTGCCGCGGCGAGGCGCCCTGGCGGACAGTGGTCTTGATTCGCTCGACCATCTCGTCCGACAGCGTCTCGCCATCGTTCAGCCGGACGAAGAGCACCACCCGCTGGTCGCCGTCCACGTCCTGGCCCACGACGAGGGACTCCGCGACCTCGGGCAGCTTCTCCACCTGCCGGTAGATCTCCGCCGTGCCGATGCGCACACCGCCCGGATTGAGCGTCGCGTCGGAGCGGCCGTGGATGATCACCCCGTCGTTGTCGGTGATCTCGGCGAAGTCGCCGTGGTGCCAGATCCCCGCGAAGGTACTGAAATACGCCTTGCGGTAGCGCGCGCCGTCGGGATCGTTCCAGAACTTCACCGGCATGGAGGGGAAGGGCTTGCGGCAGACCAGCTCGCCCTTCTCGCCGCGGACGGACTGGCCATCCTGGTTGACCACGTCGACATCCATACCCAAACAGCGCGCCTGGATCTCGCCGCGGTAGACCGGGCCGATGGGATTGCCGTCGACGAAGCAGCCGCAGATGTCCGTGCCGCCCGAGATCGAGGCGAGCTGCAGATCCGCCTTGATGCGCGAATAGACGACGTCGAAGCCCTCCGCGACCAGCGGCGAGCCCGTGGAGGCCAGGGTGCGCAGCGCCGACAGGTCGAACTCGGCCGCCGGATTGGCGTCCTGGTTCCCCAGAGCGTCGATGAACTTCGCCGAGGTGCCGAAGAAGGTCACGCCCTCCGCTTCGGCCATGCGGAACAGGATGCGCCAGTCGGGATAAAACGGCGAGCCGTCGTAAAGCACCAGCGCCGCGCCCGAGGCAAGCGCGGTGACCATCCAGTTCCACATCATCCAGCCGCAGGTGGTGAAGTAGAACACGCGGTCGCCCGGCTTGACGTCCACCTGGAGCTGGTGCTCCTTCATGTGTAGCAAGAGCATGTTCCCAGCGCCGTGGACGATGCACTTGGGCTTCCCCGTCGTGCCCGAGGAAAACATGATGTAGAGTGGATGATTGAATGGCATCCGCGCGAACGCGATCTCGCCCGGCGTGTAGGATGCCAGGGCGGTGTCCAGGCGCTCCGCCGCCGCGGGAAGGTCCGAGGGATCGCCGTCGCCCGCGTAGGGCACCAGGAAGATCTTGGCCAGCGTGGGAAGCTGGTCCGCAACCGTGCGCAGGTTCGCTTTCGAGTCCCGGACCTTGCCATTGTAGTAATAGGCGTCCGCGGCGATCAGGACCTTGGGCTCGATCTGGCCGAAGCGGTCGAGCACGCCCTGCGGCCCGAAATCGGGCGAGCACGACGAGAAGATCGCGCCCAGCGCCGACGTGGCCAGCATGGTGATCACGGTCTCTGGCATGTTGGGCAGATAGGCGGCCACGCGGTCGCCCGGCTGCACGCCCTGGTCCGACAGCGCCTGGGCGAGCTTGGAAACCTGGGCATAAAGTTCGTCGTGGGTGATGCGCCGGACGACGCGGTCCTCGCCCCAGAACACGATCGCCTCGCCGGCCCCGCGCCGGTTCAGCAGGTTTTCGGCGAAGTTCAGGCGCGCCTCGGGGAAGAAGGTCGCCCCGGGCATCGCCTCGGGATCGCGCAGCACCGTCTCGCCGCGCGTTTCCGCCCGGACGTCACAGAAGTCCCAGACGGCCGACCAGAAGCGCGCCAGGCTGTCGCTGTCGCGCCGCGACCAGTCCCAGAGCTCGCTGTAGGTCTTGCACGCGATGCCCTCGCGCTCGGCCAGCCGGTCCATGAAGGCGGTCAGGCGCGCGTTGGCGACGCGCTCGGCACTCGGGGTCCACATCGGCTCCGTCATGGCGGCGCTCCCCTATGGCGTTGGCTTCGTGGCGACCGCCGGCGCGGCCGCACGCCGTGTTCCTAACCGTAACTCACACTGGGCAGCCACGTCACAAGGCTCGGGAAAGCATAGACCACCCCGAGCCCGATGAGCTGGAGGACGATGAAGGGTATGACTCCCTTGTAGATGTCCGCCACGCGCACCTCGGGTGGGCAGACGCCCTTGACGTAGAAGATGGCGAAACCGACCGGCGGCGTGAGGAACGAGGTCTGCAGGCACACGGCGAACAGAATGGTGAACCAGGCCAGGTCGAAGTTCAGGTCCAGGATCACCGGCGCCACCAGCGGCAGCACGATCAGCGTGATCTCCACCCAGTCCAGGAAGAAGCCCAGAAGGAACACCACCAGCAGGATCGTCGCCAGGATGCCCTCGCGCCCGAACGGCAGGCCGAGCAGGGTCTCCGCGATCACCCGATCGCCGCCCAGGCCGCGCAGGACCACGGCGAACGCCGTCGCCCCGAGGAAGATGGCGAAGATGAAGGCGCTGGTGCGCGTGGTCTGGGTGACCACATCCTGCAGAACGCGGAAGTTCAACCGTCGGTTCGCCAGCGCGAGCAGGGTCGCGCCCGCCGCGCCCACGCCCGAGGCCTCGGTGGGCGTGGCCACGCCGAAGAA
>CAJXKW010000203.1 GCA_913055855.1 uncultured Limimonas sp. | reverse complement strand
TGCTCGCCGCCGAACTTCTTCACGCCGAGGCGCTTGCTGTGCGAGTCGCGGCCGTTCTTGGTGCTGCCGCCCGCCTTCTTGTGTGCCATGGCTGCTCGTCCTCCTTGCCGCGAAAGCCGGGCGCGTTACGCGCCCACCGTGTTGCGCCGGCGCACGGTCTTGGCCTTGATCCGGTGGGCCTCGGTGACGGCCTGGTTCGTGCGCGCCTTGAGGTCCGCCCGGGTGGGCGGCGCCTTGCCCTCGGCCTCATCGGCGACGAGGGACTCACCCTGCTTGCGGATGTCCGTGATGCGCAGGACGGTCTGGTGCTGCTTGTGCCCGCCGAAGCGCCGGGAGTTCTTGCGGCGGCGCTTCTTGAACCAGTGGATCTTGGGCCCGCGGGTCTGCTCCAGCACCTCGGCGTTCACGGCCGCACCGTCGACGTAGGGGCTGCCCACGGTCGTCGCCGCACCGTCGCCGCCGAGCATCAGCACGGAATCCAGCTCCACGCTGCTGCCGGCCTCGGCGTTCAGGCGCTCGACCGTTACGATGTCGTTCTTGGCGACCTTGTACTGTTTGCCGCCGGTCTTGATCACTGCGAACATGCGTTTCGTCCCGCCGTTTTCTCGGCTCTCGGCTTTCGGATCGGGTCTCGGGATCGCCTGCAGGAGCGGCGCGCGGTGCGACGCCATCTGCCCGCCGGGCCGTCCGGCGGCACGCATCCGCGGCGCTGCGGGCAAAGACACGACGTCGCGGCCGGCGCCGGCCGCGCTGTGGCATGGGACTATAACGGCCCGGCAACTGGTGTCAAACCCTTTCACCGGCTGGGCATGCCCCGGTCAGATGCCCTCGATCCAGCGCCGCGCGTCGCATGTTCGTCGTGGCGTTGCACACCGCGCCGCCAGATGCTAGATGCCCGTCACAATCGAACGGAGGGGTGGCCGAGTGGTCGAAGGCGGCGGTCTCGAAAACCGCTGTAGGGTAACCCCCTACCGTGGGTTCGAATCCCACCCCCTCCGCCATCCCGGCCTTGTGGCACCCGACGTCGGCAAGTTCCGTCCTTATCTCTCGGCCGGGTCGAACCGGCCGTGGAAACCCAGCGGCAGGGCGTAAGGAAGCGCTGCCTCGAAGATGGCGCCGGATTCGAACGCCTCGCCGTCGAGCACTGGGTGAACCGGTGACGCCGGCGGAACTGCGCCAGCGCGCCGAACGCATGCCGCTTCTCATGGACCGGCTCCTCGCCGAAGACGGACGAACCGGCCTCATTGCCGTCTCGCTGGACGTCCCCACCAGCAAGAAGAACGCCGCCGCGCTCGATGTCATGTCGTTCATGCGCGAGCGCGTACCCGACTACAGAGCCCGCTATCCGGACCTGAAGCTGCACCTCACCCGATCCGCCGTGCTTGACGCCGCGTTCGTCCGAGCCTCGATCCGGGACAGCACCACGCTCATCCCGGCCATGTACGGGTTGTTCCTCGTGTTTCTGGCCCTCCTTCTCCAGGCTGTGGTGCCCGTCGTCGCCGCATTCGCCACCGTTTCGGGCGCCATCGCGGCGGCCATGGGCCTGGGCGCCGTGATGGGGATGCCGCTGACGTCGGTCTCGGCGTCCTTCGTCATTTCGATCATTGCGTTATGCGGAGTCGTTCATCTTTGACGAGAGCTTCGCGTTCCGCCACGCGACGGATGCGCTTCACCGGTATCTGGGTGGGTTCTATACGCTCGATTACGACCTGCCGGCGGGGAAATCCGGCGCCGTTTCCGACCCCGGCTATATCCGCGCCGTGGACCGGTTTTCCGCATGGCTTCGCCAGCAGCCCGAGGTGACGGCGGATTGGATCGAAACGCACGCACCACGCCTGGCCGAGGGCAAGACAGCGACCGGCCCGGCCGTCATGTTCGCCCACATCGGTATGCGCAACATCGAAAGCATGTTGACCGGGACGGCCGTTGCCTTCGCATTGATCGCCGCGACTCCGCGCTGCTCGACATTGCGTTCAAACGGCGGATCGGATCGGCGTTCCGCATCGAGGCATCCACCTCCGTGCCCCTCATGGCCGGTGACGATCCGGCGCTGCGCCCCCTTCGCCGCGATCAGGCCGTAACGCTCTCGCTCTCGCGTTTCTTTTGACGCATCCTGGGCGTGGCCGGAAGACGACAGCCGCACACCACCCGACGCCGTGCCGGCAGAGTTTCTTTAACGTACCGGACAAATGCGTACAAATACAACGAAACCATTTTCCCTATATTATGGCGAATATATTCACTTGAATTTATCTCCTGAATGGTGATTTGCTTAGGGTCCGAGCAGCAAGCGACGGACAGGAGGGTACCATGAAGTCATGTGGTTGTGCCCTGCGCTGTGAGCGCGGCGCGACGGCGATCGAATATGCGCTGATCGCGGGCGTGCTCGCGCTGGGCATTGCGGCGGCGCTCAACGCGCTTTCCGGTGAGGTGAACGGTCTGTTGAACACCGTCGCGGGGCAGTTTCCGCAGACCTAGCCCGGGCCGGCCCGCGCGCCACCGGCATCGTGCGCTTGACAACCGTGCGCACCTCGGGTGCATCCTATAATTTCGTCTTTGACAGAAGACCCGAGCCTGCGCCGACGATCCGCATGCGCGTGCGCCCTGTCCATCCCCCGGCCACCGCCCGGTCCGCGGAAAGCCCGCCATGAGCTGGGCGCGGCTGCGCGCGGAACTGGATGCCTGGCACGCCGCGGGGCGCACGGCGACGCTGTGGTGGCGCGATGACGGGGTGTGCGACTGGACACCGGCGCTCTATCGGCTGGTCCAGATCGCCGCGGCCGGGCCGGTTCCGCTCGCCCTGGCGGTGCCGCCGCTGGCCGCCGCACCGCGGCTGGCCCAGCGCCTGCCCTCGGGGTCCGGGGTGCGCCTGCTCCAATACGGTTATGCCGGGCGCAACCATGCGCCCCCCGGCGCTTCGCCGGCGGAATACCCCGAGGGTCGCAGCGGCACGGCCTTGACCGGCGAGGTCTGCCACGGCTGGCTGAGCCTCGCCGAGCTGTTCGGCCGACGCGCCCTGCCCGTGTTCGTGCCGCCGTGGCAGCGCACAAGCACAACGCTGCCCAACGTCCTGGCGGGTCTCGGCTTTCACGGCATCTCCCTGGCGGGAACGCGTGCCCTACCCGAGCGCGCCCCCGGGCTGGTGGCGGTGAACGTGCACGCCGACCTCGCGGCCCCGGACGGGACCAACAGCTTTGCCGGTGAGCGCCCGATCCTCACCGATCTTATCGGGCACCTGCGCGCGCGCCGCCTGGGCACGGCCGATCCGGCGGAGCCGACGGGACTGCGCACGGCCCATCTCGAGCTGGAGCCGCGCGCCTGGGCGTTTCTCGAACGCCTCGTCGCGGCGACGGCGAACCACCCGGCGGTGCGCTTTCCCGCGCCGGAGGTGATCTTCGCCCGGCCGAGCGCGCGCCAGCCGGCGCCGGCCCCGGCGTAATCCGTCGCCGGGACCGGTGCGGCGGGTCTCGTGCGGCCGATTACAGCGCCTTGGTGCAGAAGTACCAGTCGGTAACCTCGTAACCTTCCGACTCGCGCTTGGCAGCCTCCTCGACCGTCTGGGGCGGCGGCACGATCACCCGGTCACCCGGCTGCCAGGCCTCCGGCGTCGCCACACCGTTGGAATCGGCACACTGCAGGCTCTGCACCAGACGCACGAATTCGTCGATGCTGCGCCCGTTGGCCATGGGATAATAGACCATCGCGCGCAGGATTCCCTGCGGGTCGATGACGAAGGTCGCGCGCACCGCGGAGGTGTCGCTGCAGCCCGGCTGGATCATCCCGTAGGCGCTGGCCACCTGCATGGACAGGTCGTCGATAATCGGGAACGGGATGTCGACCCCGAAGTTCTGCTTGATGCTGCGCACCCAGGCGATGTGCGAGAATGTGCTGTCCACCGACAGGCCCAGCAGGTCGCAGTTAAGCTCCTGGAATCGTTCGTAGCGCGTGGCGAAGCCCATGAACTCCGTGGTGCACACCGGCGTGAAGTCCGCCGGGTG
>CAJXKW010000202.1 GCA_913055855.1 uncultured Limimonas sp. | reverse complement strand
GCGAGATCGCGCAGGCGGTGGAACAGCGGCTCGCCGGCAACCCGCCCGAGGTCGTGCTGACCGCGCGGGATCTGTGAACGCGCCACCCCATCCCCGCGACACGGCCGCGATCGTCCGCTCGCCCCGCCGTGTGGCGTGGCCTCGCGGCGCTGGAGCGGGGTGGCGCGCATCACCGGAACGGCACGGGGACCGAACCCTTGGGCGCCAGCTCGCGGCGGCGCTCCGCCGCTTCGGCGGCCACGGCGCGGGCGTAGGTCTCCAGGATGGCGCGGTCGAAGAGGCTGGCGACGGCGGCTTCGCCGTCGGTGCAGTCGGCGTCCAGGATCTGGTGGTGGCTGACCGTGGTGCGCTCCCACCGCCGGTAGCCGGGCTGGCGCACGCCCGGCGTCCCGTTGGCCGCCGTCAGGCGCTCGAACAGCCCGGCGCAGGCGACGGCGGTGCCGTGGCGTTCCTCGGTGATGCGGTAGAGGCGGCGGTGGTCGGTGAAGGTAAGCGTCACCTCCCGCGTCAGCGCCGGTTCGATGGTCTGGCGCTGGCCGCGCAGGATGGGAACCGGGGGCGTCACCGCCTCGCTCACGCCGGGCCGGACCACCAACTCGGGGAAGCGGTCGCGCAGCGCCGTCAGGGACTCGCCCAGCCGCGCGCCCGCCAGGCGCAGCGGATCGGTAACCGTACCGGGCGGCGGCGGCAGATCGCGGTCCGCGCTTGCGCGTGGCGGCGCCGCCAGGATCAGCAGCGCCGCCAGCACGGCGAGGGCGTTAGTCGCGGGCATCCGCGGCCGTCCGGGCGGTGTCGCGCAGGGCGAGCAGGTTGTCGAGATTGCCCGTCTTGGCGCGGCGGTAGGTGTCCAGCAGCGGCTCGGCGCGCGCCTTGTCCTTGAAGTGCCAGACGCTGCGCGTGGCCCCCTCCATGATCAGCGCGTAGACCGCCAGTTCGATCGCCTGCCGCACCGCCAGCGCCGGGCGCTCGTTGCGCGAGGCGCCGCCCTCCAGCTCCAGGATCTCGTCCACGCCCACGAAGGTGAAGACGCTGGCGTCGAGCAGCACGGAGTAGACCGTCTTGGTCGTGCTGACCGACGCGATGACCTCGCCGGAGCGCACGCTGACCGCCCGCATGGCGACCGAGACGACGTCGCGGCGGTACTGCGTCGAGGCCCCCACCCCCAGGAAGCGCGCGCCGGCGCCGCCCGTCACGATGTCGGAGTCGTAGCCGACCACGCCGCCCTCGATGAGGATGCCGGCGAACTTCAGCGGGTTCAGCGGCTGCGCCCGGGCGCCCTGGTACTCCTCGCGCGTGCCGCGGATGACCTGGCGCTCGCGCAGCAGGTTCTGCAGCCCGCGCCGCTCGGCGACGTGGAACCACTGCCCGCCGCCCGCGCGGTAGAGCGCGTCCACCACCATCTCCGCCCCGCCCTGCGTCACGGCGCGCGAGTATTCGGCGAAGTTCTGGTTGGGCTTGTGCTGGCCGGTGCGGTCGGCGAATTCGTAGACGGCGGCGAAGACCTTGCTGGACGGTGCGGGAAGCTGTTCCAGCGACTGCCCGGCCGGGGTCATGTCCTCCAGGCGCGGGGTCTTGGCGAAGGGGTCGGTCATGGGGGTGGCGGCGCAGGCGCCGAGCGTCAGCGCGAGGGCGAGCGCGGCCGGACGCGCGGCGCGGCGGAGCCCGCGCGGGAAAGCGGAGGTCATGGCTGTGCGCCTTCGTGGCTTGGTGTTGCGAACCGCGGCGGCGCCGGGTCGCGACGTCAGAACTGCGGCGCCGGCAGCGTGATCGAGGTCTCGCTGGCGCCGTCGGTCAGGTTGATGAGCACCTCGTCGCCGATGCGCTCGAAGTTGATCGTGGTGCCGCCCACCGCGAACTGGCCGCTGTCCTGCGGGTTCTCGCCGAAGATGGCGTCGGTGATGTCCCGAGACACTTCGGACAGCAGGCGGCGTTCCAGACTGGCCGTGAAGTCCGCGATGGGGTCGCGCTCGAAGCCGGGGCGCGATTCCTCGAACTGCTTTTGCTGCTGCGCCGTGGCGAGCAGGTGGTCGCTGTTGAAGGGGTTGCCCCCGAACGCCGGGTTGACGGGCCGGTAGACCAGCGGGCTAGCGCCCGCGCTTCCGGCGATGAGGAGCGCCGCGAGCGCGGCGGCGAAGGCGGTGCGGGTCATGCGTCGTCTCCCGTTCGGGGCCCGTAATCAGTTCTGTCGGACCACGAGGCCCGTCGGCGGGCCCGTGTGGTCGATTTCGATGCGCTTGCCGGCGCCGCGCTGGATCGTCGCGATGGCGGAGGCGTCGCCCTGGATGCGCAGGCTCGCTTCGTGATCGCGCCCGGCCTGGTCGGTCAGGGCGCGGTTGGCGTCGCCGTCGATGCGGATGTCGGAAACGTGGCCGTCGCCGAGCTGACGCTGGGCGGTGCGATTGCCGCGCCCGGCGGACACCAGCACGGCGGTGTTGGCGCTGCCGTTCTGCACGACGGCAGACGCGTTGCCGGGCACGGGCGGGGGCAGTTGGGCGAAGATCGCCGGCAGCGGGCCGCTCGGGTCGAAAGCTTCGCCCAGCTCCGGCTGGAAGGGTCGGCCCGGCTCCGGGATGGTCACGCCGCTTGGCAGCTCGATCTGCTCGATCCCGGCTGTGCCGGGGGCTTGTCCGCTCTTGCCGGGTTGGGCCAAAGCGCCCGGCGCCAGGGCCAGGGCGAATGTGGCCGCCGGGATCAGGGCCAGGGGGCGAATGCGTGCGGTCATGGGGGTGTCCTCTGAAGGGCGCCCGCGGTCGTTACGGATCGCGGGCGCCGGGGATCGCGGCACGTCGGGGAAGGTGCCGGCCCGCGGCGGCTGCCGCGGGCCGGGAAGCGCGTCAGTTCTGCGTGACGTTGGTGCTGTTGTTGTTGCCGCTCTGGGTGAAGGTGCTCAGGTTGCCCGTGCTGCTCTGGGTGACGGTGGCGTAGTTTGTGTTGCCGAGCTGCGCGGCCGTGATGGTGTTGTCGGCGGCCTCCTGCTTACCGAAGAAGGTGTTCAGGTCGCCGTCCTGGGTCGCCGTGATCGTGTTGCCGCCGCCCTGCTGGTCGGTGGCCATCAGGTTGTCGTTGCCCACCTGACTGCCGCCCAGCGTGTTGAAGTTGCTCTCCTGAAAGGCCAGCAGCAGGTTGCGGCTGCCGTCCTGGTTGAAGGCACCTCCACCGTCGCCGCCGACCACGTTGTCGCTGCCGAGCTGCGCCACGGACGCGCCGTTCTGCACGTCGCCGGACGCCATGCCGGAATTGAGCTCGATCGCGTTGTTGTCGCCGGCCTGGATCATCTGGGACGCGCGTGTCGCGACCGGCCCGTCCGCGCCGAAGGCGAAGCTCCCGCCGAAGTCGTCCACCTCCGGGAAGGCGGTGACCATGACGTCGCCGAGGTTCGGGTTGTTGCTCACGTTGTTGACGAGGTCACCGATGCGGCCGTTCCGATCGCCCTGCTGGGTGTAGGTCAGGGCGTTGCCGTCGCCGTTCTGCACGAAGCGGCGAATGCGGTTGTCGGTGCCGAGCTGCCGGATGCTGGCGGTATTGTCGCCGCCGCCCTGGAAGCTGTGCGAGGGGTCGTTGCTTGTGGCGTTCTGGCTCGTCAACGCGCGCGTCATCTGGTTGCCGTCACCGACCTGCTCGATCGTCAGGGTGTTCACGCCCGACCGCTGCTGCACTTCCAGCGTCAGGTTCGCGTTGTCGACGCCGATGGTGTTGTTGTTGCCGGTCTGCGTGATCGTGGCGGTGTCGTCACCGTCCTGCGCGTGATGTTCAACGTTGCCGGCGGCGTACGAAGCCGAGCCGAAGGCGAGGAGCGCCGCGACACTGACGGCGGTGAGAAGGGACTTTTTCATTGTTGGGATCCTTGCTTTGGCGGCGGCCTGAAGCCCCCTTTGGGCCCGGTCACGTCCGCTTGAGGTAATGTGATCGCGGTTGGGGCCGCCCGCGCCTCCAAAATTGGGGGGATTTGCGGAAAAATTTATATTCCGTTACCGCACGCGGCCCGGACCCCCGGGCCGTCGCGGCAA
>CAJXKW010000201.1 GCA_913055855.1 uncultured Limimonas sp. | reverse complement strand
GTCTCGGCATAGCCGGCCGCACGCGCGGCGGCCACGGCGGAGCCGCCGGCGACGAATTCGCGGCAGAACGCCTCCTGGCGCGCATTCAGGAACCCGGCATCGGCCGTCTCGGTGTCCATCGGCGAACCTCGCTGTCGCGGTTCAAGGGCGCGCCCAACGTACACGTTTTGTTCTTATCTTGCAAGGTGTGGGTCGGGTTCAGGTCACAAGGCCGAAGCCCGACGGTGCCCGGTCGGTCGGCTGCCCTCTGCCGGTGGCGACGTTTGCGCCAAGCCTTCGGATGCCGTGCTGCCGGCCGCATGTTTCGACAAGCTCAACATGAGGCCGTTTTTCGAAGAGCTTCTTAAAAGACTCGGCCTCATCCTGACCTTCTCCCTTCTCAGGGGGAGAAGGAACCACTTGGATCGCCTTGCCGATAAATTTTGTTATTCAATTGTAGCCATACGCGTGGCGGCGGATGTCGGGGTAAGGCCGCAAGGCCGAAGCCCAAAAACCCACGATGCGTCGGCGTGTTGGCTTCGCTCAGCCGCCGGTGATTTTCAGAAACGTTTCCAGCTCGCGCGGTCGCGTTTCCAATCTTTTCGCGTTCCCCAGGGCTCCGGAACATATCGGGTGCTTGCGTTTCCAGGTTGACTTCGTGCGCATTCCGCGCATCTCTGTGTGCCCGGCAGGGACTCTAGACGTTTCGCGTAAATGTTTCTTCCGCAACTTCCACATCTTCGGCTTGATAGGGTTTTGTCTGAAGACGGCTTTTTATTTTCTGATTTCTTTTGAGTTTTTCGTATCTCATTCGAATTATTTATTGATTTTGCTTTTGGGTTGTCGATTTTATTATCATTTTTTATTTTGTCAGCGCCATATCGCTCGTAAATGCTCTTAATATTTCCGTAGTTCCCGCATTGTTTGCATATGAGGTTTTTTGTGCGCAACCATTTGAAGACATTTTCAGCGTTCGTACCATTGTATGTTTGCGTTGCGCTGTGGTCGCAGGACGGACATTGGATGGTAACGGCAAACCGCATGTTTGGATCCCAGTCGTCACCGTTATTACACCGATATCCTACGTATACCCGATGACCTTCCTCGTTTGCAACCTACCGTGCAAATTTAGTAAGAAACAGCGCCATCCGCGCTCACGATCGGTGACGACGTGTATGGGAGGGCACGGTGGTCGCGTGGGCTGAAGCCGCTATGTCGAAACACAATAGAACGGTAGCATATCCATCGCGGGGCTTCGGATCGCCGATCCCAACGGATGACGATTCAATGTGGCATGGCAGCCTGCGGCGTAACACCGAACACCACCTCGTCCAGCCGGGACAGCGCGCCGTCCGGATCGCCCCGGAAGCTGGGGCTCGCGTCGAGGCGATTGCTGGCCTGCTGCTTGACCTTGCCGCTGATGTTTCGGGGCCGCTCCTGTTCAAACAACGCCGCAATCCGGCAATCCAGACCCATCTGATAGATCGCGATGGTACGCGCGGCGACCGCCTGCCACACCTTCGCATCGTGCGTTGCCAGAAACACGCCCAGCGGCGGCCGGTCCTCGGCTGCGATCACCACATCCGCGACCAAGTCGTTCGTCTGCGCAAGAATGGGCGCATCCCGTGCGATCTGCGCGCGATTCTGGAACCGCCGTTCAATTGCGGCGATGGCATCGTCCTGAAAGGTGCTGGCGACCCGCTTGGGCTGGAGCAAGAAAAGGTCCTGCAGCCGGATCAGGCAGGTGATGAAGGCGAAGGCCGTCTGTGCCACCTGATCGGCCGCCACCCATTCGGTCGTCAGTTCGCCTGTGCCGTCGTCGTACCCGATCCCGGTTTCTTCCAGGACGCGCTGGAACTCGTGCGCGCGCTGCCCGCTGTCGACATTCACGCCGGAGGCAACGAGCATGGGCACGGTCAGGCCGCTGTCCGCCAGCCGCCAGAATCCGTTATGCTCCACGGCGAAGAACCCGATCGGGTCGCCATCCATGCCCCGGAACGGCGTGTTGATGGCAAGGCCGGCCGGCACACGACGCACATCCAGCCCGTCGCAAAACGCCCGGCACATGGTCTCGGCGATGGTCACAGCAGGCCTCCGTCATCTCCGCCCACAACATTATAGAACTTAAGGGCAACATTCCAGGCGGAGCTGTCCGTCCATCCGCCACTGCGTCTTGGCCGGGTGGTCCGCGGTGCACGGTTGAGCGCCGGATATTGGAAGCTGCCGGCAGGGATATCCGCGTCACGCTCACAAGGCGCGTGACAATGCAGGCCGGGATGGGTGGCATGGTCTTCAAGCCGCGCAAGCACCTGGAGCGTCGTCTTCGTTTCCAAGCCTAAAGTCGCCTGATATTGGCCTTTATCAGGACGATAGATGATAAGCAGTCGATAACGATGTGTGTCGTCAGCGAGATGCAAAACGCGCCAGCGCCATTGTCCTGAGATTGGGAACTTGCCAGCCATGGGAAAACTGCCCCGACTAGGGGCGCCCCAGCTCCAAGCTCCGGCGTCCGTAACACGCTTGCGGGTCTTTATGGCCGCTGGTGGCATACCTCACCCCGCTACAAAGAAGGCATTCGGGTTGTCGGGTGGGGTTTGGGCGGCGCCGGTGGTGACCAGGGTTGCCAGGACCTGTTCCACGCGTTCGCGCTTTTTGGTGGTGAGGCGCCCCTGGAAGCTGCGCGCGACGGCTTCGGCCGTGACGGGCGCGTCGGCGTCGGCGAGCACCTCGTGGACACGGCGGATCTGTTCCATGCCGTCCCTGGGCCAGGCAGGCTTGGTCTCGCTGGCGACCGGGGCCAGCTCGGCGGCGGTCTGTTCCGCCGCGGCCGGCTCGGGGATCTTGTGGCCGAGCTTCGGGATCTGGAACTCGGGGCGCAGCCAGCGCACGTGCCCGCGCGCCTCCTCGGCCGCGCGGTCCTGGTTCAGCGCCACCAGCCGCCCCAGCAGGTCCTGCTCCGCCGCCTCCTGCTCGGCCGATTTGTGCGGGCTGGGCGTGGTCGCGCCGGGCCGGCCCACCATCGGGTCGATCAGGTCGGCCCAGCCGTAGGCGCGCAGCACCGCCCGGTCGATGTCGTCGTGAATTTCCTTGAGCACGCCCACCAGCCCGGCCTCATAGATGTCTTGCTCCTTGGCCGAGAGCGGCGCGACCTCCGCCCCGGTCTCAAGCTCGCGCACGCGCTCCAGGACGTTGTAGAGCCCGGTCATGGTGAGCTGGCCGTGCTTGTCCGGGAAGTGGGCGTAGTTCTTGCCCTGCCCGGAGAAGTCGGCGAAGACCTCGACGACGTGCCCGACGTCCACGACGAGCAGGAACGGCGGGTAGCCGTGGGCGATGGGCAGCGCGCGGGCGTAGCTCTCCGCCTGCTGGCGCGCGGCGCGCATGACGGTGTCCCAGGTGCCGGTGCCGCGCCTGGCGTGGCCGGTCTTGCGCGCGGCGGCGGCCGGTTCGCCGAACATATCCGTGGTGGCTGTGTCCGGGCGGGCGGCGTCGCGCTTGCCCGACTGCTTGGCCTCCAGGATGAAGCAATCGCGCTTGTAGCAGTCGATCCGACCCATGGTGGCCGAGCCGTCCATGTGCCGGAAGGCGACGCTGCGCTCCAAGACGTAATCGTTGCGCGCCTGGTCCTCGTGCGTGGGCTGGGGCCGCTCGACGCCCAGCATGTCGCACAGCTCGGTGACGAGGAGCTGGTAGTTGGCGATCTCGGCGCCGCCGGATTCGTGCCAGCGGGCGATGAAGGCCTCGACCTCCGGCGGCGTCTGGGCGCTGGCGTCCTCGGGCATGGGCGGTGCGTTCGGTTGCTCTCGGGCGGCTGGGTTCGCGTATGCTCGCGGCAGAGAGCACAGCCTCGGGTTTCGATTCAAGAGGGAGATGGGCGGGCCTGGATCCGTGGGCCGGTTGCGCAGGTTGCGGTGTGGTGCTGGGATCGCGGTCGGGCGCTGGGGACGGAAAAGCCGGGGATGACGCAGCCGTCCGAGCCGCACGACAAGCTGTTCCGCGCGCTGCTGGACGATCCGGAGCGGGCGCGGGCGCTCTTGGCGGATCATCTGCCGGC
>CAJXKW010000200.1 GCA_913055855.1 uncultured Limimonas sp. | reverse complement strand
TGCAGGTCCGCCGCCGCAAGGAGGCCGGCGCCGAGGATCGCGGGGATGGCCAGCAACATGGAGAACCGCGCCGCGTCCTGCCGGTCGTAGCCGAGCAGGCGCGCGCCGGTCATGGTGATGCCCGCGCGGCTGGTGCCCGGTATCAGCGCCAGGATCTGCAGAAACCCGATGAGCAATGCATCGGGTATGGCCATGTCGGGCAGCCGGCGCGTGAGTCCGGTCATGCGGTCGGCCGCCCAGAGCAGCAGGCCGAAGCCGATCGTGGTCGCGGCGATCACCGTGCCGTCGCGGAGCACATCGATCCGATCTTTCAGCCCCATGCCCGCGATCAGCACGGGAACCGTGGCGACGGCGACATTGATGGCCAGCCGCGCCCCGCTGTCCCGCCGGCCACCCAGCCAGCGCACCAGCCCGGCCAGCATGGCCGCGATGTCGTGACGGAAATACCCACACACGGCAATGAGCGTGCCCACGTGCACGGCGATATCCAGGACCAGCCGATTGCTCTCCTGTGTCACCCCGGATTGCCAGCCCAGCGCGTCGAACGCCTGCCAGGTCAGGACGAGATGCCCGGATGAGGAAATCGGCAGGAATTCCGTGATACCCTGAACCACGGCGAGGATGAGAAGGTGCAGAACGGGCACGGCGCTGTTTCCGCATCGATCACCGACATCGCGGCGATATAATGCCTGCCGGCGCGTACGCAAAGATGTCGGCGTCCCTGCGACCATCGGGCGCGGATACGTCCGCATTCCTGACGTATTTTTTCGCGCGTTATGCCCATATACGGGTGATGGGCGTTCCAGCCGGGCGCTGTGCGCGAAAACCCGGACAAGAAGGCTGACGTATTTTCCGATTTGCTCTGGCGTGGACGGACGTGGGCGCGTATACCAAACCTGCCGGCGCCGTGGCAGCCAGCGGGGATCGCGGGCACGGGGCCGCCCGGTTCACGGCGCAATGCGCGTCGGGCCGGGCCGCGCCGGCGTCGCCACGCACCATGAACGGGTCGTACGGCGCATCGCGCCCGGGCGCCCAAGGCGCTTGTGTAACGGGGTAAGCGTGTCGGCCGCGGCCCGGGACGACAGGAAGCGAGCACGAGCATGGCGCGCAAGACCCTGAAGTTCGTCGATGTCGGCAAGCAGATGCCGGAGAAGCGTCCGGCGGAAACGCGGCGGCGCGATTTTGACGAGATCTACGCGCGGTTCGATACCGAGGGTGCCGAAACGCAGGCGGGCCGGTGCTCGCAGTGCGGCGTGCCCTTCTGTCAGGTACACTGCCCGCTGCACAACAACATTCCGGATTGGCTCATGCTCACCGCCGAGGGCCGGCTGGAGGAGGCCTACGAGGTCGCCCAGTCGACCAACAACATGCCCGAGGTGTGCGGCCGGATCTGCCCGCAGGACCGGCTGTGCGAGGGCAATTGCGTGATCGAGCAGGCGGGCCACGGCACCGTCACCATCGGTGCGGTGGAGACCTACATCACCGAAACCGCCTGGGATCAGGGCTGGGTTCAGCCGGTCAAGCCGCGGCGCGAGCGCAGCGAATCGGTGGGCATCGTGGGCGCCGGCCCGGCAGGGCTGGCCGCGGCGGAACAGCTCCGTCGGAAGGGCTATCAGGCGCACATCTATGATCGCTATGATCGCGTCGGCGGCCTGATGATCTATGGCATCCCCAATTTCAAGCTGGAGAAATACGTCGTCGAGCGCCGGGCGCGGCTGCTCTACGACAGCGGGGTGCACTTCCACCTGAATTTCGAGGTGGGCCGGGATGCGACCCTGACCGAGCTGCGCGAGCGTCACGACGCCGTGCTGCTTGCCACCGGCGTGTACAAGGCGCGCGACGTGAAGGTGCCGGGCGCGGGCCTGAACAACGTCAAGCCGGCGCTGGACTATCTGGTTGCCAGCAACCGCAAGGGGCTGGGCGACGAGGTGCCGGAATTCGACGACGGCAACCTGAACGCCGAGGGCAAGAACGTGGTCGTCGTGGGCGGCGGCGACACCGCGATGGACTGCGTGCGCACGGCCGTGCGCCAGGGCGCGAAATCGGTGAAGTGCCTTTATCGCCGCGACCGGAAAAACATGCCCGGCTCGCAGCGCGAGGTCGCCAACGCCGAGGAGGAGGGCGTGGCGTTTGTCTGGCTTTCCGCGCCGCAGGCCTTCCTGGGCGACGAGAGCGTGCGCGCGGTGCGCGCTGCGCGCGTGCATCTGGGCGTGCCCGACGCCTCGGGGCGGCAGACGCCGCAGATCGTCAAGGGCTCGGAATACGACGTCGAGGCCGACATGGTCATCAAGGCGCTGGGCTTCGATCCGGAAGACCTGCCCACGCTGTTCGACGCACCGGAATTGGCGACCACGCGCTGGGGCACGGTGAAGGTCGATTTCCGTACCCTGATGACCAACCTTGACGGCGTCTTCGCCGCCGGCGACATCGCGCGCGGCGCATCGCTGGTTGTCTGGGCGATCCGCGACGGGCGCGACGTTGCCGAGCAGATCGACCGGCACATCAAGGCGCGCGCCGCGCAGGCGCCCGGCGCCGAGGCCCCGGCGCACGCCATGGCGGCGGAGTAAGGATAATGGTCGTGCGCAGCGTCGGAAGGATGTGACGAAGATGGCTGTTCCAGCCCAGTCGCCCGGAACCATACGCTGGCGCATCCGGTTCGAGGCCGCACGCAGCTTCGGGTTCGATCTCGATAAGATTGCATCGCCTTTCGATCGGCCGGACACACGTTCCGCTTGGCAAACCAACGCGGAAACGGCCGTCGATTATGCTTTTCAACGTGTCCTGACGGCGTTCCGTTACGACGAAGACCTCGATTTTCCGCTCGAAGTTGTTGCCGCGCCGTTAAACGACGGCGTCGGACATTATGACGTCGTGCCTGATTCGGGGCGGAGAGCGCGCTCCATTCTCGTGGCGATTGCCGGCGCGCCCGAGAATGACGTCGCGCTTTTCCGGGATTTGCTTGGTCGGGAGCCGGCGCCAAGCGACATTGCCGTTTTTCTGGATCGGGGCGGCGTTGCGCCTGTCCCAAATGAGGTGGCTCCCGAATTATCCGGCGATGAAGAAGTTGTTACGAAGTTGGCAAAGCCGTCACATATTGGGGTTCATTTTCTAAACCCACACCATTGCCGTCTCTTCGCGTTGAGTGAGGGTGAGCGATATGTGTGGCTCGGCGCGAGTTATTCGACGGACTACGTAGGGTGGGTTTTCGATCAGGCGACGAGGCTTCATGGCGCGGTTATTCCCGGAGTTGATTGTGTCGAGGTCGCGGAGGAGCTTCGAGATTTGGGGCGGAAGGAGAAGCATGCCGTTCGGAACCATTTGTGCAATCTTTTGATGCACCTCCTCAAATGGAAGTATCAACCAGACCAGCGATCCGGGAGCTGGCGGGGGACGATTCGCAACGCGCGAAAACAAATTCATCGCAAAACAAGTGAAAGTCCAGGATTAAAGTCGAATCTAAGCGAGTGGTTCTATCTCGAGTATGGGAACGCGCGCGAACTAGCAAGCGACGAGACGGAATTGCCCATCGAAGTCTTTCCGGTGAAGCCGCCGTTTGCGTTGGACGAGGTGCTTGATGAGACGTGGCTGCCGGAGGCGAACGAGCAAAACGGGAACTGACCACCATGCACGACGGTTCCAGGATCGACGGATCTCGCCTACCGATCGTGTCTTCTGAACGCGAACGGCGTGTCTTGGCCGAGACGGGCCTCTACGACCCGTCGCAGGAGCACGATTCCTGCGGCGTCGGGCTGGTCGCCTCGCTCGACGGCACGGCGCGGCGCGAAGTGGTGCAGGCGGGCATCGACGCGCTCAAGGCCGTCTGGCATCGCGGCGCCGTCGACGCCGACGGCAAGACCGGCGACGGCGCCGGCATCCACGTCGAGATTCCCCAGGACTTCTTCCGCGAGCACGTCGCCGCCGTGGGGCACACGCCGGGCGACGAGCACATCGCCGTGGGGCAGATGTTCCTGCCGCGCACCGACCTGGACGCGCAGGAGCGCTGCCGCGTCATCGTCGAGCGCGAAATCCTCAAGTACG
>CAJXKW010000199.1 GCA_913055855.1 uncultured Limimonas sp. | reverse complement strand
TTAACCGAGGCTTAAGGCCCGCCGGGCAAGGAACGTGCGCGTATCGAAAGGGGAATGGGCATGCGACTGACGGTCCTGGGCTGCGGCGATGCCTTCGGCAGCGGCGGCCGGTTCAACACCAGCTTTCACCTCGCGCTCGCCGACGGGCACCGCGTGGCCCTGGATTTCGGCGCGACGAGCATGGTCGCCCTGAACCGTGAGGGCCTGGAGCCTGACGGGTTGGACGCGGTGATCATCAGCCATTTGCACGGCGATCACGCGGCCGGCGTGCCCTTTCTGCTGCTTTACCTGCACTACGTCGTGGGGCGTACGCGCCCGCTGACCGTCGCGGGGCCGCCGGGAACGGAAGACTGGCTCCGGCGCGCCGTGGCGGTGTTGTTCGGCAAGACGGACGAGCCCTGGTCCTTTCCGTTGATGGTGGAGCCGGTCAGCCCCGGCGCGGACGCCAGCGTCGCCGGGCTCGACGTCGCCGCGTATCCGGTGGTCCACGGCGACATGACCAGCCACGCGCTGCGCCTGAGCGACGGGGCGCGCGTGCTGGCGTTCTCGGGAGACACGACCTGGACCGACGTGCTGGTCGAGGTGGCCCGCGACGCCGACCTGTTCATCATGGAGTGCTACGCCCCGGAGGGGCCGTGCGCCACGCACACCGACTGGGAAACGCTGCGCGCCCACCTGCCCGAGATAACCGCCAAGCGCATCGTGCTCACCCACATGAATTCCGCCATGCTGGCCCGGCGCGGCGAGGTGAGCGTGGACACCCTGTCCGACGGCATGGTGATCGAGGTGTGAAGCGCGTCTGCGGCCAGTGTGCCCTTTGACGCACGCGCGAATCGCTGTCATCGGTTCGCGAAACACGATTTTCGTTTTTCTCGGCACTGAAGGGGGAAGGTGTGGCGGCGAATCCGTCGATGCCGACGGCACCCGCGGCCGCGGGCGAGTCCGCGCCGGCCGCCCGGCCGCGCAGCGACTGGACTGTCGCCGAGGTCCGGTCGTTGTACGGGCGCCCGCTGCTCGCGCTGCTCGGCGACGCGCAGGCGGTGCACCGGCAGTGGCACGATCCCACGGACGTGCAGTGTGCCAGCCTGCTCAGCATCAAGACCGGCGGGTGTCCGGAGGACTGCGCCTACTGCCCGCAGTCCGCCCACCACGGCGAGGTGGACATCGCCCGCGAGGGCTTGATGGCCGTGGAGGATGTGCTGCGCCTGGCCGAGCGCGCCCGCGAGGCGGGGGCGAGCCGGTTCTGTATGGGCGCAGCGTGGCGCGAGGTGCGCGACGGCCCGGCCTTCGACCGGGTTCTCGAGATGGTGCGCGGGGTGCGCGCGCTGGGCCTCGAAGCCTGTGTCACCCTGGGCATGCTCAATCGCGAGCAGGCGCAGCGGCTGGCCGAGGCGGGCCTGACCGCGTACAACCACAACATCGATACCAGCCCCCGATTCTACCCCGAAATCGTGTCCACCCGAAGCTTCGACGCGCGTCTGGAGACGCTGCGGCACGTGCGCGATGCGGGTATCCGGATCTGCTCCGGCGGCATCATCGGGATGGGCGAGGGCGACGACGACCGCGCCGACATGCTCCAGGTCCTGGCGAGTCTGGATCCCCACCCGGAGAGCGTTCCCATCAACGCCCTGGTCGCGGTTCCCGGCACGCCGCTGGAACACCGGCCACCCGTGCCGGGCCTGGAGGTGGCGCGCTGCGTGGCCGCGGCGCGCATCCTCATGCCGCGGGCGCGGGTCCGGCTTTCCGCCGGGCGGGGCACGCTCAGCCGCGAGGCCCAGGCGCTGTGCTTCCTCGCCGGGGCGAATTCGATCTTCTACGGCGAGACGCTTTTGACCACGGCCAATGCCGATTCCAGCGGCGACCGGGACCTGATGGAAGCGCTCGGGGCCGCGGACCCGAAGGCGGCGGCACCCGACGCGGCGGGCTGACCCCCGGATGCCGGGCGCGCGGCGCGGTTCAGCGCCGCGTGCGCACCCTGTAGCGCAGCGTCGCCTCGCCGTTCGCCGGAACCTCGACGCGCCAGACCGGTTCGCCGTCGTCGTTGCGCCTGTGCCGCGCGCTTTCTTCCAGGATCTCCCAGTCGCCGCGGAAGTTGCCCACAACGCGCACGGTCACGGCGCGGTCCTTGGCGTTGTTCAGGGTGATGCGCCGGCCGGTCTCGTAGCTGTCGCCGCTCAGCTTATCGTAGCCCGTGTGCGCGGCGGTCGCCGTGACCGCCACGGCTGCGCCCAGGTTCAGGCTCAGGCGCGTGCCCGGCGGCGTGTCCGATATGCGCTGCGCGCCGCGAAACAGCTCGCCGTCGTAGACGCGCACCACGCCGCCGGGCAGCGCCGTGTCCAGCCCGGCTTCGCGGGTGTCGGGGACGACCAGGCGCAGGGCGGCGTTGCGCCGGTCCTCGGGGCGGTTGATGTGGGGCCGGTTGGTCGCCAAGCCGGTCAGGCGATAGCGTGTTTCCACGGCGATGCCGGTCGCACCCAGCAGACGACGCGAAACCGTGCTCTCCGCGGGCAGGCGGACCGGCTCGGGCAGGGGATACAGCCGCAGATCGGCGCGCGCCTCCGGTTCCGGGCGCGCCTGGCCCGGTGCGCTCGCCGCGCGCGCGGCCAGGGCTTCCGTCCGCTGTGCCCGTGGGCGCGGGTCTTCGCCCCGAACCGTGGGGACCCGGCCCGCCACCAGCCTCACGCGGTCGCCCGCGATGGGGCGCGACAGGTTGTTGGAAATGCGTGCGCGCCCGGTCAGGTCGAGCGTCTGCGCCTCCCGGTCCCAGCGCGCGACATAGGCGGCATCCCAGTTCAGCCCGCGACTGAGGTAGCGCAGGCGCATGTCGCGTTCACCGTCCTGCGTGCTGTTCACGTCGAACACCGCCGTGGGGCTTTCGCGGAATTCTTCCGGCAGGGATTTCAGCGCGATACGCTCCGGTGGGACGGTTTCGACGCGGCCGTTCACCTCGACCACGACGTCCGGGCTTGCGGCGAGCAGCCGGGCACGGCGCGTGACCGGCGGTTCGCCCGTCAGCGGCGTGCGCACCAGGGTGACCCGGTCGCCCACGGCCGACTGGAGAAGCCGCTTGCGGCTCACCGGCCAGGGGAGGACACGCTGCTTGCGGACGGTCAGGTTCGGCGCGTGGAGATCAAGGCTTCCGGCGACGAGCCCGGGGCTGAGTTCCGCGATGGTCAGTTGTGCCGGGCCGCGGTCCAGCTCGACCGGGCGCGTCAGCGTCACCGCGGCGAGATCGTCGCGGTAGATCGCCATGGACGTGGTGCGCTCGGGCGGCTGCGCGGCGGCGGGCGCAGCCAGCAGAGCCACGGCGGCGGCCAGGGCCGGGCCTCGCATCGCTCTCATGAATCCCCCTGCGCTCGGATGCGCATGCGTTTCCAACTGCGCAGGTTAACACGCGCGGACCGGGGCGGGGTAGTCAGGGCCGAGGGTCCGCGGCTATATACCCGGCCAGTCACTGTGACCTTCCACGCTTTGCGAGGCGCCCATGAGCCGCGATTCCGCCGTCGACACCGCCCTCGACCGCCTGGACGACCTGCTCGCCAAGGCGAAGAAAGCCGGCGCGGCCGAGGCCGACGCCGTGATGATCGATTCGGTCTCCATCAGCCACGCCCAGCGCCTGGGCGAGACGGAGCACCTGGAGCGCAGCGAGGAGGCCGAGATCGGCCTGCGCGTGCTGATCGGGATGAAACAGGCCTGCGTCGCCTCCTCGGACCTGACGCCGGCGGCCATGGACGACATGGTCGAACGCGCGGTCGCCATGGCGGCGACGGTGCCGGACGATCCCTATTGCGGCCTGGCGCCGACCGGCCAGCTCGCCCACGACTGGCCGGATCTGGACAGTGACGACCCGGCGGAGCCCGCCGCCGAGACCCTCATCGCGCGCGCCCGGGCCTGCGAGGAGGCGGCGCGTGGCATCGACGGCATCACCAACTCCGAGGGCGCGGAGGCGAGCTGGGGCCGGCGCAACATCGCCCTGGCGGGCACCAACGGCTTCCGCGGCGGCTACACCAATTCCTCGCACAGCGTCGGCTGCGCCGTGCTCGCCGGCGAGGGCACCGCCATGGAGCGCGACTACGCCTTCCACTCCGCCGTCTACGGCGGCGACCTGGAGGACCC
>CAJXKW010000198.1 GCA_913055855.1 uncultured Limimonas sp. | reverse complement strand
ACATGGGGGGCGAAACGGTGCCAGAGCACACGAAGCCCCCGCCGGACGGCCGGCGGCTGAGCTTCGTGTACATGGTGTAGAGCACGTTCTTCGTCGGTCCAGGGCACGGCCATGGTATTGCTCGATCCGCACGAAGATGAGGGGCGGCCGGACGGCGGGCCGTCAGGCGCTGGTGTCCACGTTGCCCTGGGTGTTGCTCTGGCCGCCGGCGCTCTTCGCCACGCCGACGCGGGCCGGGCGCAACAGGCGCTCGTGCAGCATATAGCCGGGTTGGAGGATGTGCACGACCGTCCCAGGGGCCTGCTGGTCGGTGGGCACCTCGAACATGGCCTCGTGATAATGCGGATCGAAGCGGTCGCCCGGCTGCACGGCGATCTGGCTGATGCCGTGCTTCTCGAAGGCGCTCATGAGTTCCTTTTCGGTCATCTCCACGCCGGACATGAGGTTCTGGAGCGTCTCGTTGTTCTCGACCTCCTCGGCGGGCACGCTTTCCAGCGCCCGGCGCAAGTTGTCGACCACGCCCAGCAGGTCCTTGGCGAGCGGCGAGGTGGCGTACTTCACCGCTTCCTGGCGCTCGCGCTCGGCGCGCCGGCGGACGTTCTCGGTCTCGGCCATGGCGCGCGTGAGGCGTTCGCGCAGATCGTTGATCTCGGCTTCCAGGTCCTCGGCCGCCTGCTGAGCCGCGTCGCCGATTTCGCTTTCGGGGAACGCCGCGGCCGAGCCGCCGCTCTCGGCCGCGGCCCGGTGCTGTGCCTCGGCCTCCGCCTGTGCCGCATCGGACGCGGCCTGGGTGGCGTCCTGGCTGTCCGGGTCGACCTGATCTTTCTTTGCCGTCATGTATCCTTCCTCGTGTTTTGTTGCGAGCGGATCGCGTTTTCCGGTTCGGGTGCCTTTGGTTCGCGCGAGGCCTGGACCGCAGCCTGGTCATCCCACAAGCCGGCTGAGCACCTTGGCGGTGTAGTCGACCATGGGGATGATCCGGGCATAATCGATTCGCGTGGGGCCGATCACGCCGATGGCGCCGACGAATTGCTGCTTGGAGTTGGTGTAGGGCGAGATCACCATGGAGCAGTCCGATGTGCCGAAGAGTTCGTTTTCCGCGCCGATGAAGATCTGCACCCCTTCGGCATCATCCGCGAGGTTGAGCAGGCGCAGCATGGATTCGTGCTTCTCCAGCGCGGAGAACAGCCGCCGGACCTTCTCCAGGTCCTCCAGAGCGGTCACGTCTTCCAGGAGCTGCGCTTGTCCGCGCACGATGAGCGCGCCCTGGTTCGCCTCGGACCAGTCGGCGAGCCCCTGCTGTACCAAACGCGCGGCGACCTCGTTGAGTTCCGCGCGCTGGCTTTCCAGCTCCTCCTGCACTTCCCTGTACGCTTCCGCGAGAGTGCGCCCGACGAGGCGCGAGGAGAGATAGTTGCTTGCCTCGACCAGGGCCGAGGGCGGCAGGCCGTGGGGCACGTCGATGATGCGGTTCTCCACCGCCCCCGAATTGGTGACGATGACCACCAGGGCACGCCCGGGGCCGAGCGAGACGAACTCGATGTGCTTGAGCGGTTCCTCGAACTTGGGCGCGACCACCAGGCCGGCGCAGCGCGACAGGTCGGAGAGCATCGCGCCCGCTTCCTCGAAGGCCTGGGGCAGGCTGCGCCCCGTGGCGGCACAGCGCGTTTCGATGCGCTCGCGGTCTTCCGGGGCGAGGTTGCCGTACTCCAGCAGCCCGTCCACGAACAGGCGCAGGCCCTGCTGTGTGGGTAGGCGGCCCGCCGAGGTGTGCGGCGCGTAGAGCAGACCCAGTTCCTCGAGATCCGCCATGACGTTGCGCACCGTCGCCGGCGACAGGTTCATCCCCAGCCGCCGCGACAGCGTGCGCGACCCGACGGGCGCGCCGGTGGCGACGTACGCATCGACGATGTGACGGAAGATCTCCCGGCTGCGCGCATTCATCGCCGCGAGCGCGGAAGGTTCCGTCCGCCCGTTCGTTTCGCTGTTCATGGGACCCACGATTCTCGCGCCGGATATGTAAGGTGGGACGAAACCCCCGTCAACGCGCCGCCGGAGCGGGCCCGGAAAGCGGAACGGGGCCGAGATCGGTGCGGGCCGCGGACTGGACGGCGGAAGCCCCGTGGGCTAGCGTCCGGCGCCGCGCGGCCGGGCTGAACCGGCGGCGCGCGAACGCGTCCACCAATGCCAGGAGACCGCCATGCGTCCAAGCGGCCGCGCCGCCGACGAGCTTCGCCAGATCGCCCTCGAGCCGCACGTCAGCAAGCACGCCGAGGGTTCGTGCATGGCGAAGTTCGGCGACACGCACGTCCACTGCACCGCGTCCATCCAGGACAGCGTCCCGGGCTTCCTCCGCGGCAGCGGGCGCGGCTGGGTCACGGCGGAGTACGGCATGCTCCCGCGCGCCACCCATACGCGCGGCTCGCGCGAAGCGGCGCGCGGCAAGCAGGGCGGGCGTACCCAGGAGATTCAGCGCCTGATCGGTCGATCGCTGCGCGCCGTGACGGACATGAGCGCCTTCGGCGAGCGCGCGATCCAGATCGACTGTGACGTCATCCAGGCCGACGGGGGCACGCGCACGGCCGCGATCACCGGCGGCTATGTCGCGCTCTACCTCGCGTTCGACTTCATGCGCACGGCCAAGGTGATCGACCGGATCCCGCTGAGCGACCACCTGGCCGCGGTGTCCTGCGGTCTCGCCGGGGGCGAGGCGGTGCTCGACCTCGACTACGTCGAGGACTCCTCGGCCGAGGCCGACGCCAACTTCGTCCTCACCGGCGCCGGGCAAATCGTAGAGGTCCAGGCCACCGGCGAGGACGCGCCATTCCCGCGCCAGACCTTCGACCGGCTTCTCGATCTCGCGGAGGCCGGCGTGGGCCGGCTCTGCGATCATCAGCGGGCGGCCCTGGGCCTGGCGTGAGGCCGGCATGAGCTTGGGAATCGGCGCGGACCGTCTGGTCATCGCCAGTCACAACCCGGGCAAGGTGCGCGAAATCGGCGAACTGGTTGCGCCCTGCGGGGTCACCGTGCTTTCCGCGGCCGACGCCGGCGTATCCGAACCCGAGGAGACCGGTGCGAGCTTCGCCCAGAACGCGGCGCTGAAGGCACGCTCGGCGGCGGCCGAGGCGGGACTGCCCGCCCTGGCCGACGACTCCGGGCTGAGTGTGACCGCCCTGGAGGGCCGGCCGGGGATCTACTCGGCACGCTGGGCCGGGCCGGATAAGGATTTCCGCGCCGCCATGGCGCGCGTCGTCGACGAGCTGGGCGACAGCGCCGACCGGTCCGCGGCCTTCGTGTGCGCGCTCTGCCTGGCGTGGCCGGACGGCACGGTGCGCCATTACCAGGGGAGCGTGGCCGGCACCATCATCTGGCCGCCGCGGGGTGACAAGGGCTTCGGCTACGACCCCATCTTCCTGCCCGACGGTTATGCCGTGAGCTTCGCCGAGATGGACCCGGCGGAAAAGCACCGCATCAGCCACCGCGCGCGAGCCTTCGCCGAGCTGGTCGCCGATGTGTTCGGCATCGATCCGGCGCGGGAACGGGATACGGGCTCGAAAAGCTAGGCACATGGGATCCAATCCGGTGGGTTGGCCCGCGTGATCGCTGAACCGCCCAAAGGTTCGTGCGCGCTTCAGCGGTCCATGCCGAGCGTCTCCCATGCTGTAGTCCCGCCCCTTGACCCCGTCCGGGTCAGCGGCGATAACCGCGCCGCGCGAGGCCGGGGTTGCGCACCCGGCTGTGCGCCGACCGCCTGCTGGGAGCCCGCGATGAACCGCATCTTTTCCGGCGTTCAGCCCACCGGCAACCTGCATCTGGGCAATTATCTGGGCGCGATCCGGAACTTCGTCGCGCTGCAGCACAACTACGAGTCGATCTATTGCGTGGTCGATCTGCACGCGGTCACGGTCTGGCAGGACCCGGCAGAGCTGGCCCGGCACACGCGCGAGGTCACGGCCGCCTATCTCGCCGCCGGTATCGACCCCCGCACGAGCATCATCTTCAACCAGTCGCAGGTCCCGGCGCACGCCCAGCTCGGCTGGCTGTTCAACTGCGTCGCCCGGCTGGGCTGGCTCAACCGCATGACGCAGTTCAAGGAAAAAGCGGGCAAGCACCGCGAGCAGGCCTCGGCCGGACTGTACGTCTATCCCGCCCTGATGGCCGCGGACATCCTGGGCTACAAGGCGACCCACGTGCCCGTGGGCGACGACCA
>CAJXKW010000197.1 GCA_913055855.1 uncultured Limimonas sp. | reverse complement strand
ACGATGCCGCCGGCGCCCAGCTCGGCGACCCGGAAGGGCACCGCCATGCAATTGGGGAACAACCCGATGGAGACGTGGCACTGCGCCATGTCCAGCCGGTCGGCCAGGCGGTTCCAGATGCTCTCGCTGGCGGACTTGGGGATGGTGTTGATGCAGATTGGCGGATGACCCGCATCGTAGGCGGCGCGACGGCGGCGGTTGAATTCCGCGATCGCGTGGCGATAGGGGTTCAGGTCCAGGCCCAGGTGCGCGGCGTGCTGCTCCGCCTCGCGGACGTGGCCTGCGGCCAGCAGCAGGTTGACGTAGCCGGCCCGTGGTGGCGTGGCGTCCGGGTACTGCTCGACCGCTTCCTGGTAGCTCTTCAGCGCGGTGTCCCGGTACGCGTCCGCGCGCACGACGTTGCCGTCCAGGTACTCCACGGCCGCCAGCATCTGGAGCGCCACGGGATGGCGCGGCGCCATCGTCAGCACGCGCTCGTACAGCGAGCGGGCCTGCGCGAGATCGCCCGCCTGATGGGTCTGGATTGCCGTCTGCAAGAGCGCGTTGGGATCGTTGGCCGTGGCCGCGCTCGACTGCGAGGGGTTTGCCACCCGGTCCTCCGATCATGATCGGGGCTGCGATGTCGGCAAGCCTAGACCGACCCGGCGACGCCGGGCAAGCCGCGCGACCGTGGCGCGGGCTGGTCGGCGGCGTGTTTCAAGGGTGTTGCAATTGGGCAACGGCCGGCGGGAATTTGCCACACCTTGTGGATACCGTGCTTGACCGTATCCGGCTGGTGGCTTTCACCTCCGGATGTACGTCACGGCACGTGGCCGATCTTATCGGGGGGGCTGTCACACGGATATGGCGGCCGACCGGACGCACGCCGGTCGGACGGTGGGCCTCCGCCGGCGATTGTGCGGGGAAAAAACAAGGAGCGACGGATCATGAACACGAAGAAGGTTCTCTACGCGACGACGGCCATGGTCGGGGCCAGCGTCGCCGCCACCGGCGCCCAGGCGCAGCAGGGCATCGACCTGAACCTCAGCGGCTTCTTCAACTACTACACCGGTATCACCGACGGCGACTTCGGCGGTGACGACGTCAAGACGTTCCAGGATTCCACGATCACCTTCGCCGGTTCGACGACCTTCGACAACGGTGTCGAGGTCGGCGTCAACTTCGAGCTGGAAGGCGACTCCACGCTTTCGGGCGACGAGCAGTACGGCTACTTCAAGGGCTCCTTCGGCACGATCCAGCTGGGTGCGCAGAACTCCGCCGGCTATCAGATGTCCTGGACCACGGGTCCGATGTGGTGGCAGCGGCTGATGCCGATCAACACGGGCTGGCAGAACTACTTCATCGATAGCGCCAGTGCGCAGTTCAACAACTTCTACGCCCCCGGCGGCAGCACGCACCTCGACCTGCAGGACGAGGCGCAGACCGTGGCGTACTTCACGCCGCGCGTTCAGGGCTTCAAGTTCGGTGCAAGCTGGTCGCCGGCCGGCGCCGTCACCGACCAGGGTGGCCTCGGCGCTGCAACGGCCAACCAGACGGACTCCACGATCGAGGACGTCTACTCGCTGTCCGCCAACTACAACACCAGCTTCCAGAACGCGGACCTCGCCCTCTTCGGCGCCTTCCAGCAGGGTAACGTCGAGCAGGCGGCCAACAACGGCTTCATCGCCGGCAACGTCGCCGGGGACAGCGTTGAGCAGTACATGACCGGCTTCCGCGTCTCCTCCGGGGGCTTCCACGTCGGCTATCAGTTCGGCCTGCAGGACAATGAGTCGAACCCGGCGCTCGGCGGCGAAAGCCATGACGGCTGGACGCACGGCGCCGACATCCGGTACGTGACCGGCCCCTGGCACATGCAGCTTGAGGGCTTGATCTCCGAGATCGACGGCGATTTCGAGACGGACCCCCAGGGCAACCTCGTCCAGACGCAGGACGAGGAGCAGACCACGGTTAAGGGCGCCGTGGCCTACACGCTCGGCCCGGGCGTGGCCCTGACCGGCTCGGTGATCTTCGACGACATTGATGAGGATGCGGGTGCGGCGGACAGCGACGACTTCGCCGCTGTGATCGGCACGAACATCACGTTCTAAGCACCGGACTCATCCGGACGCTGGGAAAGGGGGCCCTCGCGGCCCCCTTTCTTGTTTGCGGCCGAGCCGGTTTCGGCGCCATTGGTGCGCCCGGGCGACGTAGCCCACGCTGACGTTCGCACCAAGAATCGGACGGGAGATAAGGGATGGTGATGAAACACAGCCGTCCGGGACTGCCGGCCCTGGCCCTGCTGGCCGCCGGGCTCACGGCCACCCCGGCGCTCGCCGATACGCTCGCGCCCCACGGCGAGATCCTGAACATCGCCCACCGCGGGGCAAGCGGCCACGCGCCCGAAGAGACCATGCCGGCCTACGACAAGGCCGTCGAGCTGAACGCGGACTGGCTGGAACTCGACGCCCAGCTCACCGCCGACGGGCATCTCGTCGCCTTCCACGACGAAAGCGTGGACCGCACCACGAACGCGGAAGGGCCGCTGAGCGATTACACGCTGGACGAGCTGCAAGCGCTCGACGCGGGAACCTGGTTCAACGAGGCCAACCCCTACCGCGCCGACCCGGCGTTCGAGGGTGTTTCCGTTCCCACCCTGAAGCAGATCGTCGAAACGCACGGCACGGATCAGAAATACTACATCGAAATCAAATCCCCCGACGCGAACCCCGGGCTGACCGAGAAGCTTGTGAAGTTCGTCGAGAAGCATGGCCTCGTCGAATCCGACAGCATCGTGATCCAGTCGTTCCCGCAGGAGCCGCTCAAGCGCGTGCACGAGATGAATCCCGACATCCCGCTCGTGCAGCTGGTCTGGTATCACCCAAAGGGCTACGAGGCCGGTGCGCCGCTCAAGGAGTGGAAGGCGGTCACGCCCGCGCCCGGCGAGATCACCCAGGCCGACCTGGCGAAGATCGACGACTACGCCATCGGCATCGGCACCAACATGCACTACAAGGACCGCCGGGTGATCGACGAGGCCTTCGTGAACAGCGTGCGCGAGGCCGGCCTTGGCCTGCACGTCTACACCATCGATTCGATTGCGAAGATGCACCGCCTGATCGACTGGGGCGCGACCGGCATCTTCACGAACTTCCCGGACCGTCTCTCGGCCGCGCACGACGTGCGCTGACGCGCCGTCCCGGCCGCCGCGCCCGTTCGGTCCGCGCCGGACGGGCGCGGTTGCCCGCGTGCTCGCGCGCGGCTACAAGGTGCCGCCCGGAGCATGGCCGAAGCGGCGCCGTGCGGCGAACGCTGGGATCGAGGTATGGCGGGCATTCTCTGGCTGGCGTCCTATCCGAAATCCGGCAACACCTGGGTGCGCGCCTTCCTGGCGACCTATTTCCGCAACCCGGACCAGCCGCTGTCGATCAACGAGCTGTACACCTTCGCCTACGGCGACAACTTCCTCACCTATTACGAGGACGCCGCGGGCAAGCCCGCTGACGCGCTGACGCCCGAGGAGATCCGCCGGCTTCGCCCCGTGGTGCATGGCATGTTCGCCGGGCATCCCGAGCAGACGAGCTTCGTCAAGACGCACACGATGATCGCCGACGACGCCGGCACGCCCACCATCACGCCGGACGCCACGGCGGGCGCCATCTACGTGGTGCGCAACCCGCTGGACGTTGCGGTGTCCTTCGCCCACCACTTCCAGAACAGCTACGACACGGCCGTGGAGACGCTGTGCACACCCGGCAAGATTCTGCCGGGCCAGCCGGGGCTGAAGCTGCCCGAGCTGATGGGGGCATGGTGGCAGCACGTGCGCGCCTGGACGGACGCGCCCGGCCTTACCCGCCACGTCATGCGCTACGAGGACATGCTGGCCGAGCCGGGGCCGACCTTCCGCAAGCTCGTGAAATTCATGGGCCTGCCCGTGGAAGCGCGCCGCCTGTCGCGCGCCGTTCGCTTCACCAGTTTCGAAAGCCTGGCGAGCCAGGAACACCAAGAGGGCTTCAACGAGGCCCGGCCCGACCGTGCGGTGAACTTCTTCCGCCGCGGGCGGCGCTCGCAGTGGCGCGAGGCGCTGACGGACGAGCAGGTCCAGCGCATCCTGGCGGCGAACGGCGAGACCATGCGCGCCTTCGGCTATCTGGACCGCACCGGCGATCCGGTGTAGACGCCCCCGGCGGCGTCCCGATGGGCGCGGCGCCCGTCACGGCAACGCGAGGCGGCGATGGCCGGGATCATCTGGCTGGCATCCTATCCCAAGTCCGGGAACACCTGGCTGCGGGCCTTCATCCACACCTACATGTTCGATCCCGACCGCCCGCTGTCGATCAACGAGCTGCGCGACTACACCTTCGGCGACGGCTT
>CAJXKW010000196.1 GCA_913055855.1 uncultured Limimonas sp. | reverse complement strand
TGGACGGTCCCCACCTCGGTCCTGGACGCGGTCGATGCGCCCGAGGCCATCCGGGACGCGATGGCCGGGATGCGCTATATCCTGCGCGACCTCGGCCCCGTGGATGACGCCGATCTCGCGCAGGATCGCGTCCTCCGCGCCGGGCTCGCCGCCCTCAAGCACGCCTTCGACAAAGGCGTGCCGCTCAAGGTCGTGGTATCCTTGCTTGCCGACACGCCGGAAAAGAGCCTGCTGGAGCGGCAGGTTCTGGAATACGTCATCCGCGTCTACAATCTTGGCGAACAGGACCTGATGCAGGCGCTGGACCAGGCGAAACCGGACCGCCGGGAGGAACTCATGGGCACCGTGGCCGAAGAATGGCTGAAGCGGGGTGAGGCGCGCGGGCGCGCTGAAGGCAAGGCTGAAGGGATCGCCGAAGGCAAGGCCGAAGGAAAAGCCGAGGGCAAGGCGGCCATGCTGACGCGGATGCTGGAACGGCGCTTTGGCGAGCTGCCGCCATGGGCGCGCGAGCGCATCCACCAGGCGGACGACGCCCGGCTTGACGCCTGGGCGGATGCCCTGTTCGACGCCCGGGCGCTGACCGACGTGTTCGACGCCAACGGCCGGCACTGACCGCCGCATCCGCCGCCGGGGCCGGCTCGTGAAGCGTGGCGGCACGCGGTTGACTGGCTGGCACGCGGCGTAGGGCGTGTTCGCTTTGCGCAAGCAAAGCAACCTGCCATCTTTGGCACCGCCGCGTATTGCGCATAATGAACAAAACATGAATGCTGGCTTCGCCGGCGTTTGCTTCACCGAACGGCGGCGCGTGGCGGATCAACAGGGATGTTGGCCTATGTTGGCGGATGTTCGTCGGACGAACGGGCGGGCGGACCAACACGGCCGCCCACGCCGTCGCGAGACCGCCGTTGCATGGTGGGCCGTCTCAGGTGGCCTTGCGCGGGCCCAGCATGTCCTCCGGCCGGACGTACTGGTCGAACTGCGCTTCGGTGAGAATGCCCAGCTCGACGGCCGCCTGCTTCAGGGTGGTGTCGTCGGCGTAGGCCTTCTTGGCGACCTTCGCCGCCTGGTCGTAGCCGATGTGCGGGTTGAGCGCGGTCACCAGCATGAGCGAGTTGCGCATGAGCTGCTCGATCCGCTGGGTGTTCGCCTCGATCCCGG
The DNA here is from genome assembly GCA_913055855.1 of uncultured Limimonas sp. Lineage (GTDB taxonomy): Bacteria > Pseudomonadota > Alphaproteobacteria > Kiloniellales > Rhodovibrionaceae > CAJXKW01. The sequence continues at coordinate 3,202 of CAJXKW010000196.1, read as the reverse complement.
CAACGCAGTTGGTGTTGAAGCTTTCCGCTGCATCGCCCAGGAGCTGCGCCGACTGCAACAGGCTGTAGATGAGCACGGGCTTGAACACGTTGAGTTCGAAGTGCCCGTTCGAGCCCGCCACCGTTGCGGTTGTGTGATTCCCCATCACCTGGGCGCAGACCATGGTCATGGCCTCCGCCTGGGTCGGGTTGACCTTGCCGGGCATGATCGAGGACCCGGGCTCGTTGGCCGGCAGCAGCAGTTCGCCGAAGCCGCAGCGCGGGCCCGAGCCCAGCATCCGGATGTCGTTGGCGATCTTCATCAGTGCGGCGGCGAGGGTGTTCAGCGCGCCCGACATCGCCACCACGGCGTCGTGCGCGGCCAGCGCGGCGAAATGGTTTTCCGCCGCAACAAAGGGCTCGCCGGTGATGTTGGCGACCTCCCGGGCGAACGCCTCGGCGAAGCCGGCGACGCTGTTCAGGCCCGTGCCCACGGCCGTGCCGCCCTGGGCGAGCTCGTGCAGCTCGGGCAGCGTGCGCTCGATGCGCCGGATGCCCTGGCCGACCTGGGCGGTGTAGCCGGCGAACTCCTGGCCGAGCGTCAGCGGCGTGGCATCCATGAGGTGCGTCCGCCCGATCTTGACGATCTGGTCGAACGCCTGCGCCTTCTCCGCCAGCGCGGCGTAGAGCCCGCGCAGTTTGGGCAGCGTCTCCCCGGTGATCAGGCGCACCGCCGCGATGTGCATCACGCTGGGGAAGGTGTCGTTGGACGACTGCCCGTAGTTGCAGTGATCGTTGGGATGGACGGGCGACTTGCCGCCGCGCGCGCCTGTCAGGATCTCGTTGGCCCGGCCCGCAATGACCTCGTTGGCGTTCATGTTGGACTGCGTGCCCGAGCCGGTCTGCCAGACGACCAGCGGGAACTGGTCGTCCAGCTTGCCTTCGGCGACCTCCAGGGCGGCCTTGCAGACGGTGTCGCCCAGCTCGCGGTCGAGCACGCCCAGCTTGATGTTGGCGCGCGCCGCGGCGAGTTTCTGGATGCCCAGGGCGCGGACCACCTGGGTGGGCATGCGCTCGCCGCCGATCCGGAAGTTGTGCAGCGAGCGCTGGGTCTGCGCGCCCCAGTAGGCGTCGGCCGGGACGGCCACCTCGCCCAGGGAATCGCTTTCCGTGCGCGTGGCGTCAGTGCTGGATTGGGTCATGGCGTTCCTCGCAGCGGCGGGACGGGTGTGCATCCGGAACCGGCCTATAGCACGCCGGGGCGTGCGTCGTCAGGCCGGTGCCGCACGGCGGTCGCGAATGAAGGCGGCCACGGCCGCGACGGCGTCCTGCCAGACGTGCTCGGTGGTGTAGCCGCTGGACTTGCGCGGCTGGAGATGGTGGTCGCCGTCGGGGGTCCAGTGGATCTGCATGGTGTCGGGCAGGTCGTACTCGGCGACGTCGTCGGGGCCGCCGAAGGAGTCGCGCGTGCCCTGCACGATGAGCGTGGGCGTCTGCAGGGCGCGCAGGTGATCGACGCGCCGGTTTTGTGGCTTACCCGGCGGATGGAAAGGATAGCCCAGGCACACGATGCCCGCGGGCGGCGTGCCTTCCTGCTCCAGCTCGCGCGCGAGCAGGCTGGCCATGCGTCCGCCCATGGACTTGCCGCCGATGACCAGGCCCGTGGGGCCGCCCAGGGCGTTGATCGCCGCGCGCCAGCTCTGCAGCAATTGCCCCGCGGCGTTGGGCGGGCGGCGCTTGCCGTCCGCGCGCGACGCGGTCATGTACGGGAACTCGAACCGCGCCACGAACATGCCGGCTTCGGCCAGCCCTTCGGCGAAGGCGGTCATGAAGGGGCTGTCCATGCCCACCCCCGCGCCGTGGGCCAGGACGATCCGGTCCGGCGAATCCCCGGGGCCGTTGAGCATCATATCCGCGCGCGTCACCATGGCGCCCCCCTGTTAGATAATCTTAACCGGATTCGTACAGCTTGGAGGTATGAACCGGGGCTGTCCGGTCAAGAAAGGGGACGCCATGGACGACATCCGCCAGCGCGATCTCTCCAAAAAGCGCGATCAGGACCTCACTGGCGAAGAGCGGCAGGAACTCGCGCGACGGTTCAAGGAATTCAAGCAACTCGTGCGCGAGCGCGGGGCGCGCAACGTCGGGCTCGCGCCCAACACCAAGGCCCAGGGCAGCGGAAAGAAGCGCATCCGCAAGTGGGATCCCGCTGCGATCGCCGCGGCGAAGCGGAAAAAGGCGGGCGGTCGAACCCGTTGAGGCGTGCCGCGCGGCGCGGCCCGGTTCCCGCCGAAGAGGCCCGGCGAAAGCTGGAAGGCGGAAAGGGCTAGCTTTTGCGGAAGCGGTCGAGGGTGACCACGTTGGTATCGCCCTCGGTGCCGCTGGCGCCGCTGGCGGCCGGCGCGGTCTCCCCGCCGCTCGCGGCCTCGGCCGCGGCGCCGGAGCCCGACTCCTCGGCGGACGATCCGCTGCTGTCCGTGGCGTCGAACTGCAGGCCGAAACGCACCGACGGATCGGCGAAGGCGATCACGGCGTCGAAGGGCACGTCCAGATATTCCGAGCGGTTGTTGAAGCTCAACGCCACGCTGAACGCGTTCTCGCCCACATGCAGATCCCAGAACTGATACTGCAGGACGATGGTCATCTCGTTGGGATACTGCTCGCGCAGCCGCTCGCTGATCTGGGTGTCGGCGTGGTCGGTGCGGAAGGTGATGTAGAAGTGGTGCTCGCCGGGCAGCCCGTACTGCGCGACTTGCTGGAGGGCCTGGCGGACGACGCCGCGCAGGGCGTTCTCCACCATCACGTCGTATTGAAGCTCGTCATCCATCCCGGACATGCTCGCACCCCTGTTCCATGAGCGCTCGGCCGGCGCGCATTTAACCCGACAGCCCGCGCGAACGAAAGCCGTCATCGCCTTCGCGCGCCGGGTGCCGATCGCAGCCGGCGATGAATCGATCGCGGTCCGAAGCATGGTGTGTGCGACCGCGCGCCCGTCCGGGTCAAGCCCATCGGGGCACCGCGTGACCGGGAAAGGCGCAAGAGATGGGGCTTTCTGTTGCTAGGTAGCCCCGGACCCCACCTGGCCCTGCTCCGTGGGCCAGGGATTTCAGGTCGATGACCTAGGCTGCTTTACGCAGCCGCAGCCATCGGAGCGCGATTGTCGTTCGCACTTCTTGGATGGCCCGATAACGGCGGTGCCATGCCGGGCGAAGCACATACCTTTC
>CAJXKW010000195.1 GCA_913055855.1 uncultured Limimonas sp. | reverse complement strand
CCCGTCCAGACATCGCTCGATGGCGGCGCGCACCGCCGGCGTCGCCGCGTTTGCGCTCAGGTCGGCTACCCCGCCCCCGGCGGCTTCCAACCACGGCTCGGGCAGATAGACGCGGTCCAGCCCGCGATAGTCGGCCGCGCAATCCTGAAGGTGATTGAGAACCTGGAGCGCGCTGCACAGCGCGTCGCTGCCCGGCCAGAGCACGCGGTCCTCGCCGTGCAGATCGAGCAAGAACCGCCCCACCGGCGCGGCCGAGAGACGGCAGTAGGCCATCAGCTCGTCCCAGCTCGCGTAGCGGCCCTTGACCGCGTCCTGCTTGAAGGCGCGCACGAGGTCCAGGCCGTGCTCGGCGGGCACGCCCGTTTCGGCCAGGGGTTCGCGCAGGCGGTGGGCCGTGGCCAGCTCGGGGCGTGTGTCGCCCGGATCGGTCAGGGCGTGGGCGAACGCGTCCAGGCGGGCACACTTGTCGCCGGGCGCGAGGTCCGGGTTGTCGGCGATGTCGTCGATGGCGCGGGCGAACGCGTAGTAGCGCAGCACGTGCGGGCGCAGGCGCGGCGCGACCAAGCGCGAGGCGACGGGAAAGTTCTCGTCGCCCGCCCCCTTGCCCGAGGGCGTCTCCAGCCCGGCGCTCATGCCACGGGCTCCGGCGTCTCCCCGGCGGGATCGCGCGTGGGGTGGTGCATGGGCGGCGCCAACTCGGCGAAGCGCTTGAGGAAGCGGCGCTTGGCTTCCTTCGGGTGCCAGGGGTCCAGCTCGGCGCCGGCGGCCAGGCGCTTGAGATCGCGCGGCCGGCCGAAGAGCTGCTTGGCCTCTTCCGCCTCGAACCCGGCCAGGCGCGTGCCTTCCAGATAGGCGGCGGCGCGGTCGGCGCGCTTGGTCAGGTTGCGCACCCAGCGCGGCAGCTCCCCCGGCAGGCCGAAGCGCAGGAGCACGGCCGTGTAGAGGCGGTCTTCAAGCTCCTTGTAGTCCTCGTTCACCGCCGCCTTGAACGGGGAGATGAGGTCGCCCAGCACATACTCGGGCGCGTCGTGCATGAGGATCGCCAAGCGCCACCGCTTGGGCGTGGAAGCGCGCATCGTGCCCGCGACATGCTCCACCAACACCGCGTGCTGGGCCACGGAAAACGGCCACTCGCCCCAGGTCTGGCCGTTCCAGCGCGCCAGCCGGGAGAGCCCCTGGGCGATGTCGTCGATTTCGATGTCGAGCGGCGAGGGATTGAGCAAATCGAGCCGCCGGCCGCTGAGCATGCGTTGCCACACGCGGGGCCGGCCGCTGGCGGGATCGACGGTGGCGGGGTTTCGGGTCATGGGGCGGAACCTAAGCGGGCGCGCACCCGCCCGGCAAGGCGCGCTTCAGCCGGAACCCGCACGCCCGCGACGCGGCGCCCGCGCTTGACGCGCGAGACTCCATCCCACATCCCAGCCCTTGGACGGGCCGGCGCCGCGCGCCAGTAGCACGACGCGTGCCCGCACGGCCCCACCTCTCCCCTCACGCGCAAAGGATTCGATGATGGACGAACATGAGCAGCGCGATCTCGCCGCGCAAAAGATTCTGGAGGCCATGCAGGCAGCCATGGACGAGGGTGCCTCGTCCGAGGTCGTCAAGCTGGTCACGCTGTCCGCCGCCGTGACCAACTTCGTCACCGACTACGGCGAAGAAGCCACCGCCAACATCGTCGAATCCCTGCCGGAGAAGATCCGCGGCGGCTCGTTCACGCGCGGCGCGCACGGCGAGGACGGCGAGGCCAGCGGCGAGGCCAGCGGCGAGGAAACCGGCGCCGAGTCCTAACCCGGTGCGGCAGCGGCCACCGGCGCGCGCCGCCGCGTTCGCGCGGCGGCCGCCCGTGTGTGCGCAAAAAAGGCCCCGATCCGGGGACCGGATCGGAGCTTGAGTCGAACAGGGAGGCTTCACGTCTGGGAGACGTCGGACCCGAAGGCCCTCACGACCCGGGCCAAAAACCCGGGAACCGCAACCGGCGTCGCCACCGGATGGGATCGCCATCGCTGCCGCGCACCGATGTCTGAGGCGGAGAATAGTCACGGCGGCTTTTGAGAGAAGCGTAAAAAGTTCAACCGGGCTATACGGACGAATCATACCCCGACCGGACGCCCAAACCGGCGGCTCTTTGTCACGGCGCGATGCCTGCTGGAACGTGACGACAGCGCCATGTTGCACGCAAATCATAACAAGGTCACAGTCAGCGGCCAAGTGCCCGAGATGCCGCGATCCCGGCTTCCTCCACGCGCGGTGACGGAGGCGATCATGGACCTGCGCAAAATCCTGGCGGCCGGCGCCGCAATACTCGCCCTGGCCCTCGCCGCCCCGGCGCACGCCGAAGGCGACGGCATGATCACGATGAAGAGCGAGCACGGCGTCGCCGCGACGCTCGACCGGCTTGCCGAGGTGCTGAAAGCCAACGGGCTGACGGTGTTCGCCCGCGTCGATCACCGCGCCAACGCCAAGGGCGCGGACCTGGACCTGCCGCCCACCCAAGTGCTCATCTTCGGCAATCCCAAGCTGGGCACGCCGTTGATGCAAGCAGGGCGTTCCGTGGCCATCGACCTGCCGCAAAAGGCCCTCGCCTACGAAGACGGCGACGGCCGGGTCTGGCTGGCCTACAACGACCCCGCTTATCTGGCCCAGCGCCACGGGATCACGGGACGAACCAAGGTGCGCGGGAAAATCGCCGGCGCGCTGGAGACGATGATGACGAAGGCGGCCCAGGGCGAGATGTGACACCCACCCGCTTGTGCATATGCCCTGGGTGTACACCTAGTGCAGGTCGGGGCCGTCTATGGCGGCGGCGATGTCGCGTTCTGCCGTCTGCACGCGCGGAAGTGAGGATGTCCCCGGCCGTCGGGCTGGGTCAGCAACCCGCGCGGTTGGCCCATCATCAGGATTGAACCAATATGCCCGAAAAGTATCGTTGCAAGGTACTCCGTAATTCGTTCCGAAACGCCTGAAGTGTTTTTTGGTTCAATTTACGAATGGCTTTTTCCCGTGTTTCTTGGGTGGTCATTTGACCTTCCATCCGGGTGGCTACGTTGACTTGCTTATACTGCGCCACCTCTCCATCGACCTCGTATTCTAATGTTCCCTTTACTCGACCTCGCAATATTTCAGGCTCTCCCAGCGCGAAAAGCCCGACAATCGGTAATGTGGAGGCGGCAGAAACCTCATAAGAAATTACCGATTTTTCTAAAACCAATATTATTTTTCCGCTGCTTCCCGCAGATTTTACGTTTTCCAAAAAAACATTTTTGAGATTTTTTCGGAATTGTATTTGCTTTTCTTCGGAAAGTGGAGTTTCGCCTCCTCCAACGGGCACTTTTGGAGACTCGACCAGCGATCTATCTACAAATTCCCGGGTTTTTGTGTCTAAGTGAACAGGAGGGTCCGAGGCACCTAGCGGTTGGAGTTCGATTTCTTTGGCGCATGCTCCAAGCGACGTAGCTACCGCTGCGGCTGCAACAAGGTTTAGCTTGCCAAACTTCATACTGCCCCCGAATACAAGCTTAAGATATCGGCCGCACGCCACCACACCGCTGGACTGTACCTCTAGAAGCGCGACTGCGCCACCTGCCGCAAGAGGAAGTCCCGGAAGACCTGGATGCGCTTGGAGTTGCGCATCTCCTCGGGATAGACAAAATAGGCGTCGAGCTGCGGCCCCTCGATATCGCCCAGGACGCGCACGAAGTCGTGCGAATCTTGCACCATGTACTCCGGCAAGGCGCCGATACCGATGCCGTTTTGAATGCAGCGCATGATGGCGTAGATGTTGTTGACCGTCATGGCCGGCTTGCGGCGGTACTCGGCGCCCTTGCCCAGGCGCAGCACCCAGTTGAGGTCCGAGTTGGGCGCCTTCACCTCGTCGCCGTAGACGATCAGGCGGTGGTTATCCAGATCGTCCTCGGTCTGCGGCATGCCGTGGCGCTTGATGTAGCCCGGCGAGGCGTAGAGGTGCATGTGCACCGTGAGCAGATGCCGCTGAATCAGATCACCCTGGCGCGGCGGCGACAGCCGCACGGCCACGTCGGCCTCGCGCATGGACAGATCGAGTTCCCGGTCCTCCAGCAGCAGGTGGCTTTCGATCTCGGGATAGACCTCGATGAACTCCTGCATACGCGGCGCCAGCCAGGTGGAGCCGAACGCCACCGTGGTGGTGATGCGCAGCGGCCCGCGCGGGCGTTCCTTGCTCTCGCGGATCTGGGCTTCGGTGATGGAAAGCTTGCCGAAGACGTCGTGCGCCGTGCGGTAGAGCAGCTCACCCTGCTCCGTCAGGATCAGCCCGCGCGCATGGCGGTGGAACAGCGGCACGCGCAGGGAGTCTTCCAACCCCGAAATCTGGCGGCTCACGGCCGCCCGGCTGAGG
>CAJXKW010000194.1 GCA_913055855.1 uncultured Limimonas sp. | reverse complement strand
AGCACCTCCGTCAGCGTCACCGCGAGATAGGCGCCCAGCATGTAGAACGAGCCGTGGGCGAAGTTCACGATCCGGGTTACGCCGAAGATGATGGACAGCCCGCAGGCGACCAGGAAGAGCGACGACGCGCCCGCCAGACCGGTGATGACCTGAACCGCCAGCGTCTCCATGCGCCCGGAGCCTAACGCCCACGCGCGTCAGGGGAAGGGCGCGACGACGCCGCGCCGCCGGTATCCGGCGACGGGAAGCGCAGGCGGGTGACCCCGGCACGGTAGAACGGCGCATAAGCGTCCGTGCCGAAACCGTTGCCGCCAGTGATTCGTGCGGCCACGCCCACGCCGTCCACGCGCATCGTGGCGTCGACGGTGCCGCCGAAGGGCTGCAGCCGCCAGGTGCGTTCGGCGTTCTCGCGGCTCCAGCGCCGGAGGGTCACCGACACCGGCGCGCCGTCTGCGGCGACGGCGAGGTCGAGTTCGTGGACGTGCCCGCCCATATGCACATGCGCACGGGCGGTGTCCGCGTCCACGCCCGTCCATGTCACGGTCGGGCCGGGCAGGAGGGCGCCGGGCGTCCAGAACACCGCTTCCGCGACCGCCCGCCCGGCGGCCGAGCGCGCCATGTCCCGGGCGCCCTGCGCCCGGACCACGGGGAGGAGTCCGAGTAGCCAGAACCGCGTCCAGCCTGTCCCCTCGGCGAGCCCGTCCGAGCCGGCGATGCGCAGCCCGGCCGAACCGGCCCGGCAGATCCAGACAAATCCGTGCGGCACGGCAAGGATTTGGTACCCTGTCATGGGAAGATGACGCGCCCGTTCGCCGGCACCGAGCGTAAGCTCGCCGGCCATGCGAATCTCGGCGGCCGTCGGCGCTTCGCCCCGATCCGCGAGGCTCCAGGCGAAGAAGCGCCGCGCCGGCTCGGCCAGGGCGGCCAGCGCATCCGGGTCGACGCGCGCGGGTTCCGCGGCGGCCCCCAGGCGGCGCCAGGCGCGTCGGGCCGCGGCCGCGTCCGCCAGGCGGCGGCCGAGCAGCCCGGCCGCCAAAGCGAGGAGAGCCCCGAGTGCGATCCACCACCAAGCCATGACCGTGCCCTTGTTGACCGCGTCGTTTCGGAGACCGCGATGCCCGCCGACACCCCCTGGCAGATCGACGCCCACGCCTATCCGCACGACGGGACACCGGCAGCAGTTCTACGTTTCCTCGCCGGCTACGCCATTCTGGCGCCGTCGAGCCACAACACCCAGCCCTGGCGCTTCCGGCTCGTGGGTAACAGCCTGGAGCTTTGGGCCGACCGAACGCGCCGGCTACCCGTGGTCGATCCGGACGACCGGGCGCTCGTGATCTCCTGCGGCGCCGCGCTGGGCGCGCTGCACACGGCGCTGCGCGCGTATGGCCATGCGGGCGAGATCGCGCGGTTTCCCGAGCCCGAGCAGCCCGATCTGCTCGCCCGCATCGGGCTGGGCGGCGATCACACGCCCAGCCGCAACGAGCTGGCGCGCTTTCGCGCGATTCCCAAGCGGCGGACCACCCGTATGCGCTTTGCCGACAGCGCCTTGCCCGACGGGCTGCCGGCCGAGCTGATCGGGCTGGCCGCGGATGGCGGCACGGAACTGGCCTGCCTGACCGCGCCCGAGACCCGGGAGTGGGTCAGCGAGCTGGTGGCCGAAGGCGACCGAACACAGTTCGCCGATCCGGCGTTCCGGCGCGAGCTGGCGCACTGGGTGCGCTCGCGCCGCGCTGGCGCGCACGACGGCATGTCGGGCGCGAATTTCGGGATGCCGGATATGCTCTCCGGCGTGGGCGGGCTGGTGATCCGCACGTTCGACCTGGGCGGCGGCGTGGCGGCGAAGGACAGGGACATCGCCGCGCATTCGCCGGCGCTGCTGGTGTTCGCCACCCCCGGGGATACGCCGGCCCACTGGCTCGCCGCCGGGGAGGCGCACATGGCCGTGTTCCTTGCGATCACGGCGGCGGGGCTGACGGCCGCCTACCTCAATCAGCCGGTCGAGGTGCCCGATCTGCGGCCGAGGCTGCTGAGCGCGGCCGGGCTGTCGGGCGTGCCCCAGCTCCTGATGCGCGCGGGCGAGGCGGAGGCTGTCCGGCCCGCCGTGCGGCGGCCGCTGGGGGAGGTGCTGGCGATGGTCGAATAGGCGTGTCGGTCAACGCGCACGGCACCTTTTACCAATCGGGCCGGCGATCCGCTTCAATGTGTACGATCGACGGCTCCAGCACCTTGCCCCGGCCGGTGAGGTCGGCAACTTCCCGGCGATCAGGCCGCGCGGCGCGTCAATGCCACCCATCACCCGTGTTCAGGCCGTCACGTGCGCGTTTGCCTGGTGCCGAGCGCGTCGGCGATGTGTGCCAATAGCGTCGGGATATCGGTGGATTCGTCGGCAAGCTCGGCCACCTTGATCGACGATATGGCCGCCGCCGTTGCCCGTGCGCGCCGAAGTCTTGATATCATAACAGAAAATCCACCACAGCCCAAAGGACCATGGCGTCACAAAAAGCCCACGAAAGGGCGGCGCGCAACCGGCCCTGACCGGCCCCGCAGGGCGTCGTTCACCGCGGGGCGCCGGTCGGCCGGCCGGGTTACTGCTGCGGCTCGCCGCCGCCGTTGCTTTCGCCCTCGGACGTGATCTTGATGATCGCATCCGTCGCCTTCGGCTCGTGGGGCTGCAGGGCGGTCATGTTCTCGTCCGTCCACTGCGCCACCTGAACGGCCGTGGCGTGTTCCTGCTGCGGATCGTCCGGCGCCGTCTCCAGGACGTAAAGCCCCCGGTCGTCCACGTAGAACGTGTGCTCGCCGAAGTTCTCCTTGAGCTGGCCCATGGCCGGATTGTCTTCCGGCACCGGCTGCAGCCCGGTGTTCTCTTCGACGGCCTTGATCTGATTATCCGTGAGTTTCATGAAGCTAATGGCTCCCAACGCAGGTTCGCGCGAAACGAGCACCGCCGCGCCAGCGGACGCCGCTCGCAAAGGCGAGCCTGACGGACGCGCCCGCCGGGTTCAAGGACAGATCGGCCCGGACGGTGCTCGCGGCCCCCGGATGCCGGCGATGCTCAGCCACGGCCCGCGCGCCATTCCCGCGCCGTTTGCGCATCGGGGAGGTAGTCGGCGCCGTCCTTGTAGGTCCAGTCCACGAGCGCGCCCCGGTCGCCCTTGCGCGTGGTCCGGCCGACGAAGGTCCCCATCGTCGACTGCTGGTCCACCTTGCGGAAGCGGATCGGGCCGAACGGCGTGTCCAGCGCCAGCCCGCGCAGCGCATCGATGACGGCGTCGGTCCCGGCCGAGTCCGCGGTGCGCACCGCTTTCGCCAGGGCGTGGAGCGAGCTGTAGCCGACCACCGAGCCCATGCGCGGCGGCTCGCCGAACCGTGCGCGATAGGCCTCGCGGAACCGGGTGTGCGCGGGCGTGTCCAGGCTGTCCCAGGGATAGCCGGTGACGATCCAGCCCTCGGGCACCTCCTTGCCCAACGGGTTCATCCACTCGGGCTCGCCGGTGAGCATGGAGACCACCGCCGGCCCGTCGAACAGGCCGCGCACGCTGCCCTCGCGGACGAACTTCACCAGGTCCGTGCCGAAGGTGACATTGAAGATCGCCTCGGGCTCGGCACTCGCCACCGCCTGCGTCACGGCCCCGGCGTCGATGTCGAACAGGGGCGGCCACTGCTCGGCGATGAATTCCACCTCGGGCCGGGCCTCTTTGAGCAGCGTCTTGAACGCCGCGACCGCGGACTGGCCGTACTCGTAGTTGGGGGCCACGACGGCCCAGCGCGTCGCGTCAAGCTTTGCTGCGCGTTCGGCGAGCATGGCGGCCTGGACGTAGGTGCCGGGGCGCAGGCGGAAGGTGTGGCGGTTGCCCTTGGACCACGCTAGCGCGTCGGTGAGCGGCTCCGAGGCCAGGAAGACGCGCCGGCGGCGATGGGCGTAGTTCGCCACCGCCAGCCCGACGTGCGAGAGCAGGGTGCCCATGAGCATCTGCGCGCCCTCGCGCCGGACCAGCTCGTTTGCCACGGTGAGCGCGTCGCCCGGATTGCCGCCGTCGTCGCGGCTGATCACCTCGAGCGGCCGGCCCAGCACGCCGCCGCCTTCGTTGATCTCGGCCAGCGCCAGCTTCCAGCCCTGGCGGTAGGGCACGGTGAACGCGGGAAGCTCGGTGTAGCTGTTCAGGTCGCCGATGCGGATGGGTTCGGCCGCGCGCCCGCGCGCGGGAACCAAGGGCCCGGCGGCCGTTCCGCCGGCCAGGGCGAGCAGCGTGCGCCGCGTGAGCATGACCCGGCCTCCCCATTGCCTGATATGCCGGCGGCGGATGTGCCCCACGCCGCGGTTGCGCGTCAACGTGCGGGCGGGGGCCGTGTCGTGGCCGATGTTGGTTCGGCGGCCGCCGCGTTCGACCGACATTCGCCAACAGACGCCAACATTTGCGCCAGGCGGTCGCCGTAGGGCCCGGCCAGC
>CAJXKW010000193.1 GCA_913055855.1 uncultured Limimonas sp. | reverse complement strand
CGGCCCCTGATGTTCCGCGGCGAGCTGCCCGAGGTGATGCCCGCCATGGGGCGCGTCGTGGTCGTGGGCGACACCGCCTGGGACCTCCGCCTGGTGCGCGACAAGAAGCGCATCGCCGCCGACGACGGACTGGTGATCACCTGGACGGCCGGGCAGAATTCGGCGCTGGACGCGCGCGAAATCGCGGCCGGACGCGACGTCGGCAACGTGGTGGTCCGGCGCCGGACGGCCGACGGCTTCGAGGACGTGCCCTACGAGGTCACCTTCGCCTTCGTCTTCAAGGCGTTCCACCCCGAGGGAACGTGGCATGTGAAGGACGGGGGTACGTGATGGCAGACACGGGCTGAGGCCGCGGTTTTGCCGGAACCCCGCCGCGTGCTAGCGTCGCTCCACCATTCACTGCGCCCGTTCCGCCGCGCATGCGTTCCGGCTCCCCGGTCCCGGCAAGCTTCAACGCGCTCGCACTTGCCCTGCCCCCCATTGCCGCCCTCGCGCCCAAGGGCGTGGTGCCCCTGCTCTTGATCGCGGCCCTGCCCGCGCTGGTGAGCGCGTGGCGGACGGGCTGGCGGCCACGCCCCGATCCCGTTCTGGCTGGCCTGGTCCTGGCCTGGATGGTGTGGGCGCTGATCGCCAGCGCCTGGACGTTCGAGCCCTGGGACGCCTGGATCATGTGGCTGCGCGACGGTGCACTCCTGGTCCTGGCGGTGCTCCTCCACGATGTTGCCCGCACACGGCTCGACCCGGCGGCGCGCGCCCGGCTCGGCCGGTATCTGGCGGCCGGTGCGGTGCTGGGCAGCCTGGCGATCGCCCAGGCGCTGCTGACCGACCACGCGCTGGTGCGGCTGGTCACGGGCGTGCCCGAGGGGGCGGTGCCGCGCGGCGACAGCCGGCTGAACCGGGGTGCGACCACCCTTCTGCTCGTCCTGCCGGCGGCGTTGCTGGCCATGGGCTCGGCCAACCGGGTCGCCGCGGCGGGCCTGGCGGGCGCGGGTGTTGCGGCGATCCTTGCAACGCCCAGCGGCACGGCCCTGGTCGCCGTGATCGCCGCGCTGGGCACGAGCGCCCTGGCGCTTTGGCGGAGCGGAGCCGCCAGGGCCGTTCTGGGCGCCGCGATCGTCGCCGCCGTCGCCGGCATGCCCTGGATCGCGGACGGGCTCGCGAAGATGCCGGAGAACCTGCGCAACCGGCTGCCCGAAAGCGCGCAGCACCGGCTTCATATCTGGGACTTTACGGTGCGCCGGATCGCCGAGCGCCCGCTTTGGGGCTGGGGATTCAACAGCGCGGAGGCCATGCCCAACTTCGGAACGACACCGTTCTACCCCGACCAATCCCGCGTCATCCCCCTGCACCCGCACAACGGACCGCTCCAGGTGCGCCTCGACCTGGGCCTGCCGGGCGTGGCGATCGGCCTGGGGTTCGCGCTGGCGCCACTGATGCGGATGGGCCGTGCGTCCCCCCCGGGCCGGGCGGCCGTGCACCTTGCCACGCTGGCGGCTGCGCTCACCATCGCCGCACTGGCCTACGGCATCTGGCAGGAACAGTGGCTTGCGACCCTGGCGGCCGTGGCGGTCCTGCTCGCCGGCACGGGCGGCACGGCCGACCCGCCCCCGCGCGCGTCGGATCGCACAGCCTGCCGCGCATCTGCGACGTCTGCGGCCCCTCGCCGCGCGGTCCAGTTCGCCCTTTATCCGGACCGCTCAGATCAGCATTCTAAGAATTAGAAATCGCTCATATTCGGGTCCGCCCCGCGGAACGCAAGAAAGGAGGCCCATCGTGCGCCATCTCGTCGTGATCGGCGCCGGCTTCGGCGCCCTGACGACCGCGCATGCGCTGCGCAAGCGCGACCTCGATGCGGAGATCACCATCGTCGCACCCACGCCCAGCTTCCTCTACTACCCGAGCCTGGTCTGGGTGCCCTCGGGCATGCGCAAGCCCGACGACCTGCGCGTGGACGTCCGGGATTTCCTGGCGCGCAACCGCATCGGCTATCACCAGGGTACGGTCCAGGCGATCACCGACGGCGGCCGAACGGTGGTCACGGACCAGGGCCGGCTGTCCAACGACGGCCTGGTGGTCGCCTCGGGCGGCCGTTTCCTGCGCCAGATCCCGGGCATCGACAACGTCCTGACGGTGTGCCAGGGGGGTCCGTCGGCGCAGGCGATCGGCGAGCGCATCGCCGCCATGGACGGCGGCCGCATCGCCCTGGGCTTTGCCGGCAACCCCAAGCACAAGCCGGCCATGCGCGGCGGCGCCATGTTCGAGCTGCTGTTCTGCATCGACACCCAGCTCCGGCGCGCGGGCAAGCGCGAGAATTTCGAGCTGACCTTCTTCACGCCCAACCCGCGCCCCGGCCAGCGCCTGGGCGAGCGCGCCGTCCAGGGCCTGCTCGACCGGCTGGAGAAGCTCGGGGTGACGCCGCACCTGGGCCATCCCATCGAGCGCTTCGAGCCGGACAAGGTGGTGACCAAGGGCGGCGAGATCCCTAGCGACCTCACCATCTTCATGCCCGGGATGACCGGGCCGGCGTTCCTCGACGACAGCGAGCTGCCGGTGACGGAGAGCGGCCACGTGCCCGTCGACGAGCGCGCCAAGGTGGACGGCCTGGAAGCGGTCTATGCCGTTGGCGACGCCGCGGCCTTCCCCGGCCCGTCGTGGCAGGCCAAGCAGGCGCACGCCGCGGACATCCAGGGCGCCACGGCAGCCGCCAACCTGATCGACGAACGCAAGGGCGACGTGCCCGACCACACGGTGCGGCACGAGATCATCTGCATCCTGGACAGTCTGGACAAGGGCGTCTTCGTCTTCCGCAACGACCGGATGCAGATCGCCACCCCGCCGCTGACCATCGGCCACTGGGCCAAGGTGGCGCTGGAGAAAGTCTACTTGCTCCAATACGCGCCCAGTCCCCTCGCCCGCCTGCGCGACCGGCCGGCGCAGCCGGCCGAGCAAACGGCGTGAGCCTCGACAGATCGGTCGCGGCCGGCCCGTCGGGGTGCGTCCCATCGCGGTTCCTTTTACGCTTTCGGGGGTTGCATCGCCGCCGGGCCATGCATTTCATGGCCAGCGGCTGCACCGTACCCGAACGCTTGGCGCCTTTCGGCGCCCCATTCCACCACCCGCCGCACCTTCCCGCCGGCGGGATAACCGGCTGCGCACACGAGATCGGACGCACGCATGGCACAGCTTCACGACAACGTTCGCTTCGCCGTCCTGCCCCTGGCGAGCGAGGACGCGCGCCCCACCGAATTCGCGCGCACCATGGTTCCGCACCCGCTGGTCCATCAGGAACTTCCCTACGATCCCGAATACACGATCTATAACCGTCGGCTCACCGCGATGCGCATGAGCAATGCGTCGGCCGACGACGCCTACTGGCGGCTGCGCCGCCAGGTCATTCTCCGGCATACGGGGGAATTGCCTATTGAGGTGCGCGGCCCCGATGCGGAGCGGCTGCTGAACCTGGTCTTCACCCGCGACGTGAGCAAAACCCGGGTCGGCCGGTGTAGCTATCAGATCGCCTGCACCGATGAGGGCGGGATGATGATGGACGGCGTGCTCGTCCGCCTCGCCGAGGACCGGTTCTGGTACGGCCAGGCGGACGGCGACCTGACACAGTGGCTCAAGGCGCATGCCCGCGGCATGGACGTCGAGATCCGCGACCCCGACGTCTGGATCAGTCAGGTGCAGGGTCCCGATTCCCTCCGGGTCCTGGAAGCCGCCGTGGACGACGCGTATCCGGAGCGGTTCCGCTATTTCGATGCCGCGCACGTGGCGATCGCCGGGCAGCGTGTGCTGATTACGCGGACTGGGTTCACCAACGAACTCGGCTGGGAACTCTATCTCGAGCCCGACACCGACGCGCACGCGGTTGGCGAGCGCCTTTTGGAAGCCGGCCGCCCGTACGGGATGACGCCCGTCGCGATCGGCGGCGCCCGCCGGATCGAGGGCGGGCTGCTCAACGCCGGATCGGACTTCGACGAGACGATCACGCCCTACGCCGCCGGCCTCGGCGCCATGGTCAACCTCGACAAGGACGCGTTCATCGGGCGCGAGGCGCTCCGGGAAAGCGACCGGCGATCGCGCACCTGGGGCCTGCGTGTTCCGGGCGGCGTAGCCCGGATCGGCCGGTGTCTGAGCAAGAACGGCGCGAGCGTCGGGCGTGTCTGCTCGACGGCCTGGTCGCCGTTCCAGCAATGCGGCGTGGCCATCGTGCGCCTGGACGATCCCGAGCTGGGACCGGGGACGGCCCTCGATGTCGTGTGCCACGATGACCAGACCCGGCAGGCCGAGACCTGCCCCTTGCCCATGTACGACCGCGACCGCCAGATCCCCCGCGGCAAGCTCGTGGACATTCCGGAAATACCGGCGGGCGACGAAGCCGGGTAGCGGGTCGCCACCGTCGCCCTCACGCCGCCGCGGCGGCGGGGGCGTCGGGGTCGCGGACCTTGGCGAAGGCTTCGGCGATGACCTCGG
>CAJXKW010000192.1 GCA_913055855.1 uncultured Limimonas sp. | reverse complement strand
CGGCCACGTGGGCTCGGTGATCCACCTGCCCGGCCGAACCTCGTAGCGTGCCGAGGGCGGCACGCTGTCCTGCATCCAGCAGCGCAGCATGGGCTCGGCCATGATCCCGGTGTCGATGCCCTTCAGGTGCTGGTCCCAGAAGCGCAGGCACTCCTGAAGGAAGCCGATGGCCGGGCCAGGCTCGCCCAGGTGCGGATACTTGTGCGCCCACGGCCCCACCAAACCCTTGCGTGGCACCTTCAGGCCGGTAAGCAGCCGGAACACGGCGTTGCAGTAGCCGTCGGCCCAGCCGCTCACCGCGTAAACGGGACACTGGATGGCGTCGAAGGCCTCGCAGACCGAGCCGTGCTTCCAGTAATCATCACGGCGCTGGTGGCGCAGCCAAGTCTCCAGCCACAGGCCGCTGCCTTCCAGACGTTCCAGCCACATCGCGCGCCAGCGTTCGCCCACCAACGCCGGGTCCGGGGGGCACGCGTTCTGGTCGAACATCGTTGCGGCCCAGGACAGATTGTCCGAGAGCAGGCAGCCGCCCATGTGGTGGACGTCGTCGGCGTAGCGGTCGTCCGTGGAGCACAGCGTGATCACCGCCTTGAGTTCCGGCGGCCGGCGCGCGGCGATCTGGAGGCCGTTGAAACCGCCCCAGGAGATGCCAATCATGCCCACGTCCCCGGTGCACCAGGGCTGGGCAGCAAGCCAGCGAAGCACCTCGATGCCGTCGTCCAGCTCAATGGGCAGGTACTCGTCGGTGAGCACGCCGTCGCTCTCGCCGCTGCCGCGCAGGTCCACGCGCACGCTGGCGTAGCCGTGCCCGGCGAAGTACGGGTGCGTGCGCACGTCGCGCTCGGCCGTGAAGTCGCGCTTGCGGTACGGGATGTACTCCAGAACCGCCGGCACGGGGTTGGTGTCGGAATCGGTCGGGCGCCAGATGCGCACGGCCAGGCGGCAGCCGTCGGAAAGCGTCAGCCAGGTCTCGGTTTCATGGACGGCGTAGGGGAAAGCATCGACGATATGCATGGGGAACGCTGAATATCCTGCTCGCGTCGGCCGGCCCAAGCCGAACGGCCGGCGTAGGGTGGCAGTCTACCCCGTGCGCCTTTGTAGGCGAAGCGCAATTTTGCCCATACGCCCTGCGCCCCGCGCATGGCGGGCCGCGGCGCGGTGCGTCAGACGGGTTCGACGGTGAGAACCATGCGCCTACCAAGAGCGGCAAGGCCAGCTTCAAGCTGCCCGATCTCAGTCGGCCGTGCCGGGTCGAGCATACTGCGGACGTCGCGATCCGGAAGCTGCATGGTTTCCGCCAGCTTCGCTGTCGAAGTACCCGTTTCGCGCATAGCCATGTAGAGCGCCACCTTCGCGGCGATCACCGCACCCGGAGCGACGAGGGGCCGGTTCCCCGGGGCGCTTGGCGCAGGAATCGGCTCATTATCGGCGATGCGGCCCGCCAGCGCCGTCTCGAGACAATCCCGTGCGGCATCCAAAGCCGCTGCGCGGCTTGCGCCACCAGTGATCGCTTCGGGCACGTCCGGGAGCGTGATCGTTACACCATCGTCGGCTTCGGTCACGTCGGCCGGGTAGGCGAAGCTTGCCTGAATCATCGCGGATCTCCCGAAAGCTCGTTGGGGTCGATCCCAAGCTGACGGCACATCGCGTTCAGCGTCCCTCTCGGGATCTCACCCGACGGCACCGTCGTCTTCCGACACCCGAGATATAGGCGCTTATGGCTGCCTTTGCCGTGGTTGGGAACGACCCGAACCTGGCACTTCCGCTTCCGGCCGAGCCGCCGCACCCGCCGAATAAATTCGTCACCCGTCACGACGCCGAGGTTGCCATATCCAAAGTCGCCATGAAAGCGGGCCGATGCGCCACACAACAGCTGTCAAATCGTATCACGCCGCGATATGCGGATGCACGCACCCGCGCTTACGTCCGGTGAAACCGCAGGAACCGGATCCGCGCCCGGCCATAGGTGCGTTCCTCGACGGCGGCAAAATGATCTGGCGGCTCGAATGCCGCCGTCTTGGCCATTTCCACGACCACCAGCGCGCCCTCGGCGATCCAGCCCGTGCGCGCCAGCACGCCCAACGCCGGCTCGACGAGGCCGTCGGCATAGGGCGGATCCATGATCACCAGATCACAGGCGGCGCGCGCCCGCGGCGGGCGGCGCAGGTCGGCGTTCAGCGCCACAGCCCGCGCGTTCAGCCCCAGATCGGCGATGTTGCGCTTCAGCGCGGCCAGCGCGGGCCTGTGGTTGTCCAGGAAGTACGCCCGCGCCGCCCCGCGCGAGAGCGCCTCCAGGCCGTTGGCGCCGCTGCCGGCGAAGGCGTCCAGGACGGTCGCGCCCGCCACGGGATCGCCGTCCGCGGCGAAGCGGCCGTGGCTGAGCAGGTTGAACAGGGATTCGCGGGCGAGGCTGCTGGTCGGCCGGACGGCCTTGCCCGACGGCGCGTCCAGCCGGCGCCCCTTAAGATCGCCGCCGACGATGCGCATTGGGCTTGGTGGGCTCCGGTTTGGGCTTGGCCTGGCCGATGTGGGCGTCCGCGGGCATGGGCAGGCCGAGCTGCTCCGCCAGGACCTTGGGCGGCACCTCGGCGATCCGGGCGGGCTTGAGGCTGCCCAACTGGAACGGCCCGTAGGCCACCCGGATCAGGCGGTTCACACGTAGGCCCAGGTGCGCCAGCACCCGCCGGACCTCGCGGTTCTTACCCTCGCGCAGGCTGATCGAGAGCCACGCGTTGGCACCCGAGCGGTTGTCCAGGCTCGCCTTGATCCCGCCATACTGCACGCCGTCGATGGTCACGCCGTTCGCCAGCTTGGCGAGCGCCGCCTCATCCACGTCGCCGTAGACCCGGGCGCGGTAGCGCCGGATCCAGCCGGTGGCGGGCAGCTCCAGGCTGCGCTTGAGTTCGCCGTCGTTGGTCAGCAGGAGCAGCCCCTCGCTCGCCACGTCCAGCCGGCCCACCGGCACCACGCGCGGCATTTCGGCGGGCAGGTCGGCGTAGATCGTGGGCCGATCCTCTGGGTCGCGCTCGGCAACGATGCGCCCCGCGGGCTTGTGGTAGCGGAACAGGCGCGTGGGCTCGGGCGGCGCCAGACGCTCGCCGTCCACGGCGATGCGCGTGGGGTCGTCGACCACCACACCCGGTCCCTCGGGCGCGGCGCCGTCGACGTCGACCCGCCCCTGCGCGATCAGGCGCTCCGCCTCGCGGCGCGAGCAGATACCCGCGCGCGCGATCCACTTGGCGATACGCTGGCCGCCGTCGCCACTGCCGGTTGCCGTCGTCATGGCTTCCTCAGGTCCGCGCCGCCGCCTCGATGAAGGCCGCGAAGATGCGCGCGTCC
The DNA here is from genome assembly GCA_913055855.1 of uncultured Limimonas sp. Taxonomy (GTDB): domain Bacteria; phylum Pseudomonadota; class Alphaproteobacteria; order Kiloniellales; family Rhodovibrionaceae; genus CAJXKW01. Next base: position 1,167 of record CAJXKW010000192.1, on the reverse strand, counting down.
GCCGGATCGATGTGGTACTCGGGATGCCACTCCACACCCAGACAGAAACGGTAACCGGGCGCCTCGATGCCCTCGATCACGCCGTCCGGCGCCCGGGCGTTGACCACCACGCCCTCGCCCACCGCGTCGGCCGCCTGATGGTGCGCCGAGTTCACCTGCATCGTCGTGGTCCCGCAGGTGCCGTGGAGCCGCGTGCCCGGCACGATCGCCACCTCATGGCCGGGTTCGGTGCGCGGGTTGGGCTGCTCGTGCGCCAGACCGTCCGGGAAGCTGTCCGGAATGTGCTGGACCAGGGTGCCGCCCAGCACGACGTTCAGGAGTTGCTGGCCGCCGCAGATGCCCAGCACGGGCATGTCCCGGGCCAGCGCCGCCCGCACCAGGGCGAGCTCGAAGCGCGTGCGCCCGTCCTTGGTGGTCACCTGCGCGTGCCGGGTCTCGGCGCCGAACAGCGCCGGATCGACGTCGAAGTTGCCGCCCGTGATGACGATGCCGTCGAGCGCGTCCAGGTAGGCATCCGCGGCCTCGGCCGCATGCGGCAGCGCCAGCGGCAACCCGCCCGCGTCGGCCACGGCGTCGGCGTAGTTCCGGCGCAGCGCATACCAGGGCAGCGGCGAATATCCGCCGCCCTCTTCGCTATCCAGGCTCAACCCGATACGCGGGCGTGCGGTCATGCCGCCGGCTCCTTTGCCGCTAGACCGACCAGGCCTCGGTGCCGTCGCAGCTCATGCCGATCTGCTCCAGACCCTGCTCAAGGTAGTCGGAGACCATGGGCATCCCCAGGAGATATTCGGCCGTGGACTCGTTGTGCCGGGCGCGCGCCTCACGCATGGCCTCGGGCCACTCTTCCATGCCGTTGTAGTCGCCGCGTCCCATCCAGGCGAGCGCGACCAGCTCGATCTGGGCGTCCTCGTTCAGGTCGTCGATGATGCGCTTGACGTCGTCGTAGGCGGGATCGGCCTGGATGCGCGCGAAATAATCGGGGTTCTCGGCCTCGGCGACCAGCTCCTCGGTATCCGTCGGCTGGTCCGGCGCAAGGCTTTCGTCGTCGTCGCCCGCCTCGGTGGGCATGACGTCCTCGACCTCGAACTCACGCATCTTGACGATCAGCCAGCAGATCGTCTCCAGGTCGGTGTCCAGCATGGCGCAGCCCTCGTTGTGCCGTCGTTG
>CAJXKW010000191.1 GCA_913055855.1 uncultured Limimonas sp. | reverse complement strand
TCTACAATCTGCTCCAACCGGAGATCGCCACCCAGCTGCGCGACCGCAAGGTGGCCAACATCGGCACCACGGCGCCGGATGTGGTGGCCACGGGCAACGTCGGCTGCATCACCCAGATCGCCAGCGGCACGGACGTGCCCATCTGCCACACGGTGGAACTGATCGATTGGGCCACCGGCGGGCCCAAGCCAAAGGCACTCGCCGACGTGGCTGTCACGGAACACCCGGCCGATGCGGCGACCGCGAAGGCGGCGGAATAGGCGCACGTGGCAGCGTGCGCGGCCACCCCTTCCGTTTAAAGCGTCGGACGGAGATCCGGTAACGCGTGTGCTGCTGGCTTCATCTTTCGACAGGCTCAAGATGAGGGCCTCATCCCCCACCTTTCGACAAGCTCAAGATGAGGTCCTTACGCTGAGCCCGTCGAAGCGTGAGGACCAATGCGGCAAGCCAATTCACCATATCGGCTGCTTCATCGCCTTGATCGCGGAGGACGCGGTTCGCGTTCTGGTACGCCGAATGGGCCATCGCCCGGCTGTCGATGCGCGCGGCGCGGGCGTTTGGATCAACCACTCAGCGGCCAGACCCACATGATCATGGGCACGGCGAACAGGATGATCAGGAAGTCCAGGGGCAGGCCCATGCGCCAGTAGTCGCCGAAGCGGTAGCCGCCGGGCCCCATGACCAACAGGTTGGATTGGTGTCCGATCGGCGTGAGGAAGGTCGAGGAGGCGGCGATCGCCACCGCCATGAGGAAGGAATCGCTATTCACGCCCATGCCGTTGGCGATGGAGATTCCGATGGGCGCCATGAGCACGGCCGTGGCCGCATTGTTCATGATGTCCGACAGGAGCATGGTCACCAGCATCAGCAGCGCGAGGATGCTCCACTCGGGCACACTCCCCGCCAGCGCCAGGATGGGGTCGGCGATGGTTTCGGTGCCGCCGGTACTCTCCAGCGCCTTGCCCACGGGCAGCATGGCCCCCAGCAGGACCACGATGGGCCACTCCACTGCCTCATAAAGGTCGCGCACCGAGATCGCACCCGCCAGGACCTGCATCAGCACCGCCAGCACGAAGGCGATGTGCGCGGGCAGCACGCCGAACGCGACGAGCCCGATCGCGCCGGCAAAGATCAGCGGCGCCATCGCCGTGGTGCGCGGCTTGCCCAGGCGCAGCTCGCGCTCCGCAAGGGGCAGGCAGCCCAGGGCCGTGAACGCGTCGGGCATGGCGTCGCGCTCGCCCTGAAGCAGCAGCACGTCGCCGGCGACGAAGCGCACCTGGCCCAGCCGGTCGGTGATGGGCTGGCCCTGGCGCGCGACGCCCAGCAGGTTGAGCCCGTAGCGCGTGTGCAGGCGCAGGCTGCGCGCCGTCCGCCCCTCCAGGCGCGAACCCGGCGTGACCACCACCTCGACGAGGCCCACGCGCTCGCTGCGCAGGTTCTCGGCGGACATCTCGGCCTCGCCGACCATATCCAGGCCGGCCTTCTTGACCAGGTTCTGGAGCGCGTTCGTGTCCGCCTCGACGATCAGGATGTCCCCGGCCTGCAGGCGCAGATAGCCCGACGGCGCGAGCATCCGGTCCTTGCGCCGGACCAGCGCGACCACGGCGACGTCGCCCTGCGCCAGGGTCTCCAGCTCGACCAGGCGGCGCCCGACGTACTGCGAGCCCTCGGGCAGGCGCACCTCGGTGATGTAGTCCTCGAGCTGGAACATCGACTTGCCCTCGGTCTGCCCCGCGCGTTCGGTGGGCAGGAGACGCCAGCCCACCAGGGAGACGAAGAGCACACCCGCCGCCGCAACGGCGAGGCCGACGGGCGTGAAGTCGAACATGCCGAAGGGCTCGCCGCCGTTGTTGCCGCGATAGCTGGCGATGATGATGTTGGGCGGCGTGCCGATGAGCGTGGTCAGCCCGCCCAGCAGCGAGGCGAAGGACAGGGGCATGAGGATCTGGCTGGGCGGCCGCCGGCTGGTGTGCGAGGACTGCAGCGCCACCGGCAGGATCAGCGCCATCGCGCCGACGTTGTTCATGAACGCCGAGCAGGCCGCGGTGAGGCTGCTCAGCGCCATGACGTGCGAGGTGGTGCGCGAGGTTGCCGGTCGCAGGGCACGCGTGATCCATTCGACGAGGCCCGAGTTGTGCAGGCTTCGCGAAAGAATCAAGACGGCCGCCACGGTAATAACGGCCGGATGGCCGAAGCCGCTGAACGCTTCATCGGTCGGAACGATTCCGAGAAGAACCGACGCGAGAAGCGCGCTGACAGCAACAATATCGTAGCGCCACTTGCCCCAGGCGAACAGGACCAACGCCGCGGCAAGAATGCCGAACAGCAGGATTTGATCCATTTCCATCGGTGCCGGACCCGTTCCCATCCGCGTGGCGCGTGACCAGCGCAGCGTTCTAAACGTGAACACCCACCGTGTCGATAGCCCGACGAGCCGCGACGCGTAATGCCTCACATGCGCGCGCACGTCCGGCCGCGGTCACGCGTTGACGGCCTGTTCGGCCCCGCCTACGTTCCCCGCGCCGGCCCGCGGGGGCCGTGTCGCCGCGACACCACGCAAGCATCGGGGATGCACCGGAAATCATGAGCGCGACGCGCGAGCTCGCCTGGAACGCCAAGGCCTGGCCCTTCGAGGAAGCGCGCAAGGTCGCCCAGCGCGTGGGCGAGCAGGTACCCGACAAGGGCTATGTCCTGTTCGAGACCGGCTATGGCCCGTCCGGGCTGCCGCACCTGGGCACCTTCGGCGAGGTCGCGCGCACCACCATGGTCCGCCGCGCGTTCGAGCGCCTGACGGGCATGCCCACGCGTCTGTTCGCGTTTTCCGACGACATGGACGGGCTGCGCAAGGTGCCGGACAACATTCCGAACCAGGAGATGGTGCGCCAGCACCTGGGCAAGCCGCTGACGGACATTCCCGATCCGTTCGGCACGCACGAGAGCTTCGGCGCGCACAACAACGCGCGGTTGCGCGGTTTCCTGGACCATTTCGGCTTCGACTATACCTTCGTCTCCTCGACGGCGTGCTATCGCAGTGGCCGGTTCGATGCGGCGCTGCTGCACATTCTGCGCCATTACGACGCCATCATGAACATCATGCTGCCCACGCTCGGGCCCGAGCGGCGGCAGACCTACAGCCCCTTCCTGCCCGTCTCGCCCAAGACCGGGCGCGTGCTCCAGGTGTCCATCCTTGAGCGCGACGTCGAGCGCGGCCGGGTGGTGTTCGAGGACGAAGACGGCGAGCGGCGCGAACTGCCCGTTACCGGCGGGCATTGCAAGGTGCAGTGGAAGCCCGACTGGGCGATGCGCTGGTACGCCCTGGACGTCGATTACGAGATGTCGGGCAAGGACCTGATCGACTCCGTCAAGATCGGGAGCAAGATCGTCACCGCGCTGGGCGGCCGCCCGCCCGAGGGCTTCCACTACGAGCTGTTCCTGGACGCGAACGGCGAGAAGATCTCCAAGTCCAAGGGCAATGGCCTGACCATGGACGAGTGGCTGACCTACGCGCCCGCGGACAGCCTCGCCCTCTACATGTTCCAGAAGCCGCGCGCGGCCAAGCGTCTGTCCTTCGACGTCATTCCCAAGGCGGTCGACGAGTACCTGCAGCACCTGCGCAAGTACCACCAGGAGACGGATCCGGCGAAGCAACTGGAGAATCCCGTCTGGCACATCCACGAGGGTGTCCCGCCGCAGCCCGATGCCAGCGGGCTGAGCTATTCCATCCTGCTCAACCTGGCGAGCGCGGCGAACACCGAGGACCGCGCCGTGCTCTGGGGCTTCATCACCCGCTATGCGCCCGACGCCACGCCCGAGAGCGCGCCCATCCTGGATACCCTGGTGGACTATGCGGTCGCCTATTACCGGGACTTCGTGAAGCCGAGCAAGCAGTACCGCCCGCCCAGCGGGCCGGAGCGCGACGCCCTGGCGGATCTGCTTGCCGAACTGGAGATCCTGGAACCCGGCGTGGAAGGCGAGACCATCCAGAACCGGATCTACGAGGTGGGCCGGAACCACGGCTACGACAACTTGCGCGCGTGGTTCAAGGCGCTCTACGAGATCCTGCTCGGGCAGAGCCAGGGCCCGCGCCTGGGCTCCTTCGTGGCGCTCTACGGCCTGGACAATTTCCGCGACCTGCTCCGCCGTGCGCTGGCCGGCGAGGACCTCAGCCAGGTGACGGTGTAGGCCCCTACGGACCCGACCGGCTGGGGGGCCGCGTTGGCATCCGTGAACCGCCGCGTACGACGGCCGCGGGCGGGCGCATGTGGCGCGCCCGCCCGGTGTGCCCGCGCCGCAGCGGGCTTCACGTCGCGCGGCGCGGGGCGCGGGATCGCTGCGCCGTACCGGCGGGGCCGAGGCGCCTGCGCACCCAGCGCAGCGCTCCTTTCTCGCCCTCGACGACCGCCAGCACCACCAGGGCGAGCCCACCGATCTGGAGCCACTGCCCGGCGCTTAGCGGGGCCGTGTCGAACAGCACCTGGAGCGGACCGGCATACGTAAACGCCGCCTGCAGCGCGACCACCAGGCCAATCGCGATCACGGCGGGCCGGGCCGTGGCGAGGGCGTGCCGCGACAGCGCCGGCCCGGCGAGCACGCGCACGCTGAACAGGTAGGCGATCTCCCCGGCGACCAGCATGTTGACCGC
>CAJXKW010000190.1 GCA_913055855.1 uncultured Limimonas sp. | reverse complement strand
GCTCTCCGCGCGGCGCTGCTGCGCCCGCTCGGCCCGGCCGCTTTCCAGCAGGAAGCGCTTGTACGCCTCCAGGTCGCCGTCCCAGGTCTCGACGGTGCCGTCGTTGACCAGCCACAGCCGGTCGGCCACCAGCGAAAGCAGGTGCGGGTCGTGGCTGACCAGGATGACCGCGCCGTCGTAATCGTTCAGCGCCTCGATCAGCGCCTGGCGCGCCTCGATGTCGAGGTGGTTGGTGGGCTCGTCGAGCACCAGCAGGTGCGGCGCGTGCCGCGTCATCAGGGCGAAGAGCAGGCGCGCCTTCTCCCCGCCGGACAGGCTGCCCACGCGCATCTCCGCCTTTTCGCCCGAGAACCCGAAGCGACCCAGGTGGTTGCGCACCGTCGTGGGCTCCGCATGGGGCAGGGCCTTGGCCATGTGCTGGAACGGCGTCGCCTGGAAGTCCAGCTCGTCCGCCTGGTCCTGGGCGAAGTAGCCCACGCGCAGCTCCGACGGCTTGGTCACCGTGCCCGAGAGTGGCTGCAGCCGGTCGGCGATGAGCCGGGCCAGGGTGGTCTTGCCGTTGCCGTTCTGGCCGAGCAGGGCGATCCGGTCATCCTGGTCGATGCGGCGGTTGAGCTTCGACAGGATGGGCCGGCCCGGCTCGTAGCCCACCGCGACGGTGTCCATGGCGATCAGCGGCGGCGGGAGCTGGTCCGGCTGCGGGAAGTCGAAGCGGACGGGCTTGTCCTCGACGATGGGCGCGATGGGCTCCATGCGCTGGAGCATTTTCAGGCGCGATTGGGCCTGCTTCGCCCGGTTGGCGTTGGCGCGCCAGCGATCGACGAAGGCCTGGATGCGCTTGCGCTCGGCCTCCTGCTGCTCGGCCATGTGGCGCTGGCGCTCCAGGCGCTCGCGCCGCGTGCGCTCGAAGCGGTCGTAGCCGCCCTGGTAGAGGGTGAGCTGGCCCTGCTCCAGGTGGCAGATCTTGTGCGGAATGCTGTTCAGCAGGTCGCGGTCGTGGCTGACCAGGATGACCGTGCCCTGCCAGGCCTTGAGATAGCCCTCCAGCCAGAGCGCGGCTTCCAGGTCGAGGTGGTTGGTCGGCTCGTCGAGCAGCAGGATTTCCGGTGCGGCGAACAGCAGCGCGGCCAGCGCCACGCGCATGCGCCAGCCGCCGGAGAATTCGGCGCAGGGGCGCTGCTGCGCGGCCTCGGAGAAGCCCAGGCCGGCGAGGATGCGCGCCGCGCGGCCATGCGCCGAGTGCGCGCCGATGTCGTTGAGGCGGGTGTGGATCGCCGCGATGCGCTCGGGGTCGGTGGCGGTCTCCGCTTCTTGAAGGAGGCGGGTGCGCTCCTCGTCCGCCGCGAGCACGGTGTCGAGCAGGCTTTCCGGGCCGTTGGGCGCTTCCTGGCGCAGCCGGCCGATACGAAAGCCGCCGGTGGCCACGACCGCGCCCTGGTCGGGCTGGGCCTCGCCGGCGATCAGGTTGAGGAGGGTGGTTTTGCCCGTGCCGTTGCGCCCCACCAGGCCGACGCGCTCGCCGTCGTTGATGGTGGCGTTGGCGCCGCGGAACAGCGGCTTGCCCTCGATGCGGTAGGTGAGGTCGCGGATCTGCAGCATGGCGCGCGCGGGTGTAGCATCGCCGCGAACGGGCGTGAAGGTGGGGGGCTGGAACCGGCAAAGCGGTTGTCGACCGATGCCCGTAGGGCGTGGTCCGCGCCAGCGGACCCGCCAAGGTTTTCCAGACGACGGCAAGCCCATGCCAATGGACCCGCCACGTTCACGCGCACAGACGGCAGGTCCGCCTTGCGGCGGACGCTGCCCTACGCCGATTCCGCGCCATCCTCGGCGCCCGGACGAGAGTCTCACGGCGGCGGCTTGGCCGATGTTGGTCCGTCGGCTGCGCCGTTGGACCGACATTCGCCAACAGATGCCAACATGCGCGCCAGGCGGTCGCCGTAGGGGCCGGCGAGTTCGCGTTGCAGGGCGGCGTCGCTGTTCGGGTCGGTGGCGGCCGTAACGGTCCCGGCGATCGCCGCATCCATCTCCGGGTCCGTCGGCGACGGCTGGAGCTCGGGGTCGTCTGCCGGCGCGGCGTCCGGCGCCGGGCCGAGGTCTTCCGCTGCGGTCTCGGTGGTCTCGGCCATGGCGCCGTCGAGCAGGACGTCCTGGGTGTCCGGTGGGGTGGCGGGCATGCCGAGCTGACGGACCACGCGCAGGGTGGTGTTGATGGCGCGCAGGGCCATGCTGTCGTCGCCGTTTTCCATGGCGCGCTCGCGGATGGCGTGGACGTCCTGGAGCAGCCGGCCGCACAGGGCCGCTTTGGCGCCATCCTCGTCGGCGCGAAGCTGCTCGATGCGCTGTTGGATGCCCGGGTGCTGTAAGAGGCGCGTGGCCTGCGCGCGCGCCGTGGTTTCGGCATACCCGGCCGAGCGCGCGGCGGCCACGGCGGAGCCGCCGGCGACGAAGGCGCGGCAGAACGCCTCCTGGCGCGCGTTCAGAAAACCGGCATCGACCGTGTCGCAGTCCATGACGGACCTCATCGTGAAGGTTCAAAGGCGCGGCCATCGTACGCGTTTTGTTCTTTTGGTTCAAGGCGAACGTATCCGCGACAATGGACCGGCCATGTCTTCCGGCCCGATGGCAGGTCCGCTGACCGCGGCACGGCCCGAAGCGTGCCATTGTTTTCCAACGGTCTTACTGTTGGACATGGGTACGCTTGACGCGTAGTTTGAACGGGATGGGCGAGGGATTGGCCATATCCTACGATCCCGAGAAGGACGCGGCCAACCTGGCCAAGCACGGCGTGTCGCTCGCGATCGGGCACAAAGTCCTGGCGAATGCGGTGACCACACGGCTGGATAATCGCTTTCCATATGGCGAGGAACGGTTCGTGACATTCGGTTATGTGGATGACCGCCTGCACGTGGCCGTTTACACGGTGCGCGACGACGCGATCCGTCTGATCTCCGTGCGCAAGGCGGACCAACGGGAGCAACGACGCTATGGCTGAGCACGCCGACGACCTGCTCGACGACAATCCCGAGTGGGATGATGGGAACACGCGGCCGCTGGACACGCCGTCCGCTCAACTGCGCGTCGCGCGCGCCGTTCTCGGCCTGACCCAGGCCGGCATGGCCGACCTCCTCGGCGTGCCCGTCGCCACCCTTCGAAATTGGGAACAGGCGCGCACGGCGCCCGACGACGCCGGCCGCACCCTGATCCGCCTCCTCGCCGTGCGTCCGCGCGAAGTTCATAAGCTGCTCTCGCAGATGGCCTAAGCTGGGGGGTCGCGGGCTGACCACGCCGCCGACATGCGAATCAGGTGGCTTGCCGTATACGCGGCCGAAGCCGGCCTACAGAGGCCTTCCCTTCCCGGGGAGTCTATGGCGGGCATGCGAGCCGGAACCGATTACGCGGCGTCCAGGGTGGTCAGCGGCAGATGTTCCGCGACAAGACGGTCGATTTCGGCGCGCGCGGAGGCATTCTGGATGTCGATGCCGACGAGCGCGCCGTCGGCGTCGTAATCCAGAACCACGCCGGTCGTGACTTCGTCGCTCTCCACCGACGGGCGCTCGGCCAGATGGATGTAGAGGGAATCGGTCGCCGGATCGTAATTGAGCTTCACGGCACAAACCTCCTGTCGGGAAACGCGTTATGCACCGTCACGCCGTCGGACAGCGTCACGACCCGCAGATAGCGCGCCAATTCGGCAATCCAAATCCAATGCCGGATGCGCCCATCCCACGGCTGCACCTCGCGCCGGATCGGATTGGATACGGCCGCTTCACACCATTCGAGCCGGATATAGGGCCGTTTGGCAAGGACGTTGTCCCGGAAATATCGCGTCGTGGGAACCATCGACAAAATGTTCTCATATCCGACGTCGTGAACGAGACCAACCGGATTCTCCCCTCAACGCACCGAGGGCTTCAAGTTCGCGTCGTCGGGTGCTGCGCCGAAAGCCAAGCGAAGGCGCCGCTTCGCGCCGGGCACGACGATGTCGGCAATGGTTGTCGGCGTAGGCGGCGCCGTCGAAGCCAATCGGCAAAGGCGGCTTCATCGCGCGCCTTTTCACACCGGCGCGGCGACGGTGCCCTCGTCCGCGGGCTCGGGCGTGTGCGCCCAGTGTTCCACCACGTCGGCGTAGGCTTCCGCCGAGCTGCCCACGGGGAACTCGGCCGTGCGCGCGCGAAGCGCCTCGGCGGACGGCGGCTGGTCCAGCGCATCGGCGATGGCGCGCGCCAGGGCCGGCGGGTCCTGCACCGGCGCGAGGCGGCCGCAGGTGTCGTCGTCGCCCAGCAGCTCGCGCGGGCCGCTGGGGCAGTCCGTGCTCACCACCGGGCAGCCGCAGGCCATCGCCTCCCAGAGCACGTTCGGGTTGCCCTCGGACAACGAGGACAGCACGAGCAGCCGCGCCCGCGCCATGTACTTGAACGGGTTGGGGTCGTAGCCGACGATCTCGACGTCCTCGCCCAGGCCCAGCTCGGCGATGGTGGTCTCGACCTGTTCGCGCGTCGGTCCGTCCTGGCCCAGCAGCACCAGGCGCACCGGCCGTTCGGCGCGCAGCTCGGCGAACGCCTTGAGAAGCGTGGTGTGATCCTTCTTGGGCGTGAAGCGCGCCACGCTGAGCAGCACCGGCGGCCCGTCGTCGTGGAACCACGGGTGGTCCACCGGCTCCT
>CAJXKW010000189.1 GCA_913055855.1 uncultured Limimonas sp. | reverse complement strand
GACGTCCTTCCAGTCGCGCGCATCGATGTCGTCGTCGGCGACGATGACGAATTTCGTGTACATGAACTGGCGCAGGTAGCTCCACACCGCCATCAGGATCCGCTTGGCATGGCCTGGGTATTTCTTGGTAATCGTCACCACGGCCACGCGGTAGCTGCAGCCCTCGGGCGGTAGCCAGAAGTCCCGGATCTCGGGAAACTGCTGCCGGAGCAGCGGGATGAAGATCTCGTTCAGCGCCTCGCCCAGCACGCTCGGTTCATCCGGCGGGCGCCCCGTAAACGTGGACAGGTAGATCGGATCGCGGCGGTGTGTGATCGCCGTGATGTGAAAGCGCGGAAACAGCTCGACGGCGTTGTAATAGCCCGTGTGGTCGCCGTAGGGGCCCTCTTCGCCGTAGTCGTCCAGGCTGACGTACCCCTCCAGGACGATCTCCGCACTCGCCGGGACCTTCAGCGGGACTGTCTTGCAGTCTGTCAGTTCCACGCGCTTGCCGCGCAACAGGCCGGCGAACTGGTATTCCGAAAGGGTGTCGGGCACCGGCGTGACCGCGGCCAGGATGGTGCCGGGATCGGCGCCGATCACGGCGGCCGCCGGCAGGGGCTCGCGCGCGCCCGCGCGCTTCCACCGGGCGTGGTGCTGGGCGCCGCCGCGGTGCTTGAGCCAGCGCATCAGCGTCTGATCGCGCCCGGTCACCTGCATGCGGTAGATGCCCAGGTTGTAGGCGTCCTCGCGGTTGGCGTTATCCGGGCCCTTGGTGACCACCAGCGGCCAGGTGATCAGCGGCGCCGGCTCGCCGGGCCAGCAGGTCTGGACGGGGATCTGCGACAGGTCGATGTCGCCGCCCTGGCGCACCACCTCCTGGCAGGGCGCGCGGCCCACCTGGCGCGGGCGCATGTTCATCACGGTGCGCAGCAGGGGCAGCTTGTCCCAGGCGTCGCGCAGACCGCCGGGCGGCTCGGGCTGGCGCAGGAAGGCCAGGGTCTCGCCCACCTCGCGGAGCCGGTCCGGGGTGCGGTCCATGCCCAGGGCGACCCGCTCCACGGTGCCGAAGAGGTTGACCAGCACGGGCATGTCCCAGCGCCGGCCGTCGCCATGGCGCACGTTCTCGAACAAAGCCGCCGGCCCCGATTCCGCGAGCAGGCGGGTCTGGATCTCGGTCATCTCCAGCTCGGGCGAGACCGGCTCGCGCACACGCACGAGGTCGCCCCGCTCGGCCAGCAGGTCGATAAAGTCGCGCAGCGAATGAAACGGCATGCCCCTCGTCGTCCCTTCCCGGCACCATGCGGGCGCGGAGCATGGCGCGCCCTTTCCGGGGCGGCAAGGCGTCGCCGGCGCGCACGGCGGCCCGTGGGGATGACGAATCCCCGCAAGGCCGCGACGCATTCGCACGGTTGGCAAACCCCCGGTGTGTTTAACAGACCGGAAAGGGTATGGCGGACAGGCTGATTGCAGGCCTTCGCGCCGTGTACTACCTGACGCGTTCGACACGACAGCGATCAACGACGGGATAGCCGCAATGCAGCAGTTCTGGGTGGTCGGCGGTCAGTACCACGACACCAACTTCCGCGAGGCCGTGAAGGGCCACGAATCCTGGTACGGGCCGTTCGAGACCTACGAAGCCGCGCGCGAGGAATGGGCCCGGCACGCGTGGAACACGGTGGACGACGCCCACATGCGCTTCCGCATCGAGCGCATGGACCCCGAGGAACCGCCGCGCTGCACGGACTGAGCCGCCCGTGACGGCGCCCCGCCCCGGCAATGCGCCCCATGGCGGCCGTGTGCCGGCGCCCGTCACGGAGACGCTGCGCCGGGCGCTGGGATATCCCTATGCTGCGCCGGGCGAATCCTTCGTGTTCCGCGACGGGCGGACCTTCGCCCTGGATCCGGCGGCGCTGGCGGGCCGCACCCCCGTTCTGGCACATGGCTCCAACCGCGCCCCCAGTCAGCTTGCGCGCAAGTTCGCCGATTTTCCCGGCGACGCCGGGACGGTCCCGGTCACCTACCTCTGGCTGCACGACTACGATGTCGTCTACTCGGCGCACGTCACCCGCTACGGCGCCATTGCCTCGACGCTGCAGCACGCGCCGGGATGCCGCGTCCGCGTCGCGGTCACCTGGCTGGACGGCGCGCAGCTCGACCGGATGCACGCCACCGAGGGCAATTACAGCGTGGGCGTGCTCGCCCGCGCGCACATGGCCAGCGAGGTCGCCACGCCGCCGCTCGACGGACACCTGTTGATGTACCGCAGCGCCCGCGGCCCGCTCACCGAGGCCGGGACACCGGTCGGGCTGGCCGCAGTGCATGCGCGACCACGCCCGCACCCCGCGCGCACGCAGGGCCAGATGCTGGAGGCGCTGCGCCGCGCCGTGGCGCCGCGGCGGGCGTTCGAGCCCTTCATCCGGGACCTGGTCGCCGATCCCGGCTTGCGCCGCGCGTGCGCCCGGCACCTCGCCGCCACGGCCGTCTCCGCGCGTGTGCCGCATTTTCGGCAAGTGTGACGGCGCAATCAGGGGCGCCAGAACGGCTTGCGAGGTTCCGCACGCACCGCATCGGCGCTCAGCCCGGCGTCGCGGCGGCGAGGCGCGATGCCCTCGGCGTGCCCCCGGTCATACGGGCTTCAGCGCGGACACCGTATCGTTCTCGAAGGGCGACGGTGTGGGATATTGCCCCGGCGCAAAGGGACCGCCGTCGCAACCGAGCTGCCAGGTCTTCCCCCGGAAATCGACGTGCTCGTGGAGCGCCCAGTTGCCCCGCAGCACGAGGGCGGAGGACATCCGGTCGTTAAAGTTCAGCATCTTCAGGTTCGAGTGCGCGCCGCGCAGGACCACCATTCGCCCGCGGAAGTAGCTGTCCCTGAACAGACAGATGACCGGTCCCGAAAGCGCCGGCGGCTTGCGCACCGCAGAAAGAATATTGTTCGAGATCCCCATGGCATTGGGCGAGCCGTAGCTACCCACGGGCAGCAAGGACACCTCGCCCTGGAAATGCGCATGCTGGTAAAGCAACCAGGTACCGGACTCGACGATGCACGACAACACCGCATCATTGAAGTCGTGAGCCTGGAGGTTCTCGATACTCTCGTCCGTGTCCAGCTCCCGTCCCTGGAAATGAATGTCCTGGTAGAGCCGGATTCGTGCCATGGCTTACGTCCTTTCGCTGACCTTCCAGCGTGGCCGCGCCGGGCGGCCGGACCGTCGTGGTCCCAACTTTTACGAGACTATTATAGACACCCTAGTAGTATTAGGCGTCTTTTCCCGCGAATTGCAACCGTTTCGTGCAATTGCGGCGCCCGCCGCCGTCGCCCGCGCCGCCCAATACCGTCATTCCGACGTCACGAAGGCGTCACGTGCCGCTACCGGCGTTGGGGACGTGCAGGATCAACGCGAAGGAGGCGGCATGCGCGCACAGATCCCGGCAATCCCGGCCGCATTCCTGGCACTCGCGATAGCCGGCCCGGCCGCCGCGTTCGACTCCGAGGATCTGAAACGGCTCCGGGAGTCCGAACGCTGCACCGACTGCGACCTCGCCGGCGCCCTGATGGCCGACACCGAGCTCGGCGGGGCGGTGGTCTCCGATTCCAATCTCACCGCGGCGAGCTTCGTGAACGCCCGGCTCGTCGACGCCGATTTCACGAACGCCAATCTATCCTCGGTGGATTTCGGCGAGGCCGACCTGACGGGCGCCGACCTTGGCGACGCCAATCTCAACGGCGCGATTCTCTGGAACACCGATCTGACCGGCGCCAACCTCCAGGGCACCAATCTGCGCGAGGCCATGCGCGTGGATGTGCATTACTGCCGGACCACGATGCCCTCCGGACGCGTGCGCCACCCCGTCTGCGGCGGCTGATCCGCCCGGGCGTGCCGCGAATGACCGCCGGCATCGGGTGGTACGCACGCTGCGTGTCGTAGCCCGAGGGGCGCGTTGCGGGCCCATGGTGCGGGCGCGAACAATCCCCCTGTCTCCGCCCGCACGCCCTGTGCGCGAACGGCACGGCAATCATGGAGGTCATCATGGCGACGAAGGACATCGAACGCAGCGAAGGCAAAGCCACACCCGGGCCCTGGATGGACTGGTGGACGGACAACCCCTTCGCGGACCTGCGCCGGCAGATGGACGACCTCGTCGAGAACTTCAGCCACGGCTTCGGCTGGCCGGCGATCTGGCGCGGCGCGAAGACGCCGGCGGAGGCGCCCGCCGCAAGCCGGCTGGCCGACGTGCGCGTCGAAGTGAACGAACACGACAAGGCGTATGAGGTCGTCGCCGAGCTGCCCGGCATGGACGACAAGGACGTCCATGTCGAAGTCGCCAACGGCATGCTGGTCCTCAAGGGCGAAAAGACGTCCGAACGCGAGGAAAAGGACAAGAACTGCTACTTCTCGGAGCGCAGTTACGGGGCGTTCCGGCGTGCCTTCCGCATCCCCGAAGACGTCGACGAGAACAAGATCGCGGCCGAGTTCACCAAGGGTGTGCTGACCATCTCGCTCCCCAAGACGGCCGAGGCGCAATCCAAAACCAAGAAGATCGAGGTGAAGGCGAAATAGCGCCGCCCATGATCCGGTCGCCGGGACAGGCGACGTCCCGGCGACCCCAGGCGCCCCACACGCCCTGGCGACCGTGCTCGACCATATCGCCGCCGTCTTCGTCACCCTGTTCGTGGTCGTCGATCCCGTCGGGATCTCGCCCATCTTCGTGGCGCTGACGGCGCACGACCC
>CAJXKW010000188.1 GCA_913055855.1 uncultured Limimonas sp. | reverse complement strand
CACGCCGGGGCGATCGTCCAGGCCGCGGGCGAGACCGCGGCGGAGAAGGTGAGCATGCTCCAGGACGCCGGCGTCGCCATCGCCCCGAACCCCTCGGAAATCGGCACCACCATGGCAACACGCCTGCGCAAGGCGGCGTAATCCCCCGCGGCAGGTCCCCGAACCGGGACCTGCCGCTTGCCCCGCGCGCTGCACCGACCCCGATTCGCCGCGCCCCGCTGTGCCCGCGAGCGCCCGCGCCGGCGCGCCAAACCGCCATCCGGCACCTCCGCTCCGACGGCACGAATTCAAGACACGGCCCGAGCGCGCGGCGGATGACCACGGCCGGCAAAAGCGATTCGTGAGCGCTCTGGATCGGCGCCACAAGCCCCGCCGGATCACGCCGAGGTCCCCGCGCCGGCCGTCTCCAGCGGCTCGCCCGCCTGCCAGCGGCGCAGCGCCTCGCCGATGGTGGGGCCCGCGGGGACGACCTGGACGCGCTGCTCGGCCGGGGTGCCCGCGAGCCGGAAGGCCGGCACGGAATCCGTGACCAGCACGGCGTCGAAAGCGGGGTCGGCGACCACCGCCGCGGCGTGCTCGACGAACAGGCCGTGCGTGGCCACGGCGTAGACCGCACATGCGCCCTGCTCGCGCGCCTTGGCGGCGGTGCGGCGCATGGTGCCGCCGGAGGCGATCAGGTCATCCAGGATGACGGCCGCGCGCCCGTCCAGCTCGCCCACCAGGGTCTCGCCGCTGACCACGCCTTCGCTGCGGTACTTCTCCATGAACGCGCTGCCCGCGGCGCGCCCCGTGCGCGTGGCGAGCGCTTCGCGAAAGGCCTCGGCGCGCTTGGTCCCGCCGGCATCCGGTGAGATGACCGTTACCGGCGCCTCGCCCAGCCGCGGCAGCAGCGCGTCGATCAGCGGCCCGCGGGCGTCCAGGTGCACGGTGCGGCAGCGGAACGCGTTCTGGAACGCGGCGAGGTTGTGGACCTCCAGGGTGACGATGGCGTCCACGCCCACGGCCTCGATCATCCCGGCGACGTAACGGGTCGTGACGGGATCGAACGCCTTGGTCTTGCGGTCCTTGCGCGCGTAGCAGAGATAGGGGGCGACGGCCGTGACCGAACGCGCGCCCGCGTCGCGCACCGCGCCGCAGAAAAACAGCAACCGGCAGAGCTTGTCGTTGGCCGACTGCGTGGCGTCGCCGTAGAGCGAATGCACCACGTAGACGTCGCGCCCGCGCACGGACTCCAGCGGGCGCGCCTTGTGCTCGCCGTCCTCGAAGGACCGCTCCTCGTGTTCGGCAAGATCCACATTCAGCACCCGGGCGATCCCGGCACCCAGGTCGCGGCTGCCCGCCAGCGCGAACACCGCCACCCCCCGGTTTTCCGCCGCCATCACAGTTCCTCGCTGTTTTTTGTGCCAATCCAGGGGCGCAGGCCACCCCTTCGACGGGTCCGGAACACCACCCCCGGACCGGTTGTCCGCCCCACGCGGCCTTGCATGGGCCACCGCCCTCATGTCCTATGGACGCGACTCAGCCCCGGGGAGTTGGACCCGTGAGCGATCGCAGCCTGCCCACGTTCGCGCCCACGACGGCGCAACTCCTCGCCGGATTCCCGCGAGTCTTCACCAAGGAGTGGGTGCGCCTGCGCGACATCTTCACCGTCCTGGGTGACCGCGGGCTCGCCTCGGCGCTGCTCGTCGTTTCCCTGCCCCAGATGGTGCCGCTGCCGCTGGGATTGTCCAACCTTCTCGCGGTTCCCATGGCAATCGTGGCGATCCAGATCGCGCTGGGCCGGCATACCCTTTGGCTGCCCGAGTGGTTCCTGGAGCGGCCCATCCGGCGCACCCAGGTCGTGCGCGTGAGCACCCGCCTGGTGCCCTGGCTTCAGCGCCTCGAATTCCTGGTGCGGCCACGCCTGCTCATGGTGCTCTCGCCCGTGGGCGTCCACCTCATCGGGATCGCGTGCGCCATCGTGGCCACGATCGCCATGGCCCCGCTGCCCTTTACCGGCTGGCTGCCCGGGGTCGCGCTGATCGTCGTCGCCCTGGGCATGATGGAACGCGACGGCCTGGTCGTCCTCGCCGGCGTGGGGCTGGGCGGGGCCGCCGTGGGCGTTTTCGTCCTGGTGATCGCGGGCCTCGACCGGGTGGGCGACGCCATGGGCAACATGACCGCGGGCCTGACCTAGGCGAGCGATAGACCGGCGCGCGCCCGCGGCCCCAGCCCCGACTTCAGCCCGCGGCCTTCAGCACCGTCTTCAGGCTCGTCCCCGGGTCCGCGAGCGCATCCGCATCGGGCCGGGCGCGGGTCTCGATAAGCTTGCGCGCGGGCGCGATGGCCTTGCCGAAATTCACCGCATTGGCGCCCACCACCACGCCATCGCGGAGGTAGAACACGGCGAAGCCGGCCGCCGGATCGGGCTCGCCGCGCCAGACCAGACGGTCCCAGCCTTCCGGCAGCCCCAGCATCTGCAGGTTCTGGTCGAACTGGTCCGACCAGAACCAGGGCACCACGCGGTATTCCGTGGGCACGTCCGCCATGCTGCGCCCCGCGGCCTCGGCCTGGTACTGCGCGTTCTGCCAGGACTCCAGCCGGATCCGCCGCCCCAGGACCGGATTGGGATGCCGCGTGACGTCGCCCGCGGCGAAGATGGCCGGGTCGTCCGTGCGGCCGTGTTCGTCCACGACCACGCCGTCGTCGCAGGTCAGCCCCGCCCGCTCGGCCAGCTCGGTCGCGGGCGCCACGCCAACCCCGACGACCACCGCGTCCGCCGGATACACGCTGCCGTCGGCGCAGCGCACGGCGCCTGCCCGCTCGGGCGCATCAGGCCGGGCCTCGAAGCCGGCGACCTGCGCGCCCGTGACCACGTCCACGCCGCGCGCGCGGTGCTGTTCGGCGAACCAAGAGCCCAGCTCGGGGGCAAGTTGGCGCGCCATCACCGTGGCCGCGCCCTCCAGCACGGTCACGGCACACCCACGCTTGACGGCCGATGCCGCGACTTCCAGGCCGATATAGCCGCCCCCGACGATGACCACGCGGGCCCCGGGCGCGAGCGCGTCCCGCAGGTCCCGGCTGTCCGCCAGCGTGCGCAGGTAATACACGCCCCGCAGATCGCCGCCGGGCACGGGCAACCGCTTGAGCCGCGAGCCCGTTGCCAGAAGGAGGCGGTCGTAGGGAACCCTCCGCCCATCGGTAAGCGCGACCGCCCGCGCCTCGCGGTCGATGTGCCCGGCCGCGGCGCCGGTCCAGACCTCGATGCCGTTTTCGGCGTAATACGCGGGCGTGCGCAGATACACCGCGGACTCGGCCGCCTCGCCGGTAAGCACGCCCTTGGACAGCGGCGGCCGCTCGTAGGGCCGTTCCGGCTCGCTCGCCAGGCAGACGATGCGCCCCTCGAATCCCGCGGCGCGCATGGCCTCGGCGGCGCGGCCGCCCGCCTGCCCGCCGCCGACGATCACGTGCGTGGCGTCCGCGCTCATGGCGCCGCCGCGCTCACGCCTTGGGAAGGCCGACGTAGACCTGGTCGTCCTCGACCTTGACCTGGTACGTCCGCACGTCCTCTTCGGCCGGCCCGGCGGTGCACTTGCCGGTGGTCACATTGAAGCGCGCCTGGTGCAGCGGGCACTCGATCTCGCCGTCGTCGCAGAAGCCCTCGGAGAGAAGCGCGTATTCGTGGGTGCAGACGTCGTTGATGGCGTGGATCTGCCCGTCCACGCGCACCACGCAGACGAGCGTGTCGCCGATGCGGGCGTGCTCGGGCTCCTCGTCCTCGAGTTCGCTCGCCTTGATCACCGGATGCCACTCAACGTTCGCGTCCGCCATGCGATCCTCCCTTCCTAAGAACGCTTCCAAACGGGTGTCTAGCACGCCTGCCCCGCGCGCGCCACGGGGAAGCGCCCCCACGCGGCGTACGGGCGCACCACATACGGGGGCACCACGCCGGTTGACAGGCGCCCGTTCGGGTGACGGTATCCGGCCACGAGGCACGGGCGGCACGGGCGGCACAGCGTGGCGAAGGCCAAATCGCAATACGTCTGCCAGAGCTGCGGGACGCTGCACGCCCGCTGGATGGGCAAGTGCGAGGGCTGCGGCGCCTGGAACACCCTCGTCGAGGAGCCCGTCGCCACGGGCACGCCGGGCGGCCTGGGCACCGGCGGCGGCGCGAAATCGCGCAAGGGCAAGGGCGCGGCCTTCGTCCCGCTCCAGGGCTCGACCGAGGGCGCGCCGCGCCGGCCCACCGGCGTGGCCGAATTCGACCGCGTCTGCGGCGGCGGCCTGGTTGCCGGTTCCGCCGTGCTCATCGGCGGCGACCCCGGCATCGGCAAATCCACCATCGCGCTCCAGGTCGCCGCGCGGCTGTCCAACGCCGGCCAGCCCTGCGCCTATATCTCCGGCGAAGAGGCGGTGGACCAAGTGCGCCTGCGCGCGCAGCGCCTGGGGCTGGCCGAGGCGCCGGTCCAACTCGCCGCCGAGACCAGTGTGCGCGACATTGCCGGGGCGCTGGACGACGTGCAGGCGCCGCCCGTGGTCGTGGTCGATTCCATCCAGACCATGTACCTCGACAACCTGGAATCGGCCCCGGGCACGGTGAGCCAGGTCCGCGCCAGCGCCCAGGAGCTGATCCGCCTGGCCAAGGCGCGCGGGTTCACCCTGCTGCTGGTGGGCCACGTCACCAAGGAGGGCAGCCTCGCCGGCCCGAAGGTGCTGGAGCACATGGTGGACGCGGTGCTCACCTTCGAGGGCGAGCGCGGGCATCAGTTCCGCATCCTGCGCGC
>CAJXKW010000187.1 GCA_913055855.1 uncultured Limimonas sp. | reverse complement strand
GCCCGCGGGAGATCCTGCTGGGCAAGCTGATCCCCTATTTCCTGCTGGGCATGGGCGGCATGGCGCTGTCCGTGGTCATGGCCGTGACCCTGTTCCAGGTGCCGCTGCGCGGCTCGGTGCTGGTGCTTACGGCCTCGGCGGCGGTGTTCATGGTCGCGGCCGTGGGCATGGGAATCTTCATCTCCACCCTGGCGCGCAACCAGTTCGTTGCGGCGCAGGCGGCAATCATGATCACCATGCTGCCCGCGATCATCCTCTCCGGCTTCATCTTCGACATCGCCGCTATGCCCGGCTGGGTGCAGGCGGTGACCTATCTCGTGCCGGCGCGGTACTTCGTGGCCATCCTGCAGACGCTGTTCCTGGCCGGGGACGTGTGGCCGGTGATCTGGCCCAACCTGGGTGCGCTGACGCTGTTCGCGGCCGTCCTCCTGGGCCTCTCGGCCCGGGGCACGCGCAAGCGGCTGGCGTGAGGGGTGCGGGGATGCCGGCGATCTTGCCGCCGCGGCTCGTCGCCCTGATCGTCAAGGAATTCCGCGCGATCTGGCGCGACCCGCGCAGCCGTTTCGTGCTTGTTGGGCCGCCGCTGATCCAGCTCGTCTTGTTCGCCTATGCTGCCACCTTCGAGGTGGAGGATGTGGCACTGGCCGTCCTGAACGAAGACCGGAGCGCGGAATCGCGCGAGCTGGTGGGGCGCTTCACCGCGTCCAGCGGGTTCGAGGCGGTGCGCACGCTCACCCACATTGGCCAGATCGAACCCACCATCGATCGCAAGCGCGCCGTTGCGGTGTTGCACATTCCGCAGGACTTTGCCGCCCGGATGAAGCGGAGCGCCGCCGGCGGGCCGGGCGCGGCGCGGGTGCAGCTCATCGTGGACGGCCGGCGGTCGAACACGGCCCTGGCGGTGATGGCCTATGCCGAGACCATCGTGGCCGACTACGCGCGCGACAAGGCGGCGGAACGCGGGGCGCCGCCGCCCGAGACCGAGCTGGTCGGCCGGGCGTGGTTCAACCCCAACCTGAAGAGCCAGTGGTTCATCGTGCCGGGGCTGGTGGGCACGCTGACGTTGGTGGTGGTGACCGTGGTGGCGGCGCTGTCCATCGCGCGCGAGCGCGAGGTGGGCACGTTCGAGCAGCTTCTGGTCACGCCGCTGCGCCCGCTGGAGATCCTGCTGGGCAAGGTGGTGCCCGCGCTGGGCATCGGCCTGGCCGAGGGCGTGGTCATCATCGGCGCGGCCGTGGCCTGGTTCGGCGTGCCGCTGCGCGGCTCGCTGCCCCTTCTGCTGGTAAGCCTGCTGGTGTTCCTGATCTCGGCGATCGGGGTGGGCCTGATGATCTCCGCCTATGCGCGCACGCAGCAGCAGGGCATCGTGGGCGCGTTCCTGTTCCTGATGCCGGCGGTGATTCTATCCGGCTTCGCCACGCCCATCGCGAACATGCCGGCGTTCATCCAGGTGCTCACCTACGCCGACCCGCTGCGCTACTTCCTGGTCATCCTGCGCGGGCTGTTCCTGCGCGACCTGCCCGCAGACCTGGTGCTCCAGCAGCTCTGGCCCATGGCCCTGATCGGCACCCTAACCCTGGCTGCCGCGACGTGGCTCGCGCGCAAACGGTTGGGGTGAGCTGGCGCCCCCCCTCCCGGCTCACCTGGCCGGTTGGACGGGGCTGACGTAACCGGGCGGTTTCACCGCGACGAGGGGGAGGTCCACGCTGTTCAGGATGTCCTCGGCGGTGTTGCCGATGATCAGGCCGGGCACGCCGGTGCGCGCGACGGTGCCCAGGACGAGCAGCTCGGTGCCCAGCCGGCGGGCAACCTCGGGGAGGACGCGGTGTGCGCTGCCGCGTTCGACATGGCAGCATGCTTCGCGCGCCGCAGGCAGGTCGGAAGCGCCGGCCAGATCGTCGAGCCGCCCGCGCAGCCGGTTCTCCAGGTCGCGGGCGTAGCTGTCGGCGCCGCCCTGCGGCGACCACACGCGCACCAGGCTCTCGTCCGGGGAGTCCCAGACGGTCACAAGGTGCAGACGGGCGCCGGCCCAGGTCGCGATGGCCGCCGCCTGGTCGAGGATGCGCCGGTTGAGCGCGGCCTCCGTCTCGGGCTCGTCGCCGCTTTCCACATCGACATCCACCGCCGCCAGCACCACCCGCGGCCGGTCCGGCCGGGCGGCGCGGCGGAGCCATACCGTCGCCGGGCACTTGCGCAGCAGGTGCTGGTCAGTGCTGGCGAGCAGGCGCCGGGAGACGCCGTCCAACTCCTCGGCCGTCTTGATCACCAGATCGTGGCCTTCCGCCTGGACGTGATGCACGGTCTCCAGGAACGGCTTGCCCAGGCGCACCGCCGTCGCCCCAGGCCGGTCGGGCAGGGTCCTCTGCGCCAGCCGATCGAGATGGCCCTGATGCTCGGCCTGGAGGTGCTGGCGGATCGTGGCGGCATTCGCGCCGGGAAGCGCGGCCAGGTGGCGCTGCGGCGAGGGCGCGACGGCGAGCAGGCCGACCGGCGCGTCCTGGGCGGCCGCGACGTCGCCCGCGAGCGCGAGCGTGGCCGCGTCCTCGCGCGCGTCCGGCCCGCATACGGCGAGCACGCTGTGGAACGTGGTGCGCTGGCTCATCCCGTCGCCTCCCGTCGTGCCGGCGACGCGCTCTCCAGGGCCGCGGCCGGCCTCGGTCCGGCCCGGCCGAGCACGCGGTCCGCACCGTGGGCCGCCGCGTCCCGATAGGGCTGGAGCACCAGGTCCGCGCCGGCGGCCTCGAGCCGGGCCGCGACCGCATCCCGGTGCGCGGCAATGGCGATCCGGCCCTCGAAGTCCAGCCCGCGCAGGCTGCGCAGAAGCGCCAAGCGGGGGTCCTCGTGCGTCACGCCAAGGTCGTGTTCGGGGACGGTGCACACCGCCCAGCGTACACCGTGAAGGGGGAGCTGGGAAACGAACTCGGGATCGCTGGCGTCGCCGAACACGCTGTCCTGTCCGGCAGCGTGCGCCCGGCGAACCGTGTCCGGATCGAAGTCGACGCCCAGCACCGCCAGCCCGGCGCCACGCAGCTCGTCCGCGAGGCGGGCGCCATAGCGCCCCAGCCCGAAGACGACGGCATCGTAGTTGCCCGCCGGCGCCTGGCTGTCGTCCTTGAAACCGCCGCGCGGGCGCCGCTCGAACACCCCCAGGAGCGGTTCGAGCCAGGCGTAGAGCCGGTGCGAATAGGTGATCATGTAGGTCGACACGGCGATGGTCACGAGACCCACCAGCGTCACCAGTCCCAGTGCGCTTTGCGGCACGTGGCCAAGCGAGACGCCCAGGGCCATGAAGATCAGGGAGAACTCGCTGATCTGTGCCACCGTCAGTCCGGCCAGGAAGCCCGTGCGCTTGCGGTAGCCCATGGCGCCCATGATGGCGAGCACGATCAGCGGGTTGCCGATCAGAACGAAGGCGGCGAAGAGCAGCGCCGGCCCGGTCGCCGCGGTGAGCGCGGACAGGTCGAGCGAGCTTCCCAGCGAGATGAAAAAGAACAGCAGCAGGAAGTCGCGCAGGCTCGCCAGGCGCGCGGCGATCATCTCGCGCACCGGCGTCGAGGCGAGGGACACGCCCGCGAGCAGCCCGCCCAGCTCCTTGCCGAAGCCCAGATAATGGCCCAGCGCGGCGAGCAGCGCCGCCCAGCCGATGGCGAAGGTGACCAGCAGCTCCGGTGCCCGGGCGAGGCGCGCCATCAAGGGGGTCGCCAGATAGCGCACGAACAGCGCCACGACCGCCAGCATCAACGCGCCGTAGCCGAGCACCGCCGCCACCCTCGCCAGCCCGCCTTCCGTCGCCGCCCCCACGCCCAGTGCCGAGAGCACGATCATGGCCAGCACCACGAACAGGTCCTGGACGATCAGAAAGCCCAGCGCGATCCGGCCGTGCAGCGAGTCGATCTCGCGCTTGTCGGAGAGCAGCTTCACGATGATGATTGTGGAGGAAAACGTCAGGGCGATCGCGACGTAGATGCTGGTCACGCTGTCCAGCCCCAGGCCCAGCCCGATCAGGAAGCCAAAGGCCGTGGTGAAGAGGATCTGGCCCAGACCGGTGGTCACGGCCACGGCGCCCAGGGTGCGAACGAGGGACAGGTCGAGCTTCAGCCCCACAAGGAAAAGCAGCACCGCCACGCCGAGCTTGGCGAAGAGATTGATGTGATCGTCCGACTGCGCGATCCCGAGGACGGACGGGCCGGCAATGATGCCCACGGCGATGAAGGCGACGATCAGCGGCTGGCGCAGCATCACGCCCACGGCGCCGCCGGCCGCGGCCAGCGCCAGCAACGCCGCGATCTCGTAGAAGATGTAGCCGTCGATCGCCGCACCCATTCGCCACACCGTCGATCCGCCACACACGCCCCGAAACTACCCGCCGTGACGGTACCGCGGAAGGGAAAACGCATTCCGCGATGCGGAATGCGGGAATGCCGAACCGACCGCGTTGGGGGCCGCACACGGCGCGGGCGATCCATGGCGGTGTGCCAAAACGACACAAAGCGGGCCGCGATCCGGCGAGGACCGCGGCCCGCACGCTTCGCGTCAATCCGTGAAAGTTGGGGCGGTTATTCCTGCCCCTTCATCTTGACGTAGCGCCCCGGCGCATCCTCGACGGGCGTGTAGACGCCGCCGCCCGGCTGGCGCGGCTCGACGGTCTCGGTGCCCGAGGTCTTTTCCATCCAGGTGTGCCACTCCGGCCACCAGGAGCCCGGATGCTCCTTGGCGTTCTCCAGCCACTTCTCCGGGTCCTTGGGGTTCTTCGGATTGGTCCAGTAGTTGTACTTGTTCGCGCGCGGCGGGTTGACCACGCCGGCGAT
>CAJXKW010000186.1 GCA_913055855.1 uncultured Limimonas sp. | reverse complement strand
CGCCCGCGCCGGGTCGTCCAGCAGGGCGCGGAACAGCTTGTCGTGCGGGTCCGAGGGTTGGGTCATCAAGGTCCCTCGTATGGCCCAGACTCGGCGTCGTCCTCTCCTTTCAGCTCAGAACCGCTCGAGCAGGCGCTCGATGTACTCGCGCTCGATTTCCGGGCGCTCCCGTTCGCCCGCGCGGCGGCGCAGCTCATCGAGAATTTCCCGGGCGCGCTGAATCTGCTGTTCATCCGGGATCCGGACGTCGTCCTGCTTCATGCCGCCGCGACCGTCTTCGCCCTGGCGGCGGCCCAGCGGATCGCGTTGATCCCCGGGGCGCGCGCCGAAGCGGCCCTGGCCCTGCCGGCCGGGCCCTTGCTGCTGTTGCAGGCGCTGGCGCAGCGCCTGTTGCATGGACTGCATGCCCTGCCGCAGGTTCTCCAGGGCGCCTTTTTGCGGTTTCACCGCCTGACCCGGCTGGCCCTGCCCCAGGGCGCGTTGGGACTGCCGCATCTGCTGCTCCGCCTGACCCAGCGCGCCGGGGATCTCGCCCATCATGTTGCTGTAGCGGCGCATCAGCTCACCCAGATCCTTGCGGATCGCCTCCTGCTGTTGTGCGCCGGGCCCCTGGCCGGGCTGCATTTGCCCCGGCTGCTGCCCCTGGCGCTGACCCTGGCCGGGTTGCCGCCGACCTTCCTGACCCGGCTGCGCCTGCCGGAAGGTCTGGTCGAGAAGGTTCTGCTGGCGCTGCGACAGGGACTGGAGGTTTTGCATCATCTCCTGCGCCTGCCGTCCCTGCTGGCTCATGCGCTGCTGCGGCGCCATGCGCAGATTTTCCATCATCTGCTGCAGGCGCGAGAGCATCTCCTGCGCCGCTTCGCGCGAGCCCGAGGTCGCCATGTCGCGCATGCGCTCGAGCATTTTCTGCAGATCCCGGGCTTCCAGGCGCTGCGCGTTCTCCGGCATGGGCTGGGGCTGCTCGCCCTCGGACATGCGTTGCTGCATGCGCTGTTGCATCGCCTGCATGAAGCGCTGCATGGCCTGTTCGAGCCGGTCCATCAGGCGCTGGATCTCGGCGTTGCTCGTTTCGGGATCGGCCAGCGCCTCCTGCAGCGCCTTCTGCGCCCGGCGCAAGTCGCGCTCGGCGATGGCCAGTTCGCCGTCTTCGATGCGCAGGGCGAGCCGCCACATCAGCTCCTGGACCGAGCGCAGCTCGGCGAAGGACTCCGAGTACGCCAGCCGCCGCTCGGCCGTGCGCAGCCCCAGCGCCACCACAATGTCCCCCAGGAACCGGTCGGGCCGGGTCTGAAGCTTCTGCAGCTCCCGGATCACGGGCTTGCGCGCGTCCGGCTTGCGTGCCAGTCGCTTGCGCAGCTCGACCAGCTTCTTCGCCACCGGATGCTTGAAGCTGCGCTCGGGCAGCTCGACGGTGCGGGTCTCGCTCGTCGCCGTCTGCCCGGCGGCGTCCTCCGCTTCCAGGACCATCTCGGCCTCAAGGCCGGCCCAGATGTGCGCCGTCAGGTCGTGATACGTCGTCCCCGTCAGCGTGCCCGAGCCGTCGTCGCCCGTGAGCGGCAGCCGGCGGACAATGGGCTCGATGCGTTCGTCGCCGGGCCGGTCGACGACGAGACGCAGGGCGGTAACCCCGTAATCGTCCTCGGCGCGGTGCTCGATCTCGAGGGCGTGGCGCTGCCCTTCGCGCGGCTCGTCGGTGAAGGCGACCGTGGGCTTCTGGTCGATGAGCAGGTGGAGCGGCCATTCGGCCAGGGTATCCCCGGCCTGTACCACGCCGAGGTCGGCCCCGCCCGGCACGGTGACGCCGTTCGCGCCGCCCAGCACGATCTCGCCCTTCCACGCATCCTTTGAGACCGATTCAAGCGGCTTGCGCGTATCGCCCACCAGCACCGCCGGTTGCGAGTCGCCGCCGTTGACCTGGACGAGCACGCGGCTGCCCTCGGGCGCCCGGACGACGCGGCGGGTTCCGTCCTTGTCCCTCGCCTCGCCGCCGCTTTCCGTATCCTGCGCCTCGGCTTCGCCCGGAAGTTGCGATTCGGCGTCGCCGCTCGCGCCATTCAGCACACGCGGCGCCTTTCCGGTATAGCTCGGCGGGTCGAGCCAGACCGTTACGCTTGGCGGTGGCGCGCCGGTGCCCCCGATGGCGGGCATCAGGGCGCGCAACAGGCGCTCCGGCGCGGTCGGCCCGCTGGCGATCACGCCGGCGGCGATGAGCAGCACCGGAATGGCGCGCAGTGCCCGCGGGTCCTGTCCGGCCAGGCCGGCGCGCGGCCAGCCCACGCGCAACTGCGCGAGCATGCGCGTCAGCTTCGCCCGGTGTGCGCGCCACAGGCTCGCCGCGGCGGGATCGTTCGCCCCGGCGGCGAGGGGGTCGTCCATCGTGGTCAGGGGCCGATGGCCGAGTCCGCTCGCCTGCTCGATGCGCCGGCTGCCGGTGTAGCTGTCGGGCATGCGCAGGTCGCGCAGGTTGCGGTAAAGGCTCGCGCCCGCGCCGGCGACCACCGCGAGGAGCACCAGCGCGTGCAGCCATGGGGGCAGCGCGGTGATTGCGCCCAGCATCGCCAGGCCCGCGAACGTGCCGAGCAGCGCCAGGGCCGGCCAGAGCCGCGGCCACAGGCGCTCCCACAGCACCACGGCGCGCGCAGTGACGATTTGCCGGCGCAGCCGGCCGGGCAGGCGGCGCCCGCCGGGAGTATCGGGTTCGGACGTCTCGCGGGCCATGTCGAGCCCCCTTGTGCTGCCTCGCGGAAAACGGGGCGGTGCCGCGCCGGGCCGGCCGAACGGCGGTGTCAGCCGGCGGGGCGGCCGCCGCCGGTGCCGGTGAGCCACGCGGGCACGGACTCAGCCGCCATCGTCGCCGCATGGCTCGGCCGGGCGCGCACGACCGCGTAATCGCCGCCGTGCACCAGGATTTCCGGCGCCGCCAGCCGGGAATTGTACGGCGACGCCATGGTCGCACCATACGCACCCGCCGAGAAGATGGCGAGCAGATCGCCCGCGGCAACCGCCGGCATGGGGCGTCCTTCGGCGAACATGTCCCCGGTTTCGCACACCGGGCCCACGACATCGGCGCGCACCGTGGGCGTGCCCGGCGCGGGCCGGTCGACCGGCACGATTTCGTGCCACGCATCGTACAGCGTGGGCCGGATGAGGTCGTTCATCGCCGCGTCGACGATGACAAAGTGGCGCGCGCGTCCCGCCTTCACGTAGAGCACCCGCGCCAGCAGGATACCCGCATTACCCACGATGTGCCGCCCGGGCTCGAAGGCCAGCTCGGCGCCCAGCGGGCCGATGATCTCGCGCACCACCCGGGCGTAGCCGGCGACGTCTGGGGGCGGCTCGTCGCGGTAGGCGATGCCCAGGCCGCCGCCCAGGTCCAGGCGCGAGACGGGCCAGCCCTCGCGGCGGAGCTGGCGGTACAGCTCGGCCAGCCGGGTGAAGGCGTCGCGGAACGGCTGAAGCTCCGGGATCTGCGAGCCGATGTGCATGGCCAGGCCGTGCAGCGTCACGTTCGGCAGGTGGCGCAGCTCGGCCAGGACCTCGGGCACCATGTCGATATCGATGCCGAACTTGTTCTCCGCCCGGCCCGTGGTGATCTTGTGGTGCGTGCCCGCGTCCACGTCCGGGTTGACGCGCAGGGCCACCGGCGCGGTCGTGTCCAGTTCGCGCGCCACGGCGTCGATCGCCGCGAGTTCGGGCAGGGACTCCACGTTGAACTGATGAATGCCCTGCCGCAGGGCGTAGGCGATTTCGTGGCGCGTCTTGCCCACCCCGGCGAAGACGATCTTCTCCGGCGGGATGCCGGCGGCGAGCGCGCGGCGCAGCTCGCCCTCGCTGACCACGTCCGCGCCCGCGCCGCGCGCGGCGAGAGTCGCCAGGACGGCCAGGTTGGGATTGGCCTTGACGGCGTAGCAAACCGTCATGGGCTGTTCGTGGCCCAGCGTATCGCGCAGCGTGCCGGCGAAGTGGTCGTAGGCGGACACCATCGCCTGCGCCGAATAGACGTAACAGGGCGTGCCCACGTCCTCGGCGATACGCGCCAGCGGCACGCCTTCCGCATGCATGTGGCCGTCGACGAAGGGGAAATCGCTCACCGCGCCGCCTCGTCCTCGCCGTTCGGGGTCATGGTCTCGGGCGCCGGGTAGGTGTTCTTGTACAGCTCACTCCCTTCCACCGGCGCCAGGTCGCCCTTCTTGCCGCAGGCCGCGACGAGGAGCGCTACGCCCAGGGCCAGCAAGAGCGCGCCTGCGATAGGGGCGGCGGGCCGCATCCTACGCCGAATCATAGGCCGAAGCGCTCGCGCGCGCCACGCGCGGCGGCGCGGACGTTGTCGGGCGCCGTGCCGCCCTCGGAGGTCCGGCTCGCCACCGCGTTTTCCACGCTGAGCACGTCGAACACGCCGGCGTCGATGCGGGTGTCCACCGCCTGCATCTCCGACAGCGTCAGGTCGGGCAGGTCGCAGCCCTTGGCCTCCGCCAGCTTCACCAGCCCGCCCGTGACGTGGTGCGCCTCGCGGAAGGGCATGCCGGCCACGCGGACCAGCCAGTCCGCCAGGTCGGTGGCGGTGATGAAGCCCTTCTGCGTCGCCGCGCGCAGGTTGTCCGCGTTGGGCTGCATGTCCGCGACCATGCCGGCGGTGCAGGCCAGGCACAGCTCCAGGGTGTCGCAGGCGTCGAAGACGGGCTCCTTGTCCTCCTGCATGTCCTTGCCGTAGGTCATCGGCAGCCCCTTCATGACGGTGAGCAGCCCGATCAGGGCGCCGATGACCCGGCCCGCCTTGCCGCGCACCAGCTCCGCGCCGTCCGGGTTCTTCTTCTGCGGCATGATCGAGCTGCCCGTGCTGTA
>CAJXKW010000185.1 GCA_913055855.1 uncultured Limimonas sp. | reverse complement strand
GAGCAGGACCGGGCGCGTGTGGAGGCCGGGTTCTGGCCCAAGGTCAAGCGCGTGCTGGGCCGGGTGAGCTTCGTCGAGGACGCCGTGGCGGCGTACTACTGCGCCCGCGATCCGGAAACGCCGTTCCGGGTGAAGGCCATTCTCATGGGCGCCCTCGCCTACTTCGTCCTGCCGGTGGACGTGGTACCCGACGTCCTTGTGGCGGTTGGTCTCGTCGACGACGCCGCCGTTCTCGGCTATGCCTACAAGACGGTCGCCCAGCATGTCCGGCCCGCCCATCGCGAGCGGGCGCAAGCGACGCTGAGCGACCTGGCGGACGGGCACAGCCGCGAAGAGGACGGGACATGACCGCCACAGACGCCTCCCAAACCGCAAACGAGAAAACCGGCTGGCTGGCGCCGATGCCCGCGTGGGCCTACGGTCTGGCCGGCCTGATTCCCTTCGTCGCCACCGGCGTCGCCGCCTGGGTGGTCAAGCCCGTGTGGCTCGACCTCACCGTGATGGTCCAGGTGACCTACGCCGCCGTCATCCTGAGCTTTCTGGGCGCGGTGCACTGGGGCACCGCCATGACCGGCCGCGGCGCCCGCGGCGACCCGCGCGCCGCGACCACCTGGAAGCGCCTCGGCCTGGGCGTGCTGCCCGCGCTCGTGGGCTGGGCCGCGTTGCTGGTGCTGCTCAAGACCACCTTCCCCTCGATCGCCCTGGCGATCCTGATCGTCGGGTTCGCCGGCGCGTGGCTGGGCGACCGCGCGGCCGTGCGCACCGGGCACGTGCCCTTCTGGTACCTGGTGCTGCGCGGCGTGCTCACCCTGGTCGCCATCGTCGCCATGGCCGCGGTGATGGCGAAGACGGTGGACCTGTAACGCGCACGTGTCCGGCTGTCCCTGTCGGGCCTCATCCTTCGACAGGCTCAGGATGAGGCCTTCGACAGGCTCAGGATGCGGCGCCGAGCGGCGGGCCGTCGCCTGTTTACTCGTCACGCACGGGCGCCGGGGGACGCCCAGCTTCCGGGCGTGCCGCCCGCTGGGCGGCGGCCTCGCGGTGCGCGATGTAGATCGCCGCGCCGGCGATGATTGCGGCCCCGACCCAGGTCCAGACGTCGGGCACCTCGGCGAAGGCCACGAACCCGATCAGCGCCGTGAACGGCAGGCGCAGGTACTGGAACGGCACGATGGCGGAGGCATCGGCGCGGGCGAACGCCCGCGTCATCAACTGGTGCGAACCCGCCGCCAGCAGGCCGATCCCCACCACGGCGGCCAGCGTCGCCGCGTCCGGCCACTGCCAGACGAACAACGCGGGGACCAGGCTCATCGGGGTGAGGAACAGGTTCATGTAAAACACCATCGCGCTCGGGTCTTCCGTGCGCGAGAGCGCCTTGATGCTGGTCGCCGAAGCGGCCATGAACAGCGCCGCCAGGATGGGCAGCCCTGTGGCCGGCGAAACCGTCTCGAACCCCGGCCGGACAATCACCAGCACGCCCAGGAAGCCCACGATGGTCGCGCTCCAGCGGCGCAGACGCACGACCTCGCCCAGCACCAGGGCCGCCGCGATGGTGGCGAACAGCGGCACGGTGAAATTGAGCGCCACCGCCTGCGCCAGTGGCAGCAGCGCGACCGCGCTGAACCAGCTCGCCATGGCGCACAGCCCCAGCGCCGCGCGCGCGAAGTGGAGCCCCAGGCGCTCGGTGCGCAGGCCGCCCAGGCCGGCGCGCGCCAGCCAGGGCAGCATGAACATCAGCGCGAAGACGTTGCGGAAAAAAACGACCTGCAGCGGGTCCAGGCTGGCGCTGGCAAACCGGATCAGGCCCGCCATCATGGAGAACCCGAGCGTCGCCCCCACCATCAGGAGGGCACCCTGGACCACGGGCGGACTCGCGGAAAGACGGGCGGAAAGCGTGGCCATGACCGGGAACCTAGCCCCGCCCGCCCGGCGATGCCAGCCGCACCCGCGCGCGGCGCGCGGTCGCCCGGCTTCCGCCGCGTGGCAAACCCCGGCTCAGGATGGCCTTGAGGGCGCAGTGGGGGTACGCTAGCGTCCGTGAGCCCGGCGGGGGTGGCGACAACGCGCCGCCCCGGCGCCGGCAACGCACACAACGACCGCGGCCAACGCGGCGTGACCACAGGGAGGTTTCATGTTGCGGCGTATCGCGTCGAAGATCACGCTCCGCACCGCCGTCGGCGCATGCACGCTGGGCGGTATCCTGGCGGTGGGTATGGGCGCCGGGGATGCCCGGGCGGAGAGCATCCGCTGGAAGATGCCCATCGCGTTCCCGTCCAGCCTGCCCGCGCTCGCCTCGCCCTCGCATTACGTCAAGGACCGGCTCAATGCGGCGAGCGACGGCGACGTGCAGATCCGCATCTACGAGCCGGGCAAGCTCGTGGGCGCGCTGGAAATCCTGCAGGCCGTCTCCGACGGCAAGGTCTCGGCGGGCTATACCTGGGCCGGCTACGACATCGGCAAGGTGCCGGCGATCCCGCTGTTCGCCGCCACGCCCTTCGGCATGAAGCCCTGGGCCTTCATCGCCTGGTATTACTTCGGCCCCGGGCACGAGATGCTCCAGGAGGTCTATGCCAACAAGGGCTTCAACGTCCACGCGCAGCTCTGCGGCATCATCGGCCCCGAGACGGCGGGCTGGTATCGCGCGCCGCTCAACGGCATTGCCGACTTCAAGGGCATGAAGATCCGCTTTGCCGGCCTGGGCGGCAAGGTGCTTCAGGAACTCGGCGCATCGGTGACCATGATTCCCGGCGACAAGCTCTACCAGAACCTGGAGACCGGCGCGCTCGACGCCACCGAGTTCTCCCTGCCGGTGATCGACCAGAAGTTGGGCTTCAACGAGATCGTCAAGAACAACTACTTCCCCGGCTGGCACCAGACCTTCACCGCGCAGTACATGCTCATCAACGGCGACGCCTGGGAACAGGCCAGCGAATCGCAGAAGGCCCTGATCGAGACCACCTGCACCGCGGCCACCACGCGCGCGCTCGCCGAGAGCGAATACAAGAACGGCAAGGTCATCGCGAAGTTCCAGGACAAGGGCGTGAAGGCGCGCCAGATCCCGGACTCCATGCTGGCGGAGCTGCGCGAGACCACGCGCGAGGTGCTCCAGAACGAAGCGGAGAAGGACGCGGACTTCGCCCGCGTGTGGAAATCCCAGAAGGAGTTCATGCACTACTTCAAGATCTGGGATGAGCGCGCGTACATGGATCCGGACATGTACTTCTCGAAAGACCCCGAGAGCGGGAAGTAAAGCCGCCGATCCCCTTGCGGGCCGGTGCCGGCGCGGGCGGGATCCGGCGCCGGCACCGTACATCCGCCTGTCCTTTCAAACCGCGTGGGGATTGCCATGTCCGGAGAGACGTCGTTCCGGGCCCGGCCGCACAGCACGGTCGAGACCGACTTCCTGCCCCATACCGAGCTGCCCACGACCCGCGTCTCGCGCGTGCTTGACGGCGCGCTGCAGGGCCTGGGCTATGCCTTCTCGTGGCTCTGGCTGGCCGTGGTCGCGATTATCCTGGTTGCCGTGATCGGGCGCTACGGCTTCGGCACCAGCTCAGTAATGATGGAAGAGTTGGAATGGCACATCTCGGGAGCGGTGTGGCTGATCGGTCTGTCCTACACCCTTACGTCCGACAACCATGTGCGCGTGGACGTCCTGCACGAGCGCTTCGGTCTGAAGGCCCAGGCCTGGATCGAGGTGCTGGGGATCCTGTTCTTGCTGCTGCCGTTCTGCTGGATCGCCGTGGACACCGCGGCGGACTTTTTCTGGAGTTCCTGGCAGCAGGGCGAAGTTTCGAATTCCCCCGGCGGCCTGCCCGCGCGCTACGTGATCAAGTTCTTCATCCCGCTGGCCTTCATCCTGATCGCCGTGGCCGCCATCTCGCGCCTGCTCAAGTGCACCGCCCTGCTGTTCGGCTGGCCGCGGCCCATCCGGCGGCCGGCGGCGAGCTGACCGAGTCAGGGGGCACTGCCATGACCATCGCACGCCCGGCCGCGGACGCGCCGCACCCGTCGCAGGAGAGCTGAAGCCGTGGGCCTCGAAGAATATTTCGTCATCGGCATGTTCGCCACGTTCGCCGTGCTGCTGTTCACCGGCTTCCCCGTGGCGTGGGTGCTGGGTGGCACGGCCGTGATCTGGACCGGCGTCGGCTTGGCGGCGGTGAACTGGTTCGGCGCCGACCTGTGGTTCGACTTCGGCAGTTCGCTCGGCCTGCTCGCCGAGCGCATCTGGGGCTTGGTGGAGAACCTCACGCTGGTGGCGCTGCCCATGTTCATCTTCATGGGCATCATGCTCGACAAGTCGGGCGTGGCCGAGCGCCTGATGAACAACATGGTCAAGCTGTTCGGCGCGGTGCGCGGCGGCTACGCGATCAGCATCGTCCTCATCGGCGTGCTGCTCGCCGCGACCACGGGCATTATCGGCGCCTCGGTGGTGCTCTTGGGGATGCTCTCCATCCCGGTTATGCTCAAGAACGGTTATTCCAAGTCGCTGGCAGTCGGCACGAGCTGCGCCACGGGTACGCTGGGCATCCTGATCCCGCCGTCGATCATGCTGGTGCTCATGGCCGATCGGCTGTCCAATCCGGCCGCATCGGTCGGCGACCTCTTCCTGGGCGCGTTCTTTCCCGGGCTCATCCTGGCTGCGCTTTACGTCGGCTACATCCTCGTCCTGGGCGTGATCAGCCCGAAGAGCGCGCCCTTGCCCGAAAACCTGCCGAAGATCACGCCGCGCGTGGTCTGGGACGTGGTCGTCGCGGTGCTGCCCACCGCGGCCCTGATCCTGGCCGTGCTGGGGTCGATCTTCTTCGGCGTGGCCACGCCCACCGAGGCCTCGGGCGTGGGCGCGGCGGGCGCGACCCTGCTCGCGCTGGCGAACCG
>CAJXKW010000184.1 GCA_913055855.1 uncultured Limimonas sp. | reverse complement strand
CGCATACGCGCTGGCTGGACAAGGTCTTTCTCACCCGTCTCCAGGGCGACCCGGGCGGTGCGCCCGAGCTGTTCCGCCGCATGTTCCAGCGTGTGCCCGCCGACCGGATGGTGCGCTTCCTCACCGAGAACGGCGGCCTTGTCGACCACGGCGCGGTCATCGCCGCCCTGCCCACGCTGCCCCTGCTGCGTGCGGCCTGGGCGGCGCGGCCCGGGTGGCGCGCCGCCGGGACGGGCTAGCCTAACGTGCCGGAGGGCTGGGCCGCCGCACACACGCGCCTGGCGCTGGGCGTGAGCGCGGCCACGGTCGCCCTGGCGCTGATGCTGCCGCCGCCGGATCCGGCGCTCGAGCTGGCCCTGCTCGCCGCCCTCATCGGGCTCCTGGGCCTCCCCCACGGCGCCGTGGACCATCTCCAGGGCCGCGTCCTGTTCGCCCCCCGGTTCGGACGCGCATGGCCGGCTGCCTTCGCCGCGGCCTACGTCGGCGCCGCGGCGCTTGTGGTCGCCGCGTGGATCCTGTGGCCGCCCGCGCTGCTCGCCGGGTTTCTCGCGCTCGCCGCGGCCCACTTCGGTAGCGAGGACACCGCGGCCGCGCGCCTCGCCCGCCCGGAGACGCCCGCCGGCGTGCTGGAAAGCACCCTGCGCGGCGTCTTGCCCATCGGGTTGCCCGTGACCCTCCATCCCGCGGCCACAGGTGCGCACTTCGCCGCCCTGCTGCCGGGAACCGACCCCGGCACAATGACGCGTTTGCTGGATGCGCTCGCCCCGCTCGGCCTGGCCTACCTCATCGGCCTCGCGGCCTACGCGGTGGCGGCGGGGCTGCGCGGACGGCCGGGTCTCGTCCTGGAGACCGCGGGGCTGGCGGCGGTCTTCGCCGTGCTAACGCCATTGCTTGCCTTTGCCCTGTACTTCTGCGTCTGGCACGCGCCGCGGCACAGCCTTGCCGTCATTGCCGGCCAGGGCGAAACGCACCTGGCGCGCGGCGTGCGCGGTTTCGTGCGCGCGGCGGCGCCGCTGACGGGGGTCACGCTCGCGCTGGCCGGCGCGGCATGGCTCCTCCGGCGCCCGCCCGCGGGCGCGGAGACGGCGACCCTGGAGGTGGTCTTCATCGGCCTGGCGGCCCTCACCGTGCCGCATGTCGGACTCGCCGCCGCGCGACATTTTGTAAGCGCAAGGATTTAAATCGATCTTAAGCGGTTTCCGCGGAATCTTCGAGCATCATGGTCGATTCGCTGCGACCGCGCGGCACCGCGACATCCGCGGACAACACGCCCGAGGCCACCATGTCCCCCGCCGAGCCGTCCGCCGACGACAGTCGGGATACGCTTGCGCCGGTCCTGTTCGCCAAGGACAGCGCGTTCGAGGCGGCCGCCTGGCCCGTGCTTCTGATGGACGCGCAGGGACACGTGCTCCGGGCGAACAGCGCCGCCGCCGACCTGCACGGGCTGCTTCCGGCGCCCCTGCCGGCTCCGTTGATGCAGGCGGTGGGCACGGCCATCGACGGCCGCGCGGCGCAGGTGGCGCGCCTCGATCTCGCGGCGGGCGCGACGGCGAGCGCCAACGTATCGGGCCGGCGCAGCTTCCGCATCAGCGCCCTGCCCTGGCGCCGCGGCACCATCTGCCTGCTGCTGGCCCAGGAAACCACCCTGGAGGCAGAGCAGTGGGCGGCCCTACACGCGCAGGCAAGGCGCTGCTGCAGCCTGATCGACCTGATGCGCGACGGCTTCGCCTGGGAAAGCGACGCCGAAGGCCGGCTGATCTACATCTCGCATCCGGACGCGCTGGGCGTGGCGTCCACCGACCCCGGCGATCCCGATCCGGTCGCCCAGGCCCGCGATCCGCAGGCCGCGCGTGCGGTCTTCGCCGCCGACGCACCGCGCCACGGCACCGAGATCACCCTGGCCGACGCCCAGGGCCGGCCGCGAGTGTTCCGCGCGGACGCCGCGCCGGTTCACGACGCCGGCGGTCGCTGGTGCGGCGCACGCGGCATATGCCGCGACGTCACGGAACTGGCCGAGCACACCGCGGCGCTCCAACGGGTCCGCCACCGGGAGAAGCTTCTTTACGACATTCTGCGCATCACCCGCGAGGAAAGCGGCCCGCAGGCCATTCTGGACACGGCGGCGCGCGGCGTGCTCCCGGCGCTCGACGCCGAGGGCGCCGCCGTATACCGCGACACCGGCGACGGCGAGGTGTTGGTCGCCCATGCCGGAACGCCCATACCCTCGGCCGCCGTTCGCCATGCCCTGGCGCGGCTGAGCGCCGGCGACGAGACGGTTTCCACAGCCGACGACTCCGCGGACCTGCTGGCGCTGGCGACGACCCACGGCGGCCGCAGCAACGGCGCGCTGTGCCTCTGGCACGCCGGCGGCCTGGGCGGCTGGGATGCGGACGAGCGCACCCTGGCGGCAGAGCTTGCGGCGCAGATCGCGGTGGCCAACACCCAGCTCAAGCGCGAGAGCGAGTGGCGCCGCCTCTCCGAGACGGACAGCCTCACCGGCCTGGTCAACCGGCGCGCCTTCCTCGCCCAGCTCGCGGCGCACCTGGCCGGCCCGCCCGGTCCGGCCGCGCTGCTTTACGTCGACCTGGACAATTTCAAGCTGGTCAACGACCTGCGCGGTCACATCGCGGGCGACGACGTGCTCAAGGCCGTGGCGCGGCTGCTCCGCGCGCACACGCGGGAAAGCGACGCCGCGGCGCGGCTGGGCGGCGACGAGTTTGCCCTGTTCCTGACCGGGATCACCCCGGAGGCGGCGATGCGCCGGGCCGCCGGCCTGGCGCAGACGGCCCGCGAGGCCCTGGCGGACGAAAGCGGCGATCCCAGCCGGCCGCTGAGCCTTTCCGTGGGCGTCGCAGCGGCCGACCCGGCGGGCCGCGAATCCGCTACGGAGCTGCTCGACCGGGCGGACGCGGCGATGTACCGGGCCAAGCGCGCCGGTAAGGGCGATGTCGCCGCGGCCGACGTACCGGGATAGCGGCCTATCCGCCGTTACCCGCCCGCGCGACGGCGGCGGCGAGGTCCGCCATGGCGGCAAAGCAGCGCTCCGCCCGCGGTTCCGGCGTGCGCGCATCGCCGGCGCCGCCGGACGCCGCGACGTGCCACGTGGCCAGGCCGAGGGCCCGGGCGGGTTCGAGGTCGCGATCGCCCGAGTGCGCGACGTGAATGATTCGATCGAAGCCGACGCCGATCTCGCTGAGTTCCGTCAGGGCCTGCCGGAACGGCGCCGGATCGGGCTTGTACGCACCCGCGTCCTCTGCGGTCACGGCGACATCGAAGGCCGCACCGAGGCGCCTTGCGGACGCGTTCAGCGAAGCGCGATCCACGTTGGCGATCGCGGCGAGCCGGCAATGCTGCGCCAGGCTCGCGAGCGCCCCGGGTGCGTCCGCGAATGCCGGCCAGGTGTCCACGGATTCGCCGAACGACTCGGCCGTGTCGGGATCCGGACGGACACCGAAGCGCGCCGCCAGGTCCGCGAACGCCAGCTCCAGGATCTGCGGATAGCGCAGTTCGGGCTCGGCCCGCTGGCGCGCGCCCTCGCATTCCAAAAAACCGTTCAACAGATCCTCGCGGCCTGCCCCGACGCCGTTCTCCGCCGCCCAGGGCACCAGCACCCCGGCCACACCCGTCCGCCAATCGATCAGCGTGCCGTAGACGTCGAAGGTCAGCGCAGCCGCCCCATGCCATGCCATGGTCCCGTCTCCCGCATCCTGTGTGACGGCCGGCCGCGGCCGCTCTTGAAGGGATCTTAACGCCGCGGCGCCAGGGGTTCTGCCGCTGCAACGCCGCGGGGCGGCGCGAGCGATGCAGTGTGGGCACACCTGGATTGTGGGGCCGCGCCGGAGCCGTCTGACATGATTTTTTCTCTCGACAAGCTGGGATCCGTTCCCCAGGTTTCGCCGTACGGTAAAAGCGCGGTGGCTGACGGGCGACCGGTCCTCCCAGACAAGACCGGTGCGGACACCTCGGCCGCAATAACCGATTTCCCACAAGCGATCCGTGTCCGAACCAGTTGGCGCCGTTGCGCCGGCGCTGGTGGGCAACTGTTGTTGCGGCAACGCGGGAGGGCGTCATGGATGCTTCGCTCGCCGTGGCGGTCGGTCTCGTTCTTGCAGCCGGCCTGTCCCTGGAACTGCGCATCTCCAGTGCGATCCTGGAGGTCTCCGCCGGCATCGCGCTGGCTGCCCTGATCCCCGACGTGGCGGAACTCGACTGGGTCGAGTTCATGGGCCACGTGGGCATGCTCGCGCTCATGTTCACCGCCGGCTTCGAGGTGAACCCCAGAACCGTCCGTCGGGCGTGGAAGGGGAGTCTGAGCGTGGGCGCCCTGTCCCTGATGCTGCCATTCGCCGGGGTGTTCGCGGTCGCCTACGCCGTCGTGGGCCTGGACGCCCTGCCCGCGGCCGTGATCGGGATCGGCCTGTCCACCACCTCCCTGGCGCTGGTGTACCATGCGCTCAAGCAGGACGGCTCGCTGGAGCGCGAATCGGGCCAGCGAATCCTCGCCGCGGCGACGGTGGTGGACGTGCTGTCCATGCTCGGGCTGGCGCTGGTCCTGGGCAACGCCGGCTGGGGCACGCTCTGGCTGGTGCTCATCCTGGGCACGGCGATGTCCGGCCTGCCCAAGCTCGCGCGCTGGTTCTTCCGGCGCTACCAGGGCTCCGTCGTCGAGGCCGAGCTGCGCTGGATCCTGGTGGTCGTGCTGGCGATCGGCGTGGTCGCGGAGCACCTGGGCGGCATCCATCCGGCTGCGGTCGCCTTCGCCATCGGCATGGCCATGTCGGGCGTCGTGGAGGAACAAGAGTTCTTCGAGAGCAAGCTCAAGGGCCTCGTGTTCGGCCTGTTCGCGCCCATCTTCTTCTTCCAGGCGGGCACGCAGCTCGAC
>CAJXKW010000183.1 GCA_913055855.1 uncultured Limimonas sp. | reverse complement strand
GGCCGCTTTCCAGAGGGCCCGGCCGTGTGCGGTCCTTTTGCCTGAGAGTTTCCGGGGTGGTTGCTCCGTCGGCGCCGGGCGTCCCGACCGCGTGTGGGCGGCGGGCCCCGATCTCTCCCGCACCGGCCTTTCGGGGGCCAGATCTTCGATTGTCAGTCCCAGGGTAGAGGCATGTCGTGGTTTGTCAAGTTTCCGACGGTTGCAGGCCAACGCCGGCGCGCCCCCTGCGCCATCGAGCCACGTTCGCGCCGCCATGCCGGCCGTTTTCGGGGATGGCGTGACACGTCCGGCTCGGCTGACTAGGTTGCCCTCGAGCGATACGAACAGCCCGACGGGCGAGGCGCGATGCCCTCCTATGCAGGCCTTTACCAGAAGCAGGTCCCGACGCGGCGGTTGTGGGTGTTTCCCCACGTCGCGGCCAACGTGTTCGTGGGCGCGTCGGTCCTGATCATCGCGTTCGTCGTGCTGGGCCTCGTCTATCAGCACCGGATGCTCGCCGTGACCGGCGCCGTTCAGGACTGGATCGCGCACAGCCTGGGCTGGTTCTATACCGGTGCGGTGGCGATCTTTCCCGTGTTCTGCCTGGGGCTTGCGCTCAGCGGCCTGGGCCGCAAGCGGCTGGGCGATCCGGACGAACGGCCGCGCTACAGCCGGCTCACCTGGTTCGCCATGCTGTTCAGCGCGGGCATGGGCATCGGCCTGTTGTTCTGGAGTGTCGCCGAGCCACTCAGCCATTACGTCGCGCCGCCCTGGGGCGAGGGCGGGACCGAGGAGGCGGGGCGCGTCGCCCTGCGCCTGACGTTCTTCCACTGGGGGCTGCACGCCTGGGCGATCTACGTGGTCACCGCGCTCGGGTTGGCGTTCTTCACCTTCCGGCACAAGCTGCCGCTGTCCCTGCGGTCGATCTTTTATCCGCTGGTGGGCGACCGGATTTACGGCACCTTTGGCGACGTGGTGGACGTGTTCGCCGTGATCGGCACCATGTTCGGCGTCGCGACCTCGCTCGGCCTGGGCGTGCTCCAGGTGAACGCGGGCCTGGACTACCTGCTGGGGATCGGCGAATCGCGTCTGGCGCAGGTTCTGCTGATCGTCGCGATCACGGGCGCGGCCACGGCCTCGGTGGTGTCCGGGCTGGACAAGGGGATCGCCCGGCTCAGCCGGCTCAACGTCTTCGCCGCCTTCGCGCTTCTCGTGGCCGTCCTCGCCATCGGCCCGACGAGCTTCCTTCTGGACGCTTTCCTGGAGGCGACGGGCGAGTACCTCCAGAACATCGTCCAGCTCAGCCTGTGGACCCAGGCGACGGGGGACGGCGCGTGGCAGGCGGACTGGACCCTGTTCTACTGGGGCTGGTGGATCTCCTGGTCGCCCTTCGTGGGCACGTTCATCGCCCGGGTGTCGCGCGGCCGGACGGTGCGCGAGTTCGTCATCGGCGTGTTGCTGGTGCCCACCATCGCGGTGCTGTTCTGGATGACCGTATTCGGCGCCACGGCCATCTACATGCAGCACACCGGGCAGGCCGATCTGGCCGGTTACGTCGACGGCGCGGTGAGCCACGCCTTCTTCGCCCTGCTCGACGTGCTGCCGGGGGCCAAGGTCACCGCGGCCATCGCCACGGTGATCGTGATCCTGTTCTTCGTCACCTCCTCGGACAGCGGCAGCCTGGTGATCGACATGCTTACCGCCGGCGGGCACACCGACCCGCCCAAGGTCCAGCGCATCTTCTGGGCCGTGACCGAGGGCGTCGTGGCGGCCGTGCTGCTCCTGGGCGGCGGTTTGCAGGCGCTGCAGACCGCGGCGATCACGTCCGGCCTGCCCATTGCGGCCATCCTGCTGGTGTTGTGCTACACCTTGTACCAGGGGCTGGTCAGCGACCAGATCCCCAGCGGCGAAGCGGCGAAGGGTCCGGTCTCGCCCGATCTGGTGATGGGCCTGGAGGCGCGCGAACGTCCGCGGGCGCCGGAAGAAGCGGCGGCGCCCGGCGAGTGATCACCCCGCCAGCGAGGTTCGAGGCGGACGCGATGATGGATCGGCGGATGCAACGGGCCGGCGCGCGCGCGGCCGGCCTTGGCATCAGCATGCTGCTGGCGGCGTGCGCCGGCGTGCCCGAGGTGGCGTCGAAGCCCCCCGTCGCGCAGGGCGGTGCGGCCGTGGACAGGCCGCGCGCCACCGGCGCCGGGCCGGCCGACGCGGGGATTCCCGCCGAGGACCGGACGGCCCGCGTGATCGGCGAGCTTCGCACGGTCACGGCCGTGGCCGCCGACACCCTGCTCGACATCGCCTACGAGAACGATCTGGGCTTCGTCGAGGTCGTCGCCGCGAACCCGGGTGTGGACCCGTGGTTGCCCGGCGACGGGACGCGCGTGGTGCTGCCCGGCCAGCACATCCTCCCGGATGCGCCGCGCGAGGGCATCGTTATCAATCTGGCGTCGATGCGGCTGTATTACTTCCCGCCGAACGGCGGGAAGGTGCGCAGCTATCCGGTGGGGATCGGGCGCGGCGGCCTGTCGACCCCCACCGGGACCACCCGGGTGCGGGCCAAGATCACCGAGCCGACCTGGTATCCCACGGCGCGCATGCGCGAGGCGGACCCGAGCCTTCCGGCGGCGGTTCCGGCGGGTCCGGACAACCCGCTGGGCAAGTACGCCCTGGACCTGGGCTGGTCCGCCTATCTGATCCACGGGACGAACAAGAAGTGGGGCATCGGCCGGCGCATCAGCAGCGGCTGCATCCGCCTCTATCCCGAGGGGATCGCGGATCTTTACCGGCGCATCGAGTCCGGGACGAAGGTCACGGTGGTGGACCAGCCCATCAAGTTCGCCTGGGCCGGCGGGCACCTCTACGTCGAGGCGCACACCACGCAGAAACAGGCCGAGGCGCTGGAGAAGACGGGGCGTTTCGAGCCGGCTGAGGACGTGGACCTCGCCCGCAAGGTGGGGCGGGCCGTGGGCGACCGGCAGGCGCCGCTCGACTGGTCGCGCCTGCGCGAGGCCGTCGCGCAACGGCGCGGGCTGCCCGTGCGCGTCACCCAAGCCGGGGAATCCTGACGGCCGGGTGCCGGGGGCAACGGCGGGTCCGCTGATGCGGACCCGCCCGTACGGTCGCCGCCGGCTTACTTTTCCATGGACTTCTGGAACATGCGGCTGGCCTTTTCCTCGGCCGTTGCGGCCTCCTCGCTGGCTGTCGCGGCCTGCGTCTGCGCCTGCTCGGCGGCCTGCCGGGCCTGCTCGGCCTCGCGCTCCGCCTGGGTGGCGCTGTCCTCGGCGGACTCGGCCGCGTCGCGCGCGGCGGCGGCGTCCTCCGCGGCCATGGAGGCCTCTTCCTTCGCCTCCTGCGCCGTGGTCTGGACTTCCTCCAGCATTTGCTTGTCCTCGGCGCTGAGCTGGGCGCAGCCCGCGATCAGCAGGGCCGGAAGCGCGGTTGCGGCGAGCGCCTTGAGATGATTGCGCTGTGTCATGGTCTCCCCTTTTTTCAGTTCGCGTTACCGAGACTTCGCCTCGATTCGGCGTGCGCGCAGACATCGCGCCATCGTTTGAACGCGCGCGCAAGGCTCAAGGTTCCGTGAACGCACCGAAATCGGGTGCAGCATGGCACAGTTACAACGGATTCCGGCGATTGTAGCGCAATTGTTCGCGATCCAGCTCGAATCCCACGAGAAAGCGGTACGCCTTCGGGTTGGCATCAGCCGTGAGCGGAAGTGTCGGTGCGAGCGTTTCCACCACGCTGGCGCGGGTGCTGTTGCCGGTGAGGGGGATCGTGGTCTCGAAGGTCTCGCGCCGGAGAACGCGCCGGTCCGGGCCCGCGATGGCGACGAAGTAACGAAAGCGCGCGGCGTCGCTTTGGTTGGCGGGACCCTTTTCGGCGGCGAAGCGCACCTTCATTTCCGCGCGCACGGTCTGGCGGTCGTCCTCGGCGTCCACGTCGCAGGCGACGGCGACGTCGGTGATGCGCGCCTCGAAGCGCCGGTCGGTGATATCGCGGCCCTGCTCGCCGAAGGCGACCATGCGCGCGGCGTCCTGGAGCGCGCGCCCCGAGGGGCAGGCGGGCGGCTCGCTGCCGGCGCAGCCGGCGAGCGCCAGGACGGCGGCGGCGGGCCCGGCGATGCGCCGCAGGCCGGGGATGCGGGAGGTGGCGGCGCGGTTCGTCATACCCCTTCCTTTGCGACCGTGTGGTCGTGTACCGTTGGCTCCACGTACGCGGCTGGCTGGGCCGGCCGCGCCGTGACGCGCGAGCCTAGGCCAAAGCCGGGGCGGATCAAACCGCTGTGTTGGACGCCGGACGGCTCGGCTGCCATCTCGCACGGGCGGCACGCACAACGGGCAGGTCGAGGAGCACGATGGAGAAGCAGCCGCTGGAGATCTACCTCGCCGGCCCGCGCGGGTTCTGCGCGGGGGTGGAGCGCGCCATCGACATCGTCGAGCGGGCGCTGGAGAAGTTCGGGGCCCCCGTCTACGTCCGCCACGAGATCGTCCACAACCGCTTCGTGGTGGAACAGCTCGAACAGAAGGGCGCGGTCTTCGTGGAGGATCTGAGCGAGGCGCCCAACGACCGCCCCATGGTGTTCTCGGCGCACGGCGTGCCCAAGACGGTGCCCGCCGAGGCGGAGAAGCGCGACATGTTCTACGTCGACGCGACCTGCCCGCTGGTCTCCAAGGTGCACCGCGAGGCCGAGCGCCAGCACGCCCGCGGCAACACGATCATCCTCATCGGCCACGCCGGCCACCCGGAGGTCGAAGGCACCCTGGGCCAGCTTCCCGAGGGCGCGATCAAGCTGGTGGAGACAGTGGCCGACGTGGCGAACCTGGAGGTCCCGGATCCGGCCCGGCTTGCGTTCGTCACCCAGACCACGCTGTCGGTCGACGACACGGCCGACATCGTCAACGCGCTGCTGGAACGCTTTCCCGAGGCGCAG
>CAJXKW010000182.1 GCA_913055855.1 uncultured Limimonas sp. | reverse complement strand
CGGCGACGCACGCGCGCGTGTTCCTGGTGGGCTTTCCGCG
Organism: uncultured Limimonas sp.; assembly: GCA_913055855.1. GTDB lineage: Bacteria > Pseudomonadota > Alphaproteobacteria > Kiloniellales > Rhodovibrionaceae > CAJXKW01. The sequence continues at coordinate 4,917 of CAJXKW010000182.1, read as the reverse complement.
CTCCGGCACCACGCTGCTGGACAGCATCTTGCGCAGCCATCCCGGCGTCGCCGTGGTCGAGGAGCAGCCGGCGGTGGACGCCATGGCGGCTGCGCTGGGCACCGGCTATCCGGACGCCTTGCCGCGCTTGACGGCTGCCCAGGCCGAGCGGCTGCGCGCGGCGTACGACGCCGAGTTGGCGCGGCATCTGCCGGAGAGCGGGGCACCTTCAGTGGTGGTGGACAAGCGCCCGCTCAATCTGGTGGAGGCGGGTCTGATCCAGCGCGTCTTTCCTCAAGCGCGCTTCCTCTTCGCCCTGCGCCATCCCTGCGATGCGGTGCTGAGCGCGTACATGCGGCAGTTCCGCCTGAACGATGCGATGGCGAACTTTCTCCGCCTGCGCGACGCGGCGAGGCTCTACGACGGCGTGATGCGCCTGTGGACGCAGTACCGCGCGGCGCTCTCGCTGGCCGTGTGCACCGTCCGCTACGAAGAGCTGACCGCCGATTTCGCCGGCACCCTCGCGCCGGTGCTGGATTTTCTGGGGGTACCCTGGGATGACGCCCTCTATGCCTATGCGGAGACGGCGCGTCGCCGAGCGAAGATCAACACGCCCAGCTACGACCAGGTGACCGAGCCCATTCATACCCGCGCACAGGGGCGCTGGACGCGCTACCGCGACCACATGGAACCGGTGCTGCCAACGCTGCGTCCCTGGGCCGAGCATTTCGGGTACGGGATCGACGGCCCTGGGACGTGAGGCGCCTCACACCCAGGGCGGCGCGATTGCGACCGCGTCGAACGGGGCGACCCGGATTGGTGCTGCGGCCGTAAACGTGCCGATCCGACGCCATTCGGCACCCGCGCGGGCATACGCTTCGAGCCGCTGCTGTTTCGGATCCACCAGCCACGCATGGGCCACGCCGTAGCGCGCGTAGACCGGCATCTTGATCTCGCGGTCCGTGCTGGCCGTCGACGGCGAGAGGATTTCACAAACCCAGTCGGGCACCACCTCGAAGCGCTGGTCGGCTGGCAGCGCGGGCAACCGTTCCCGGTGCCAGCCCGCGATATCCGGGACGAGAACTTCGGCGTCGCGCCGGAAATGCAGCTCGGGCTCCGCCATGATCCGCCAGCCGCCGGGGCCGCCGCGGCCGCGATAGAACGGGGCGGCGAGGTCGGCAAGAAGCGCGGCTTGCGCAGCGAGGTTCGGTCCCGGCGGTCGCGGATAGGTATGGAGCTGCCCGTCGATGATCTCGCCCACGACGCCTTCGGGCAGGCGTCCGATTGCGGCGTAAAGCGTCTCCAGATGGGTCCTCTCGGTCATCCCGGCCGCTTTCACGAACGTGGCACGTGCGCATTCTGGAACGTCGGTGGCGCGTGGGCGCTCAGGGCTCGATCACCTTACCCGGGTTCATCAGGTTGTGCGGATCGAGGCTGTGCTTGATTGCACACATCATCTCGATCTCCACGGCCGGCTTGAAGCGCGCGTTCTCACCCACCTTCATCCGGCCGATGCCGTGCTCGGCGCTGATGCTGCCGTCGAAGTCGGCGACGATGTCGTGCACGGCCGCATTCACCCGCTCCCATTCCGCCAGGAAGGCCTCCGGGTCCGCTTCGGCGGGCTGGGTGAGATTGAAGTGCAGGTTCCCGTCGCCCAGGTGGCCGAAGGGCACCGGGCGCACGCCGGGGATCATGGCTTCCACCGCCGGGATCGCGCGCTCGAGGAAGGCCGGCACGGCCGAGACGGGCACGGCGATGTCGTGCTTGATGGACGCCCCCGCGTGGCGCTGCGCTTCCACGATCGCCTCGCGCAGGTGCCAGAATGCCGCCCGCTGACCGGCGTTTTCGGCGAGCGCGGCGTCCAGGACCGCGCCCGTCTCGTGGGCCTCGCCCAGGGCGTCCTCCAGCGCCGTGCGCAGCCCGCCGTCGCCGGTGCCGCCGGCGACCTCGACCAGGACGTACCAGGGATGGCGTTCGGCGAGCGGATCGCGCGTGTCCGCAACGTGGCGCAGGGCCAGGTCGAGGCCAAAGCGCGGCAGCAGCTCGAAGGACACGCAGCTCTCCGCGGTCGCTGCCTGCACGCGCGCGAACAGGCGCAGCGCCGCATCCACATCGGGCACGGCGGCGAACGCCGCCGCCGTCTCGCGCGGTCGGGGATGCAGCCGCAGCACCGCCGCGGTGATCACGCCCAGCGTGCCCTCGGCACCGATGAAAAGCTGCTTGAGGTCGTAGCCGGTGTTGTCCTTGCGCAGCCGGCGCAGGCCGTTCCAAAGACGGCCGTCGGGCAGCACCGCTTCCAGTCCCAGGACCTGTTCGCGTGCCGTACCGTAGCGCAGCACGTTCAGCCCGCCCGCATTGGTGGCGAGGTTGCCGCCGATCTGGCAGGTGCCTTCTGCCGCCAGGCTCAACGGGAACAGCCGGTCCGCGTCGGCGGCGGCCCGCTGGAGGTCGGCGAGGATGCAGCCCGCTTCCACGGTCATGGTGTTGTTGCGCGCGTCCAGCTCCCGGATACGGTTGAGCCGGCGCGTGCTCAGGATGACACTGGCGCCGTCGGGCAGGGGCGTGCTCCCGCCCACGAGGCCGGTGTGCCCGCCCTGGGGCACCATGGGGACACGCGCGGCGGCGCACGCGGCGACGACCCGGGCGAACTCGTCCGCTGTGCCCGGCTCGACGAGGCAGCGCGCCGCACCGTGGTAGCGCTTGCGCCAGTCGATGAGCCGCGGCGCCAAGGCCGCCGGGTCGGTGACCACGTGACGCGCGCCTACGATGGACGCGAGCGCGGCGGGCAGGTCATTCGCGGACACGGGTGCTTCGGCCATGCCCCGGGATATGGCGATTCAGGTGCCGCCTGACGATGCCGGGCGCGGCGCGGCGGCCCGGCGCAGGCGGTCGTTGATGGCTGCCCCCAGGCCCTCGGCCGGAATGGGCACCACGGCGATGCCGGCGAGGTCGGGCCGGTCGAGCGCGTGCAGATGAGCGAACAGGTTCGCCGCCGCCTCGCGCAGGTCGCCCGCCGGGCTGAGGTTGTGGGTCAGGGCCGCACCTCCCGGTTCATCGGCGCCGAACGCCAGGAGCCCCTCGTCCGGGCGCACCTCGCGCGCGTTCAGGCGTAGCGGCAGGCCGGGGGCGTAGTGGCTGGCGAGCTGGCCGGGTGCGCTGGGCCGGTCCGCGGGTGCGGCGGTGGCGTCCTCCGGTGCGCCGATCACCTCGGCCAGGGCCTCGCGGCTGATGCCGCCGTGGCGCAGGATGACCGCGGGCGTGCGCGTGAGGTCGAGGATCGTGCTCTCCACACCCACGGCGCAGGGCCCGCCGTCCAGGATCATGTCCACGCGCGCGCCCAGCGAATGGCGCACGTGTTCGGCCGTGGTCGGGCTGAGCCGGCCCGAGGCGTTGGCGCTGGGCGCGACCACAGGCCGCCCGAGCGCCCGGAGCAGGCGCTGTGCGACGGGATGGGCGGGCACGCGCACGGCCAGGCTGGGCAGGCCCGCGCTGGCGAGCTTGGCGACGCCGCAATGGGCGCTGCGCGGCAGCACCAGGGTCAGCGGGCCCGGCCAGAATGCCGCGGCGAGCGCATCCGCCCGGGAATCGAACGCCGCATGCGCGCGCGCCGTCTCGGTGTCGGCAACGTGCGCAATCAGCGGGTTGAAACGCGGCCGGCCCTTGGCCTCGAAGATGCGCGCCACCGCTTCCGGCTGCGTCGCGTCCGCGCCCAGGCCGTAGACCGTCTCGGTGGGAAACGCCACCAGTCCGCCCGCGCGCAGCCACGCCGCGGCCTCGGCGACCGCCGCGGCGCTGACATCGGCATGGGTCGTGGTGGCTTCGGCATCGGATCGCTGGGGCATGGCGCTCGGGTGGGCCGCAATATGTTGTTCAGGACGGGGCGGCGGTGCAGACTGCCCGCGTGCGGAGGTTCCCAAGGGGGCGGGCATGGGCGCAACCGTCGTGACCGTGGCGCAGCAGAAGGGCGGCGCGGGCAAGACCACGCTGGCCGCGCACTTGGCCGTGGCCTGGACGGCGCTGGGCAAGCGCGTGGCTGTGCTCGACATCGACCCGCAGCAGTCCCTGACCATGTGGTACCGCCTACGCGCCGAGACCATCGGCGACGCCGGCGCCGGGCTTCTGGGCAACAGCGTGCAGGGCTGGCGCGTCGCCGGCGAGGTCGAGCGGCTGGCCCGCGCGCACGACATTGTTTTGGTGGACAGCCCGCCGCACGCCGAGACCGAGGCGCGCGCCGCCATCCGCGCCGCGCATTTGGCGCTCGTTCCGGTGCAGCCGTCGCCCATGGACGTCTGGGCGACGAAGCCCACGCTGGAGCTGGCGCGGGCCGAGCGGATCCGGGCCGTGGCCGTGCTCAACCGCGTGCCGCCGCGCGCCAGGCTCACCGAGCGCATGCGCACCGCGCTGGCGGACACGGGCGCGCACATCGCTGAGACGTCGATCGGCAACCGGGTCGCGCTCGCCTCGGCCCTGGCGGAAGGGCGCGCCGTGGGCGAGCGCCAGCCGCGCAGCCGGGCGACCACCGAGATCCGGGCGCTGGCGGAGGAGTTGCTCGAATTGGCGAGCTGACGCTACACCCCATCGTCAGGCGTGTTCGTTCAATCCGTCTCGGGGATCAAGACGTCGACAGGCGCCGCCAGCGCGGTGGCGACCTCCTCAACCATCGTGCGCATCCTTTCGACGGGCGATATGGTAAATATACATCACATGCCGTGAGGTGTCATCGATTTTGAAAAGGACGCGATAGTCGCCGGTGCGCAGGCGCCGACCATCCACACCTCTGAGGATTTCGATATTATTAGCTAGGTTGGTTGTTTTCCGAGCGTAGGTTTGGATTTTCTCGTCAATCCGCCTCTGGATTTACTTAGAGCACCGGATCCGAAAAGGGAATCAGGGGGGATTCCCAAGGCGGCTTTGATGTGATTCACCGTTTGCGGAGGT
>CAJXKW010000181.1 GCA_913055855.1 uncultured Limimonas sp. | reverse complement strand
CTCGGCTTCGACCTCGTTGATCGCAGGGTGGAACTTTATGGCCACAAAGTACGATCCGACGAAGAAGACGACGACGGGCGTTGATTCGGCATGCCCGAAGTCGATGGCGTGCGAGAGCATGGACCCGAACATCCCGTGCCGGTGCCGTGATGCCGTCGTGCGCGCGTACAAGGAAATGATGGCCAACGGGTGCTCGCACACGGACGCCCACATGGTCGCCGCCCGCGTCTATTGCTATCACCATCCGGGTTATCCCGTGGACAAGGTGCACCGGCTGATCGCCCGGCTTGTCGAGCCCAACAACCTTCATTGACGGCCATGGTGTGTTTGCGCCGAAAGCCCGGCGCAGGCGCACTCACCCATCTACTTGGAATTATTTTAAGTCTATCATGCGCCCGAAGCGCCACTCTTGCCGACCTTCCTGCAAGATGATCCCCTGATGGCCAAATGCGGCCATGCGCCGCGCAACCGTCACCCGCGAGCGAGGATCCCGTCATGATCGAGCTGTATTCCTGGCCCACGCCGAACGGGCACAAGGTCCACATCATGCTGGAGGAGACCGGGCTGTCGTACGAGGTGCATCCCGTCGACATCGGCGCCGGCGACCAGTTTGGAGAGCATTTCCTGAAGATCTCGCCGAACAACCGCATTCCCGCGATCATCGATCGGCACGGCCCGGACCACACGCCCATGCCCCTGTTCGAGTCCGGCGCCATCCTGTTCTATCTCGCGGAGAAGACGGGCTATTTCCTGCCCAACGACGGCCACGGCCGCTACCGCACGATGGAATGGGTGATGTGGCAGATGGGCAATCTCGGGCCGATGCTGGGGCAGGCGCACCACTTCCGGCAATACGCGCCGGACCGCGTCGAGTACGCGTACCAGCGCTATACCAACGAGGCGAACCGGCTTTATCGCGTTATGGAGAACCGATTGAGCGAGTCGCCGTATCTCGCGGGCCAGCATTATTCCATCGCCGACATCGCGGCGTTTCCGTGGACCCGGAGCGCGGAGAAGCAGGGCGTGGATATCGCCGAATACCCCCACGTCCAGCGCTGGCAGGAAGCGGTGGCCGAGCGCCCGGGTGTGCAGCGCGGGCTGCAGGTTCTCGCGGACAAGCGCAAGGAAGGCTTCGACGAGAAGGCGCGCGAGGTGCTGTTCGGCACCACGCAGTACGCACGGCGCTGAGCGCGGTCATGGCTGAGCACGACGGCTTGCCGGCGCCGGCGACGACGGCGGCGCATGCCGGCTTCGCCGACACGGGCGGGGCCGGGGATGTCGTACCGCCCATCCGGCCCGCGACGACGTTTACGCGTGGAACCGATTACGCGCTGGACGGGCCGGATGAATACCAGCGCGACGACACCCCCTCGGCGCGCCCGGCGGAAGCGCTCCTGGCGCGCCTGGAGGGCGGCCGGGAGGCGCTGCTCTTCGCCTCCGGTATGGCCGCGGCGGCGGCCGTGGTGCAGACGCTGCGCCCCGGCGATCACATCGTGGCGCAGCGCGCCATGTATTGGGGCCTGCGGGCGTGGCTGGAAGATTTCTGCGCGCGCTGGCAGATCGGGCTGGATCTGGTCGCGCCGGAGGCGGCGGCGCTGCGTGCGGCCATCCGGCCCGGGCGCACGAAGCTCGTCTGGGTCGAGACGCCCAGCAATCCAACCTGGGACATCGTGGATATCGCCGCCGCGGCGGCGGCCGCCCACGACCACGGCGCTCGGCTGGTGGTGGATTCCACGGTGGCCACGCCGGTGCACACGCAACCGCTCGCGCTGGACGCGGATGTCGTGATGCATTCCGCGTCCAAGGCGCTCAACGGGCACAGCGACGTGGTGGCCGGTGCGCTGGTTACGGCCGAGCCGGAGTCGGATGTCTGGCGGCAGATCCGCGCCAACCGGAAAGAGGGCGGGGCGATCCTGGGCCCGTTCGAAGCGTGGCTGCTGCTCCGGGGCATGCGCACGCTGTTCCCGCGCGTGGAACGGGCGAGTGACAACGCCCGACGCATCGCGGCGCATTTTGCCGGCCATACCAAGGTTGCGGCGGTGCTCTATCCAGGTCTCGAATCGCATCCGGGGCACGCCGTTGCGACGCGGCAGATGCGCGGCGGCTTCGGCAGCATGCTGTCCCTGCGCATGGCTGGCGGACGCGGCGCGGCGCTGGCGGTCGTCGGCCGCTGCCGGATCTTCCAGCGTGCGACCTCGCTGGGCGGGGTGGAGAGCCTGATCGAGCATCGCGCGACGATCGAGGGTGCGGACTCGCCGGTCCCCGATGACCTGCTGCGCCTGTCCGTGGGCATCGAGGATGCCGCGGACCTCATCGCGGATCTGGACCAGGCGATGGCCGCCGTTTGAAACGGGCACGGCATGCATTGACAGGCCCGGGGGCGCGTGCCTACACACAGGGTCCCACGGACGGCGACGCCGGGTTTTCGGGCGGCGCCGGTTCAACGGAGAGGTGGCCGAGCGGTCGAAGGCGCTCCCCTGCTAAGGGAGTAAGCGGGTAAAACCGCTTCGAGGGTTCGAATCCCTCCCTCTCCGCCAAGCATTCCGGAATTTCGCGGGTCCAATCGTGGACAAGGCTTGCGCCGTCCTGGTCTCCGGACGGCGCCTTTGCAGGTCAATTTGTCTTCGGGTATCGGCCCAAGTCGGCGCCGCGTCCAGCGCGGCATGCCCGAACGCCATCACGGACGGATTCACACGAATGGCCGGATGCCGACCAGGATCAGGCCGAGGATGAGGGCCGCGATGGCGGCCTTGAGCCACTTTCCCACGAGTTCGAGCCGCCACGCGGGCGATTCCGCGTTGATGGCCGACTTGGCCGTGCGGTCGGCGATGTAGACCATGCCGAGACCGAACGCGACGGCGAGCCAGCCCAGCATCGTGATCAGCATATCCACCAGAACCGAGGACATCGGCATTATCCTCTCGCGTCGTGCGCTGTCGCTCGAACGGTCGTGACCCGGGCGCGCCGACGGCCACGCCGCACGCCAGCCGCCCGGTCCGGCCCGGCGACGGCGGTCACGCGGGGAGTCGGGTAGCAGGAATGCCCACGGGAGTCACGCGGACCCGCGCCGCGGCATCGCCCCGCAGCCCGCGACGCCGCGGCCGGGCCGGTGTGGTCGGTCGGGTCGGCCCGTTAGCCCAGCGGCAGCCCCAGCAGCGCCAGGATGATCGGCCGTGCGGCCAGGAGCGCGATGCCCACGATCAGCCACATGAAGGCCACGCGCAGCCACACCCCCGCACGCTGCATCTGCTGCTCGTTGGAGAAGGATTCCGGTTTGCCCGCGCACGCGCGTCGCGACATCATCACGAAGACCATGCCGAAGACGATGGCGATGCCGGAAAGGATGGTCAGCGCAAGGCTGAGAAAGGTCATGTCGTGCCTCTTCCCCCTGTTGTCGCTCGGATGGGGACGCCTGCGACGTCCCGCCGCCCTGTATCGGACGCGAGTCGGGTAGCAGGCACGTGCCGGGGTGTCATCCGCAGGGTGTGTGCGGGTTTTTGCACAGGCGGTGAGGGCGCGGTCGCGACATTTGGTCACGATTTATACAAATGGTAATCTCGAAACCGGAAGCCAGACGGAGGCGGGCATGCCCTTCGACCCGGTCGCGCTCACGGATGTCCCGCGGCGGCATCCGGTCCGGGCGATGCACGACGCCTGGATGCGCATGCGCGGGGCCGCACGCGCACCGGCTTGGCATGGCTTCGATCCGGTCGATCATCCCACGCTGCTGACCTGGATTCTCCTCGCGCGGGGCCGTCTTGACCTGCCGGACTACGGCTTTTCCTGGGTGCTCAACGGCGAGGGGGTGTGCGACCTGCTCGGCTTCCGCCCCAAGGATGTGGTCTTCGGCAGTCTGATGCCCGCGGCCGACTACCGCACGCGGATCGACTCGGTGCGCAGCGTTCTCGACGGCGGTCCCCCCTTCGTGGCCCGGCTGCGCGTGCCCGTTGAGGGGCGCGAGCACGTCACCGCCTATGAAGGCGAGTTCCCCTTCCTCGGCGAATCCGCTGCAGTATGCCTGATCTGTTTGATCGCGCCCGACGACGCCACGGTGTGAACCGGGCGCGCGGCGGAAAAAGGGCCTGGGACGCGCCCCATCGGGTATGCTTGCGTGCCATCGCGGGCACCCCACATCAGCGCAGGGAAGCGCCGCATCTCCGGCGCGTGGAGCGACGACCATGATCCAGACACGACGCGTGGCCGCGATCCTGACGGCGTTGAGCCTGACGGTCGCGGCATGCAGCCATCCCAGCGGCCAGCAGTACACCGGCGAGGACGTCGGCCGTATCGTCGATACCGCGGAGGCGACCGTGATTTCCGCGCGGCCGGTCGACATCAAGGGCGGCGAGAACCGGGGCATCGGCGCGGTTGCGGGCGGTGCCGCCGCGGGTAGCGTCGCCGCCGCGGCTGTGGACAATCCGGGTGCCGAGGCGGCGGCCACCATCATCGCCGCACTGGCCGGCGCCGGCCTGGGCTGGCTCATCGAAGAGGACGCCCGTAGCCGCAAGGGTATCGAATACGTCCTGCGCACGGCCGACGGGCGCGTCATTACCCTGGTGCAGAACCGCGGCCCCGATGAGGAGCCCATCGCCAAGGGCAACGAGGTGCTCATCCAGTACGGCCGCGCGTATACGCGCGTCGTGCCCCTGCCGGCGGGCGCCGGCGCCACCGGGGAAGCCCGCGACGACGGCCGGGACCACAATGGACTCGCCACGGGGCGCGGGGTCGCGCCCAAGACTCAGTCCGCGACCGGGGACGAATCCGCGTCGGACGGGGCCGGCGGCGGCGACCGGGGCCGCTCCGGGAGCTGGAGTAACCCGGACGGCGAGTAATGCCGGGCGCGCCAGGGCAAGATGCGATCAGGTTGAGTCACCTGATCGCTGAATCGCGCCCTGTTTTCAAAAGGTAGAGTGCGATTCAGCGATCCACCCGGCTCGCATCGCACTCTAGAGCACCGGATCCGAAAAGGGAATCAGGGGGGATTCCCAAGGCGGCTTTGATGTGATTCACCGTTTGCGGAGGTG
>CAJXKW010000180.1 GCA_913055855.1 uncultured Limimonas sp. | reverse complement strand
ATAAGCGGCGAGAGCCCAGCCCCATCCCCCTCTGGGTTTCGGGCTGTCGCCCCAAACCCATCTCCCCCTTCCCCTGGTGGCAGGGGAAGGGGGAGATAATAGAGGGGGTTGGGGTTGATGATTTCATCAACTCGGCCGTATGAGACCCACAGGTCGAAGCCCAACATGGCAGCCGACGAGCATATCGCCGGGCTTATGTTGCGCTTCGCTAACGCGATGTTGGGTTTCGCTGACGCTCAACCCAACCTACAACTCCTGCCAGCGCCACAAATACGCGTCGGAAACCACGAGGCCTGGCTCCGGCGCGGGGGCGGCAAGGGTCAGTCCTCGCCCATCAAGCGATCCAAATGCGCGTGCCGCGCCGCCATGTCCGTTTCGGCGAGCCACGCGCTGCCCGTGAAAGCCGGCCGGGGCGATATTGCCAAAATAGAACAAAACGTGTACAATTGCCGCGCCAATGAACCGGCGAGGGCGAGGTTCGTCATGGCGACGGCGACCCACGGCGCGCAGGTCGGGCGGTGCGGACGGCAATCGGCCGCCATGTTGGTGGATGTTGGCGAATGTCGGTCGGATGTGCTGGGTGGCGGACCAACATCGGCCGATCGGACGCCGTGGCCAGGGTATGACGCGGCATAACCCGATGCGTGGCTTCGCTGCGCTCAGCCCAGCCTACGCTGGGGGACGCAATCTCGACCGGTATGCTGCCTCACCGGCTCCGCTCGCCGGGGCGGCCGGACTTGGTCTTGCCCTTGCCCTTGTTGCCGCTGCCGCGTTTCTTGCTGCTGTCGTCCTTGCGCTTGCGCGACTTGGACTCGGCGTCGGCCCTGGCGATCTTCTTGGCGAAGCCGCCGCCGCCGGCCGCGTCGTCGCCCACGCCCAGGTCGGCCTGCTCCAGGCGCTTGACCTCGTCGCGCAGGCGGGCGGCCTCCTCGAACTCCAGGTTTGCGGCGGCCTCCTTCATGCGGTTGCGCAGGTCGTCGATGGTCGCCTGGAGGTTCTCGCCCATGCCTTCGCCGGCGTGTTCGTCGGCGGGGACGTCGGTGTGGTCGCCCTTTTCGTAGACGCTCTGCATCACGTCGGAGATCTGCTTCTTGATGGTCTCCGGGGTGATGCCGTGCTCGGCGTTGTAGGCCTGCTGCTTCTCGCGCCGGCGCTCGGTCTCGTTGATTGCCGCATCCAGGGCCTTCGTGCGCTGGTCGGCGTAGAGCAGCACGCGCCCGTCGACGTTGCGCGCCGCGCGGCCGATGGTCTGGATCAGCGCCGTCGTGGAGCGCAGGTAGCCCTCCTTGTCCGCGTCCAGGATGGCGACCAGGGCGCACTCGGGAATGTCCAGGCCCTCGCGCAGCAGGTTGATGCCCACCAGCACGTCGAACACGCCCAGGCGCAGGTCGCGGATGATCTCGATGCGCTCCAGCGTGTCCACGTCGGAGTGGATGTAGCGCACCTTGAGCCCCGCTTCGTGCAGGTACTCGGTGAGATCCTCGGCCATGCGCTTGGTCAGGGTGGTCACGAGCGCGCGCTGCCCGGCCTCGGCGACGGTCTTCACCTCGTGGATGAGGTCGTCGACCTGATCCGTGGTGGGGCGGACCTGGCACACGGGATCGATCAGGCCCGTCGGGCGGATGATCTGCTCGGCGAAGGTGCCGCCGGTCTGGTTGAGTTCCCACTGCCCCGGCGTGGCCGAGATGTAGACGGTCTGCGGCCGCATGGCGTCCCATTCGCCGAACTTGAGCGGCCGGTTGTCGATGCACGAGGGCAGGCGGAAGCCGTACTCGGCGAGCGTCGCCTTGCGGGCGTAGTCGCCCTTGTACATGCCGTTGAGCTGCGGGACCGTGACGTGGCTCTCGTCCACGATCAGCATGGCGTTCCGCGGCAGGTACTCGAACAGGGTCGGCGGCGGCTCGCCCGGATTGCGCCCAGTGAGATAGCGCGAGTAGTTCTCGATGCCCTGGCAGGAGCCCGTGGCCTCCATCATCTCCAGGTCGAATTGTGTGCGCTGCTCCAGGCGCTCCGCCTCCAGCGGCATGTTGTGCTGCTTGAAGTAGTCGACCCGCTCCTTGAGCTCTTCCTTGATGCCCTTCATCGCCTTTTCGAGCGTCGGGCGCGGCGTGACGTAGTGGCTGTTCGGATAGAGCTTGGCGCGCTGGAGTTCCTGCGACTTGGCGCCGGTGAGCGGGTCGAACTCGGCGATGGACTCGATTTCGTCGCCGAACAGCGAGATGCGCCAAGCGGTGTCCTCGTAGTGCGCCGGAAAGACCTCGATGGTGTCGCCCTTCGCCCGGAACGTGCCGCGCACGAAATTGATGTCGTTGCGCTTGTACTGGAGCTGCGTGAGCGTCTGCAGGAATTCGCTGCGCTCCAGGGTGTCGCCCACGTTCAGGGTGAGCGTCATGCTGGCGTAGGTCTCGGGCGCGCCCATGCCGTAGATGCACGAGACCGAGGCGACGATGATCGTGTCCTCGCGCTCGAACAGGGCGCGCGTGGCGGCGTGGCGCATCCGGTCGATCTGCTCGTTGATCGAGGATTCCTTCTCCACGTAGGTGTCCGTGCGCGGGACGTAGGCCTCGGGCTGGTAATAGTCGTAATAGCTGACGAAGTATTCCACGGCGTTGTCCGGGAAGAACGACTTCATCTCGCCGTAGAGCTGGGCGGCCAGCGTCTTGTTCGGCGCCAGGATGAGGGTGGGGCGCTGCTCCTTCTGGATCACCTGCGCCATGGTGTAGGTCTTGCCCGAGCCCGTCACGCCCAGCAGCACCTGGTCGCGCTCGCCCTGTTGCAGCCCCTGCGTGAGTTCAGCGATGGCCTGCGGCTGGTCGCCCGCGGGGGCGTAGTCGCTCTGCAGGTGGAACGGGCGGGACTCGGGCTTGAACGGGTTCAGCGCCGTGGCCGCGCCGTCCCCGTCCGGCTGCTCAGCGATGGCCGTGTCCTGTGGCATGCCCGCAGATATAAGCCGAACGGGTGGGGGACGGCTAGGGGGTTCGCCGACGACCGGCGCCGGCGGCGCTCACGCCTTGTACGCCAGGCGCACGCCGCCCCAGTGCCGGCCGTGGACGTAGACGGGCGCCGAGCAGTCCTTCATCAGCACGAAGCTGTCGCCCATGTTGCGCCGGTACGCCTGGAGCAGGAAGGGCTCGGTATGCCGCCCCGCGGCCGCCCCGACGCGGTCGTCGAAGATGCGCCGGTTGCGGCAGTTCGCCGTGTTCCAGGTGGGATCGTCGCTTTGCGGCTTGGAGAACTTCTTGTTGTGCGTGGGCAGGTAGCCGTTCACGTCCACGGCCGCGCAGAAGACCACCCGGTCGTCGAATTCCAGCATGGGTTCCTGGATGGGCGGCAGGAGGCGGTCGGTCAGCTCGGTGAACGGTGCCATGACCTGTTCGGGATTGGTGTTCGCAATGGGCGTGTAGCGGAAATCGAACAGCGCCTGTTCGGTGATCTCGCCGCGCGCGATCGCGGCCTCGAAGGCGGCGCCCACCTCGCGCGCCTTGTCCTGGACCGCCTGGATGAACGGGGTGTCCACGGTGACCACCCCGCTTACCGCGGTCAGCCCGATGAAGCGCTCGACCCGGTCGGTCAGGGCGGCGATGCGCTCGCTGCACTGGCCCAGGGTGTCGGTGGACTGCGCCACGCCGTCGTCGAGTTCGCCCACCGTTGCGGCGAAGGAGTCGCAGCGACCGCGGATGCTGTCGGTTGTGTCCGCGATTTCCCGTGCGCGCTCGCGCACCGTGCCCAGGGCGCCGCCCACGGACTCGATAACGTCGCCGATGTGTTCCGTGCCGCCGCGCACGGTATCCGCGCGCCGGGCGGCCTGCTGGCCCTCGTCGATCAGCTCGCCCGCCTGGCTCTTGAGCTGCTGCATGGTCTCGTGGATCTCGCCGGTGGCGCGGCTGGTCTGCTGGGAGAGCTGCTTGACCTCGTCCGCCACCACGGCAAAGCCCTTGCCGGCTTCCCCGGCGCGCTGCGCCTCAATGGTCGCGTTCAGGGCGAGCAGGTTGGTCTGGCGCGCGATCGCCTCGATGTTGCCGGCGACCCCGGCGACCTTATCCAGCGCGGATTGCAGCCCCTCGATGCGGCTCTGCATCGAGGTGACCGCCTCGGCGAGCTGGCGGATCTCGGACAGGGACTGGTCCATGGTCGCGCGCGAGTCGGCCACGGTGCGCTCGGCGTGCTCGGCCTCGTCGGTGCAGCGCTGGGCGGCCTCGGCCACGCCGCGGTTGTCCGTTCGCACCGCCTCCGCCTCGGCGCGCAGGCCGTCCAGATCGCGCGACTGCCGGCGCAGGGTCCCGTGAACGTCCGTGACCGCGCCCGCGACGTCGGCGACTTCGATGCCGAGTTCGCCGGCGTGCTCGGCCAGGGTCTGGAGGGTCTCGGTGTGGTCCGTTTCGCCGGACCTTGCTTCGCCGGGGCGGTCGTGGACCGCATGCCCGTTGGCCGCAGTGTGACCGTTCGCCCGGTCGGCCGTTTCGTGGATACCGGGCGAGTCCGCCGTGCGCCCGTTGCCTTGGCCGTTGCCGATGCGCAAACCGCCGAACATGGTCGCCACCTCCCCGTTCCGTGGCCGGTTCCCTCAGCCTTTAACGGGAGGTTAAACACGCCGTTGCGCACCTGTCCACACATACGTTTAATCGTTACATCGGAAGTGGTATTCGCCCGTTGGCCGCGAGGGGCGGCGCCAGTATCAATACGTATGCAGACGCGGGCCGGCATGACAGCGCGCCAAGCGCCGCTCGATTGCTCGCCGGACCTGATCGAATCTTTGGACATCGCATTCCGCGGCGCGCCGGGACAGGACGCGCCGCGCCGGCCGTGCGGTTATTTCCGCGCGCGGGCCTTGTCCAGCAGCTCGCCGGGGCCGATACGGTCGTCGTCGCCCAGATAGCGCGGGGACTTGCCCTTGGCCTTCACCTTCGCCGGGTCGGCCTTGGGCTTGCGGTGTTCGTGGCTGGAGCGTTTCTGCGATTTCGCCATGATGCGTGCGCCTCCTGCGGGCGCGGGGAGTCGCGGCACGGGATGCGCCGCCGTGTCACCAATATAGGCGGGCCGGGGGCGGGCGAGTCATGCGTTCTTTGCGGGGGTGCCGC
>CAJXKW010000179.1 GCA_913055855.1 uncultured Limimonas sp. | reverse complement strand
TGCCGGCCCTGCGTCTGACCGCTGACGAGAGTGGCGCCCGCCTGGGATGGACCACCTGGCTGGGCCAGGGCATGGATATCGGCCGAGACCGTGTGGTCACTGTGGTCCTGTTGAACAGTTGGACCGCGATCAATGCGCCCGAGCGGCCCCCGCGCGAGCGAGCGGAATCCCGTTCCGCGTAGCCAATCGCACGGCACCGGGGGCGGCGGGCGGGCGCCACGCCTTCACGGCAGTTTTTGCGGCGCGAGCCGGTTGCGTGGATTTTCGATCGCCGCAGGAGACGGATGAAGGACGCAAGCGATGATCGTCATCGACAAGACGCAGGCCAATTTTGCGCCCATCTCCCTGCCGACCGCGCGGGGCGCAGGTGGGTCGATAACAAATGTTATCAAACGCCGTTACATGATTAAACGGGATGGATCCGTCGATCCATATACAAAAGACAATCAGCATCCTATCGACGGTGATATTCATTACAAAGATGAGATCGGCAGAAGTGTTCGGCACCCGAGCGACATACCTGAACATAAGCCGCTTGTCGATCTTGTGATAAACGGACAGGCTTGTGCGCCGAGCGGATCGACGACGGATCGACTGAAAGTGGCCTTTGAACTTGCCGGGTTCCGCAAGGAGCTGGCTGTAAGCGGGGATCGATATTGGAAGCAGACGGATGACGGCTCGTGGTATATCTCGGATCCGGAACCGTTCGCGCGTATGCCGGTGCGTTGGGAAAAAAGTTTCGGCAGCCTCTACGACATGCGCAACCCGATGGGCAAGGGCGGTGATGCCGATCCGCAAAGTGATCCGGCCGATCCGGATTACCCACTGCCAAATGTTGAAGATACCGACAATTTGATCACTGATCCTCTGGACTCCCCAGATCCCGCCAACTTTGGTGCGATCCCGCCATACTGGCAGTCCCGCGACAAAAAGTACGGAACCCGGGACATGTTCTGGGCGACTTTTCGGGCGCCCGAATTGCCGCGGGATCACGACCTGCGATATCACAACGCGGCCCCCGACGATCAGCAATTCGAACGGCTGCGAGGGGATGAAACAATCGTGTTCGAGAATATGGACCCCGAGCAGCCCACGAAGCGGGTCCAACTGCCGGGAACGCGGCCTCGGCTCTTCTACGTCCCCCGTGACGACGCCGCCCGCGAGCTTCGCGAAATTCCGATCGCGTTCGACACGATCGTCGCCGACTTGGATGTGGATGAAATGACGCTGGTGTGGCGCGGCGTGTTGAGACACAGCTATACAAGTGTACAAGAGGACATTGCTTACATGTATCTTCAGGAAGAACCGATAACACAGCGACCCGTATCGCGCGAGCATTACCAGAAGCTGTTCGAAAAAGAGATACCCCAATACGAGCGCGTTTTCGACGCTCTAAACATGTCCGGCGAACGAATGCACAATCAGATATTCGGACCGATCGTGGAGCAGATCGTGAAATCTCTTGAAGAAGTGGAGGCGGACGAAGCGCTGATCGGCGAATTTCGGCAGGCCGAGACGGCCCAGGAGCTTCTGGATCTGGCCGAAAAGAAATCTCATGAGTTGGGAGAGCAGATTCAGACTATGCTGAAGAATTTGGAGTAACCAGGAATGGTCGAGATCGATTTAACAAGCGAAGGGTTGTCGAAGGGAAACTTCCTTCGGATCACGACGGACGACAAACTTCGGGCCGCCCAGGATTGCCTCCGCGACAAGGACCTGAAGGGGGCTTTGGAAAAAATTGCGGAAGCGCTTTTGGCAGCGCCGAAGCGGGTCGACGTCCTGACCACCTACGCTGAAATCGCGGAGGCGCGCGGCCACTTGCCCGCTGCCATCGGGATCGCGGAAGCCGCGGTGGCGCACAACCCGGAAAGCGCCGATGCGCGGCTGATGCTCACCCAACGCTACATGCGTGCGGGCCGTCTGGCCGAGGGGCGGGAAACCGCGCGGGAGGCCACCCGGCTGCAACCCGGTCACGTGGGCGCGCATCTGTGTCTGGCCGACATCCTCTGGCGCGAAGGCCGTTTGGCGGAGAGCGTGGCGACCTATCGGGTGGTGGCGGGCCTCGCGACGATCAGCGAGACCGAGGCACTGCGCGCCGCGGCGCGGGCGTTGGAGAGCGGTCTAACCGGCGACGCGCGCCGCGTCACCGCGACGGCGCGGCACGGTTACCCGCGCTCCGAGCGCCTCGCGGTGCTCGACGGGGAAGCGTGTATTGCCGACGGCGCCCCCAGCGAAGCGCTCGCCGTGACGGAAAGCGTGACCTGGGGCGACAAGGGGGCCGATCTCGCGTGCGTTCGCGCGCGCGCGCTCATCGACTGCGCTCGCTTGGACGAAGCTGAGCGAACACTCGACGCATGGCCGGACACCCACGGGCCCCGGCGTGCCGATATTGCCGCGCTGCGCGCCGTGGCCCTGCGCCTGCGCGGCGACACCCCGGCCGCGCGCGACGCCTACACCCGGGCTATGCGGGAGGCCGGGGGCGTGGCGCGGCTGCGCATGGGCAAGGCCGTGAGCCTACGCGCGCTCGGCTTGACGCGTGAAGCCCTGAGCGCGCTCGACAAGATCGACAGCGGCGACGACGGGTACGAACTGGTCGGCGTCCCCGAGTTCGGCGGCCCCGCTCTTGGGCACGCTCGGCCGGCCGGACGAGGCGGCCGAGGCAGCGCGCCACGCCGACATCACGGGACGGGCCGGCGACCTGGTCGACGGGCCGGCACTGCTGGACACGGATCTCGAACCCGCAATGGCCCCCGAGGGGATGCGCGCCATTCTCACGCAGGGCGCGCTGAGCGAGGACGAACGCATCGGCTACGGCTTCGCGCTGGGACACGCGGAAAGCGGTCGCGGCAACCCCGGCGCTGCGATGCAGGCGTGGCGCGCGGCCAACACGCGCGTGCGCGAGCGCTTCAGCTTCAACGTGACGGGCCTGACCCGGTGGATGCAAGCTGTGCCCGAGGTTGTGCGCGCATGGGAAGCACCCGCGGTGAACGACCCGGTCGAGGGATCTCCCAGCATGATTTTCATCGTGGGCATGCCGCGCACCGGTACCAGTCTGGTGGAACACGTCCTGGCCGCCCACCCCGACGTCGATCCGGCCGGCGAGGCCCGGACCGTGGGGAGCCTGATCGCGGACATCGCACGCTGTTTCCCCGACGCCACGTACCCGCACGTTCTCAGGCGCCTGGACGCGGGGGCGCTGCGGGATTTGCGCCGGCACGTGCTCACCCGGGTGGCGTGCGCGCATCCGGGCGCCGCCGTGGTGACGGACAAGATGCCGGGCAATTTCGTGCACCTCGGGTTGCTCGCCCGCCTTTTCCCCGACGCGGTCTTCGTCACGTGCGCGCGCGATCCCCTCGATACCGCGCTCTCCATATACACGCAGTGGTTCCGCGAGGCTCACCACTATGCCTACGACATGGCGGAAATCGGCGAAGTTCTGCGCACGCACGCCGAGGTCATGGCAGCTTGGGACGAGCAGTTGCCGACCGCGAACCGTCTCCACATCGGGTACGAGGACTTGGTCAGCGTCCCTGACGGCGTGATCGGAACCCTTCTGCGCGCGTGCGGCCTGGCCCACGCGGATGCGTGTTTCCAACCCTGGCGGCACGGGCGCCACCTCGACAGCGGCAGCGCGCGCCGGGTCCACCAGCCCATAACCCAGGACCGAGTGGGTCGCTGGCGCCACCACCCCGAGGCGCTGGAGCCGGTTCGCGCACGTGTTCGCGGCGAAACCCAGTCCCCGAGCTGTCACAGGATGAGATAGGTCGGCGTCGTGCTGATGTACTGAACCGTGAACGACTTGGTTACAACGGGATCGGGGATCGTCGCGGGCCCCGCTTGCATGGTTGCCGGCGCGTTGACGATGAATTGGGCGGTGAACGGCGGTCCCATGAGAAGGGCCGGGCGATAGGATTCCGTGTAGGTCGTGCTGTAGTGCGTGGGCGGGGGCACGACCACGAGTTTACCCATGCCCGGCGTGGCGAATGGCGGGGCGGTGTAGGGCAGGGGAACGCGAAGGAACGACGGGATTTCGTCGCCCATAAGGCAGATCGGCATACCGTAGAACGTCTGCATGCTCTTGCCGACCAACGGAATGGGTGCCGCGATCGGCGGCACCACATGATTTCCCATGGGAATGAATTGAACGAGATCGCTGGTCTTCAATAATGGAAACATGGCAACCCTGCTCGCTCGACACGTTGATTCCCGTGGTCGCTCGGGACCGCTGCACTGCGGAGACCTGCGCTTTACTGGTGACCCTCGAAGGCATTCATAATACTCTGTGCCACGGATTGGGCGGCCTCCGAGACGTTGGCGGCGGCTTTACCGATATAGCCCTTGATGCCCGTCAATGCCGGGCCCACATTTTCTTTCATCCCGCTTACAGCGTCGTTGATCTGGCGCGGAAAAAGCAAGTCCGTTGCGCTGACCGAGATCGCGCGCGTGATGGCCCAAACGCCGCCGAAAGCCAAGTGGCCGGCGAAGCCGATGGCGGAAAGAATGTGCATTGAGCGCGAAATCTTTGGCATGTCGCGTTTCAGGAACTGTTTGACATCCTCTTCTGCGTTCCCGTCAGTATCCAAATCCGTGAATTTCTCAGCACTTCGTTTTATTATTTGAACAGCTGCAAACATAAGTCCGTTGAATATTTGAAGTATAACGCCGATCGTGGCAAGACCTCCGGCTTTGATGCCTTCGTCCACTGCGTTGTTGCTTTTGTTGTCGACTGCGTGCTCCTCGTCCGTGAAAATGTCGCCCTTAAACTCAGCCCCGGCCGTTTTAACGTTCACACCCGTTGGCGCGAGAGCCATGTCGAAGATCGAGGCGGTGCTTGCGGCCGACATCCCCCAGCCGACATTGTAACCGCCGCTCATCGAAAAGCCGGCGTCGAAAGCGTCCGCGTGCGAGAAACTGGCGCCCGCGGTGAAACCCGCCGACGTGCCGTGCGAAGAGCTGCACTCGTAGGCATGACCCAGCGAGCAGACAAGTGTCTTGTCCCCGAGATGTTCCGTCGATTTGTATTCGGCTTCAAGCAGGTACCCAGCGGCCGGGTGGGTGACGAACGCGAACTTTCCGCGCACGGTGTGGG
>CAJXKW010000178.1 GCA_913055855.1 uncultured Limimonas sp. | reverse complement strand
GCCGCCGCGTGGCTGACGATCGCGCTGCTCATGCGCTGGCTGCAGCGCCAGACCTTCACGCCCTTCGTCGTCTACCGGCTCGCGCTGGGGCTGGCGTTGTTGGGGTACGTGTATCTGTAAAGGCCGGCGGCGCGGCGCGTCAGAACTTGCCTTCCAGGCGCAGCAGCCCGGCGTGGACGGTACCGCCGCCGGCCGCGCCGTCGGGCTGACGGTCACGCTCCCCTACCCGATACGGAGGTCGTTACCCGCGCGGGAGCGCGGATTGCGACAGGCTTGCCAAGTCTGTTGACTTCACAAGCGGAATCCAGGGTACAGTAGTGTATATTTCGGTGGCTTGCGCCGGAACCGGGATCACTAAATTCACCGACTGCGGAAGGTTGATCGGCGCGGTATGGCGTGGTGCGCTTCGAGAAAACGTTGCATTCGAAGAAGCGGCTTTCTGCTTCCCGTTCATGGTATGCGCCGATGCCCACACCGGCGTCCCAAGATGAGGTGACGGAAGCTGCGCTCTACGGCCGCGGCACCGATGCGGCGTCGGTGGATGGGCATACGCCGTCCCGGCCGCGAACGGCGTCGCAAGGCTGGTGGGGGAGCTTTCAGCACACACGCCGCGACGGCCGTGCTGCCGCATGGAGCGCGTTCGCTCAGACGCTCCAAGAAGCCGAGCGCTACCGCGCGGCCGTCCTGGCATACTGGCGCGCCATGCGCCGCGATCCTGTGGACTTTCCGTCCCGCCACAATGCTGGTCATTTGCTGCGGTGGCTGGGGCACACCGCCGCTGCGAAGGCCACGTTCCGCGAGCTGCTGGCGATCAACCCGCACGACGCGGTGGCGGCCGGGCAGCTTGGCCACCTCCTGGTCGATGAGGGCAACACGCGTGGCTACCACGAGGCCGAGGGGCTGCTGCGGCGCGCGCTTGATTTGGGTGCGGACCGCGCGGCTGTGCTCGTCCCGCTGTGCCGGCTGCTCGCCGCCCAGGAGCGGGAGCGTGAGATTCTGGCGCTGACGGAGACCGAGACGGCGCCGGCGGTGCTCAATCAGCGGGGTCAGGCTCAGGCGGCGCTGGGAGATTTCCGGGGCGCGCGCGAGAGCTTTCACGCGGTTGTCCGCCAGAACCCAAACCACGCCCGAGCGTGGCATCATCTCTCCAGCCTGAAGTTGTTGGCGGACGCACCGGCCGTGATCGGCCGGGGCAGCGAGACAGCGGCCGACATCCTCGCCGACAAAGCCGCCCACGCCGAGGGACAGGATCGCGTGCAGTTTGCCTTCTCGGCTGGGGCGGCGCTGGAGCACGCCGGGCGCTACGGTGAGGCGTGGTCCTGGTACACGGATGGCAACGCGCGCATCCACGCGCGCCTCACTCCGGACGTGGCCAGGATCGAAGACCACGAGCGCCGCCTGGCCGAGACCTACACGGCGCCGGTGCTGAACCAGCTCACGCGCGGGCAGATCACGACCCCCGGGCCCGCCCCGGTTTTCGTGATGGGCATGCCGCGCTCGGGCACGACGCTGATGGAACGCATCCTCGGCGCGCATCCCGAGGCGGCGCCGCTGGGCGAGCGCGCCGACCTCCAGGAAATCCAGAACACGATGGCCCCGGGGGATGAAAGCGCGCGGATCGCATGGCCCGAGTGCGCGGCGCACCTGCGCCCCGTGGCGGCGGGCGCGATCGCGGGCGCGTATCTCGCCCGCGTCAACGCGCTGGCGCCGAACGCGGGCGTGGCCGTGGACAAGATGCCGGAGCAGTTCAAGCAGGCGGGGCTCATCGCGGCGACGATGCCGCAGGCCCGGATCATCCACATGCGGCGCGATCCGCGCGACACGGGGCTGTCGTGCTACACGGCGCGCTTTCACGACGGGTTGGACTGGACGTTCTCGCTGGAGGACATTGCGCGCCGCTACCAGAGCTACGAGCGCCTCATGACGCACTGGCGCGCGCTCCTGCCATCAAGGTGTTTTCTGGAGGTCGACTACGAAGCCCTCGTGCGCGAGCCGCACCAACAGGTCGCGCGCGTGCTCGATTTCCTGGGGCTGAATTGGGACGCGCGCTGCGTCGAGGGCCACCACGAAACCGAAGGGCCGGTGCGAACGATGAGCATGGGGCAGGTGCGCAGCGGGATCAGCGACACGAGCGTCGGGCGCTGGCGGCGCTTCGGACGGGAGCGCGTCGCGCCCCTTGCATCCATACGGAGCTGACGAGCCCATCTTGAGCCACCCAGCACAATGGCGCGGATGAAAACAGACCGACCAAGCGAGGAAGGACCATGGCAGTGAAACAGACTGGGGCTTTCACCGTCACTGGCACTGGGGATACCGACCAGGACACCCCGACGATCACGAATTTGTCTGGCGGTGGCTTCGTTGTCGCGTGGGAGGACGAGCAAGACCCCGAGGTAATCCAGGGGAACGTGTTCACGAGCGGCGGGGAGCAGACCGACGCCTTCACCGTCTCCGGGGCCGGTGACAACAGCCAGTTCACCCCCACGATCACCGACCTCTCCGGTGGCGGCTTCGCCGTCGCGTGGTGGGACGCACAGCTCGCGCGCGTATTCCCCGGCCCCGAGGTAATCCAGGGGAACGTGTTCACGAGCGGCGGGGAGCAGACCGGCGCCTTCACCGTCTCCGCGGCCGGGGAAGAGCCTCAGCGCGACCCCACAATCACCGACCTTTCCGGCGGCGGCTTCGCCGTCGCGTGGCAGGACAGGCAGGATCCCTTCGTGATCCAGGGGAACGTGTTCACGAGCGGCGGGGAGCAGACCGGCGCCTTCACCGTCTCCGGGGCCGGGGATGATTTCCAGTTCGGCCCCACAATCACCGACCTTTCCGGCGGCGGCTTCGCCGTCGCGTGGCAGGACAGGCAGCCCCCCGACGTGATCCAGGGGAACGTGTTCACGAGCGGCGGGGAGCAGACCGGCGCCTTCACCGTCTCCGGCGCGGGGGATGAGCCTCAGCGCGACCCCACAATCACCGACCTTTCCGGCGGCGGCTTCGCCGTCGCGTGGGAGCAGTCCGGCGCGATCCGAGGGAACGTGTTCACGAGCGGCGGCGAGCAGACCGGCGCCTTCACCGTCTCCGGCACCGGGGACCAAGTCCGTCCCACGATCACGGAGCTTTCCGGTGGCGGCTTCGCAGTTGCGTGGAGCGACAGGCAGGACCCCGACGTGATCCAGGGGAACGTGTTCACCAGCGGCGGCGCGAAGACCGGCGCCTTCACCGTCTCCGGCACCGGGGATGCGGCCCAGTTCGACCCCACGATCACGGATCTCTCCGGCGGCGGCTTCGCCGTCGCATGGCGAGACTTCCAGAACCCCGACGTGATCCAGGGGAACGTGTTTCAAACAGGTTCCGGAGACTCCAATGAGGCTCCCACGGCGGATGACGACACCGCGGCCACAGCTGCCGGTGGGGCCGTCACCATCGACGTCCTGGCCAACGACAGCGACCCGGACGGTGATGAGCTGAGCATCCGGGATCCCGGTGATCCGGCGAATGGCGAGGTCGAGATCACTGACGGCGGCGAGATCCGGTACAGCCCGGACAGCGGTTTCTCAGGCGAGGACAGCTTCACCTACACGGTGTCCGACAGCAACGGCGGGACCGATACGGCCCAGGCAACGATACAAGTTCAAGAAACAGCCGACGCCGGGGACAACCCACCGCAAAGCGAAGACCCGAACATCGTTGTCGCAAACGGTGAATCCCAAACGCTGAAAGTCCCATTCACATCGGATGTCCGTGGGACAGCTGAGCCCGAGACCATTCAGGTGCCGTCCGGCACCGAGGTTGAGTTCGGCGGCAACACGGGCGATCGGGTGGAGTTCGCCAGCCAGCTGAGGGCGTTCGAGGTTTCCGCTGGGGGCAACACGCTTACCCTGACCAATGGAGACACGCAGGCCACGATCGCGTTGAACGGCGATGTTGAACTGGCCTTCGCGGACGGAGCGGCCACGGCGAATATCAGTGCTGGCGAAGACGGCATCGCCACGACGCTTGGTGGTCAGACGCTCGGGGATGGCTTCGACGCCTCTGCCGTGGATTTGGATCCAGCGAGCGCCTCGGCCCTCGCGGGGAATGACGGCGCAACTAACCCGCCGCAAAGCGAGACGGCCAACATCGTGGTTCTCAGCGGGGAGTCTCAGACCATCCAAATGCCGTTCGCGGCCGATGTGCGGGGTACCGCGGAAGCCGAGACGGTGCAGGTGGCGCCTGGGGCGGACATCCAGTTCGGTGGCAACACCGGCGACGAGGTGGAATTCACGGCGGCGCTTGGCGAGCACACCTTCACACAATCCGGCAATGTTTTGACCGTGGAAGGCCCCTCGGGCGAACGTGCCGAGATCAGTCTGAACGCCGACGTCGAGGTCGAATTCGCCGATGGATCGGCGACGGCCGCGCTCGTGACGGAGGGTGGTATCAGTATGGAAATCGGCGGCGAGTCCGTGGGGCCGGATTTCGACCCGGCGGCGGTGAACCTGGACGGCGACGACGTCTCCGCCCTGGGGGTCTCGCCGAACGCTACAGACGGGCTTGCCGGCTGACCACGTTGCCCAGCGCATGGCCCATGGTGGCGCTTCCCACCGTGGGTCATGAACAATCGCGGCCGGCTGCTCTCCGGCGCGGCGGGTCAGAACTTGCCTTCCAGGCGCAGCAGCCCGGCGTGGACGGTACCGCCGCCGGCCGCGCCGTCGGCCTCGGCGTTGACGTAGCTCGCCGTCACCCGTGCGTGCGGGTTGGCGAACCAGGTCAGCCCCAGGCTTAGGGACCGCCCGTCGCCGCGGCCCACGCCGTCGTCGCGCAGGTCCAGGGTGCTCACGCGCGCCGCGACTTCCCAGGCCCCCGTGCCGCCCGCCGTCGGGCTGACGGGCGCCGCCGCCCTGGGCCGGCCCAGCATGCCCCGGCGCATCTGCCCCTTGGCATGCACGTAGGGCCGCGTCTCGCCCGTGAGCAGCCACGCCGCCTGCACGTAGCCGCCGCGAAAGACCGCGTCGGCGCCCGCCCGGTCCACGGCGACGAGGTGGTATTCGCCCTGCACCGAAACCGGCCCGCGCGTGCCCGCCAGTTCCAGGTTGCCGCGCGTGAACCCCGTGGTTCCCGGCAACGGCCCGCTCGCCACCAGCGGCTCGCGCG
>CAJXKW010000177.1 GCA_913055855.1 uncultured Limimonas sp. | reverse complement strand
TCACCCCGGCGGCGTCCAGCGTGTATTCCAGCGATTCCCGCGTCACCGTCCAGAAATCGCGGAATTCACCCATGAGCCCGCGCAGCCAGGTGTATTCGAGCTGCTTCTGCCGCCACACGGCGGTGATCACCTCGCCGCGGCCGGGGAACATCTCCTCCGTCCGCGCCGCCACGGACTGGGTGTCGTAGAGCGTGCCATAGGCGTCGAAGACCAGCGCGTTGACGGCCATCGCCTGCCTCCGCGTCGTGCTGCTTGGACTGTCCGGTCCAGTCTATCGCGCCGCGCGCGGCGATGCATCCGGCCCCTACCCCTCCGGCGTCGCCGTGCCGCCGGTCGAGCGCGCGCGCAGGCGGGTTTCGCGCAACTCTCCCGCCGCTTCCAGCAGCGGGTAGGCCGTGGCGGTGATGTGGCTGTTGATGCGCTTGAGGTCGCGCAGCACGTCCAGGTGCAGCCCGCTGCTCTCCACGCTTTCCGACAGCCCCGCGCGCAGCCGGTCCACATGCGCGTCCGCCGCAGCGCGTTCCAGCTCGCGCAGGTGCGCCTTTTCGTTCACCAGCTCGCGCGCGCTGGAAACGTCGCGCGCGACGAAGACGTTGACCGCCAGCCGCAGGTTGTCGGTGACGCGGGCGTGGATGCGCTCGACCTCGGCCCAGCCGGCGTCGGAGAAGTGCAGCCCGTGGTGCATCTTCTTGTAGGCCAGCTCCATCACGTTGGTTTCCACGATGTCGCCGATGTGCTCCAGGTTGATGGCGAAGGTCAGCAACTCGGTGCAGCGCGCGCTTTCGTCGCTGTCCGGCGCGCCCGCGGAGATGCGCGTGACGTAGAGCTTGATGGCGTCGAACAGCTCGTCGACGGTTTCGTCCCGGTCCACGACGGCGCTCATCAGCTTGGCGTCGTCGTCGCGCAGCACACGCAGGCTGTCGGTGAGCATGCCTTCGACGATGTCGGCGAGGCGCGTGATCTCGCGCGTGGCGCAGGCAATGGCGACGGCCGGTGTGTCGAGCGCGCTGTCGTCCAGGTAGCGCGGGCGGCCCGGATCGCCCTCGCCGTGCCCGCGCGGCGCGGTGATGTGCCGGGTCAGCCGCGCCACGCCGCCCACGAGCGGCAGCGCCACCGCCGCCAGCGCCAGATTGAAGGCGGTGTGGAAGTTGGCCACCAGCCGCGCCGGCTCGTCGCCGAGGATGGCCATGTGCGGCACCGCCAGCGCCGCCACGGGCAGCGCCGCCAGCGCGCCGGCCGTGCGCACCACGAGGTTGCCGAGCGGGATGCGCCGCGCGGATGCGCGCTCGCCCAGGGTCAACGGCAGCGGGATGAGGCCGGAGCCCACGTTGGCGCCGAGCACCAGGGCGAACGCCAGCGGCGGCGCGATCGCCCCGCTCGCGGTCATGGACATGATGACGAGCACGACGGCGACGCTGGAATGCGCCGCCCACGCCAACAGCGCCCCCAGCAGCACGGCGAACACGGGATCGGCGGCCAGGGGAGCGACCACGGCGGCCAGGGTGTCGCTGCCAGCCAGCGGCGCGGTCGCAGCGCCGATCAGCTCCAGCGCCAGCAGCATCAGCCCCAGGCCGAGCAGGATGCGGCCGCTCTGGCGCCAGCGCGTCGCGCCCGAGGGCATGAAGATGAGCACGCCCAGCAGGATCAGCGCGGGCGCGATCACCGCGATCTCGAAGGAGAGCACCTGCACGATCAGCGTGGAGCCGATGTCGGCGCCCAGCATGGCGGCCAGGCCGGGGGCCACCGAGATCATGCCGCGCCCGGCGAAGCCCGTCAGCAGCAGCGCGGTGGCGGCGGAACTCTGCAACAGCGCCGTGACGCCCAGCCCGACGCCGAAGACGCCCAGGCGCGAACGGCTGGCGCCGGCGAGCAGGCTGCGCATCTCGCTGCCGAAGGCGCGCAGCACGCCCGTGCGCACCATGCGCGCCGCCCACACCAGCAGCGCGACCCCGCCGGCGAGCGTCAGCAGCAGCGTGTGCGGCGATGCGGTGGCGGGATCGAACAGCGCGGCACCTCGGTCGTCGGGGGCGGGAATCGGGAGTCTGAACGCGCCGGGCGCTAACTGTCCGGGTCGCCGGAATCGCGGGGCAGGCCGTCGGCGAGATGGACCCAGGGAAGCTGCTCGTCGGCGAGGACGTGTTCCCGCGGCTGGAAGCGCTCGGGCTGATCCAGCGTGGCGGCGAAGAGGGCGATCTCGTCCGGGGCGGTGTCCCGCTCGTAGCTCATGGGGCTGCCGCAGCGGGGACAGAAGGACCGCCGCACGCCCGGCGAGGACTCGAACACGCGCACGGGCTCGCCGGAGAAGCGCACCTGATCGCGCGCGAGGCCGAAGGCGCTGATGAAGGGCGCCGAATGAAACCGCCGGCAGCTTTCGCAGTGGCAGTGCGCCGCCCACAGCGGTTCGCCGGTGCATTCGTAGCGCACGTCGCCGCACAGACAGCGGCCGGTCGTCACGGTCATGATGCCTCCCCTCGCCTGGAACAGGGCCTTTCCGCTGGGATGATCGCGCGACGGCATGCCGTGCGTCGAGACGGCGATGTGGTCGGCCGGCCAGTCCCTACGCTCCGGCGATGCGGGCATCCAGCGCCGCCACGCGCGCCTGCAATGCGCGCATGGACCAGATCAAGCCCTCGCACGGCGCCTCCCCGGCCGCCGAGGCGCGGTCGTGCATCGCCGCTTGGGCGGCGCGCTCGTCCACCTCGCGCGCCAGCACCGCCACGGCCTCCACGATCCCGCGCAGCTCGACGATCTCGTTCTCCAGCGCCGTGAGCACGGTGTGGGATTCGTCGGTGTCGGCTGGTTCCGGCGCGGAGGTGTCGTCGCTCATGGTTTACACCCGTCCATCATGGTGCTCTCACCATATTTATACGGCATTCTCTGTCAACACAATATGGCGAGATTGACCCAAACATCGGGCCGGCACAGCGTTCACGCATGATCCGCCGTGACCAATGCCGCGCCGCGCGTGGGTTCCTGCACTGGTCCCAACGCGACCTCGCGAACGCCGCGAACGTCAGCCTGTCCACGATCCGCGACTTCGAGAGCGGCAAACACGAACCGATCCAGAACAACCTCTTCGCCATCCGCACGGCCTTCGAAAACGCGGGCCTCGCCTTCACGAACGGCGACTCACCGGGCGTCCGCCGCCTTCACGGCGCGGACGACGACACCCCGACACCGGACAGCGCGCAATGATCCGCCGCGACCAATGCCGGGCGGCACGCGGCTTTCTCGACTGGTCGCAGCAGGACCTGGCGGACGCCGCGAACGTGAGCCTCTCCACCGTCCGCGATTTCGAAAAAGGCCGCCGCGAGCCCATCCGAAACAACCTGTTCGCAATGCGAACGGTGTTCGAAGACGCTGGGCTGGAGTTCACCAACGGCGACGCGCCCGGGGTGCGGTAGCGACCGGAAACAACACCGTGAACACGGGATGGTCTTCAAAAACGGCGGCGTGCCCGTCGTGCGACGTTTGGGAGACGACAAAACGCCGCAGAAGGCTCATCCAAAAACACTTGAGCACAGAGAGCGCCGCCTCCCCGGCACGCGGCCCCCCATTTACGCTTGGTGTTCTCCCTCGACCGCATAGGGGCGGATCAGCACCTCGGCCGGAACGCCCAAGCGCTCGTGGAGGCGGCGGATCATGGGCATCGTGAGCCGGCGCCGCCGGTTCATCACTTCCCAGACGCGCTCCCGCCTGGCCAACATGATTTCCTTTAGGTCGGACTCGTCCATCCCCCGTGCCTCCAGAGCATGGCGGACGGCCTCGATCGGATCGGGCGCGTCGATGGCGTGGTGTTTTTCCTCATACGCGCGGGTGAGCGTGACCAGCACATCCAGGCGGTCTCCTTCCTCGGTGCCGGGCTCGGCGTCCATGAGGGCGTCGATCTCGGCGAGCGCCGCCTCGTAATCCGCTTCCGTCTTGATCGGCTTGATGTCCATCGCTGTGCCCTCCTAGAGCGCGATGAGACGACGCAGAATCAGTCTACGAGCCTCATCGCTCTCTCTCTTTCCTTTGCGGGCATGATTCAGAGCCCGGACCGTTTCGGTCCGATCTCATCATGCCCTAGACCGTGTTCGCGTCGATCCGGTCGTAGTGCTCGTGCGTGCCGACAAAACGGATGTAAACCACACGATATGCGTAGTTGATCTTCACGATCAGCCGGTATTTGTTGCCGCCAATATCGAAACACACGCGGTTGTTCTTCAGGATCGACGCATTCGCATAAGCCGCCTGAACGTCGGCGGGCGTCGCCCAATCCGCGGCCTCAGCGGCCTTGAACCATGCCCGCAAGGGCTGTTCGGCGTCGGGGTGCTTTTCCCAGAACGCTTTCAGCGTTTTGCGGGCGATGATTCTCATCGGCGCTTCATATAGCACGTTCCCACAATGGGAACAAGTTCGCGAGGCGTCATCGAACCCCGAAAACCGATCACGCCGCGCTCAGCACCCGCGCCGCCTCGGCCAGATCGTCGGGGTGGTTGGTGTTGAAGAAGGGGTCGAGGGAGCCGGTGGGCGTGTCGATGAGGGGGAAGTCCACGGTCGTCAGGCGGTGGCGGGCGGTCCAGACGTCCACCTTGCGGATTTCCTCGTCCACCACGGCCGCACGCAGGTCGTCGCGCAGGCGCACGGGCCAGAGGCCGAACACCGGGTGGCTGCGGCCCTGGCTGGCGGCGCAGGCGAGGTCCGCGTCCTCGCGGTCCACGGCGCGCAGCAGGCAATCCACGATGTCCGGCGGGAAGAAGGGCGCATCGCAGGCGAAGGTGGCGATCCAGCGGCAGTCGGGCGCGTTGTCCGCCGCCCACTCCATGCCCGTCAGCACGCCCGCCAGCGGGCCGGCGTGGCCCTCGATCACGTCCGGCGTCACCGGCAGGCCGTGGCCGTCGAAGCGCGCCGGATCGCCGTTGGCGTTGATGACGAGGCGGTCCACCTGCGGCGCCGCGCGCTCCCGAATGCGCGCCAGCAGCGTTTGGCCGTTGAGCTCGCGCAGGGCCTTGTCACCGCCGCCCATGCGGCGCGACTGCCCGCCCGCCAGCAGCACGCCGCAGACCTTCTCCAGCCGCTCAGCCATCGCCCTGCGCCGCCTTGCGCTGGTGCCTGGGGTCTTCCTCGCTCACCGCCGTCGGGTCGGCGTCGCGCACGATGCGGTGCTCGCCCGCCAGCGCGATGAAGCGCTTGCCCTTGGCGCGGCCGATCAGCGTCAGGTCCGCCTGCTGCGCCAGCTCCACGCCCCAGGCGGT
>CAJXKW010000176.1 GCA_913055855.1 uncultured Limimonas sp. | reverse complement strand
GAGATCGAGCAGGTCGGCGAAAAGCTCCGCGCCATGATGCCCTGGATGAAAGAGGGCAAACTGACGGACTGAACGCCTTCATCCGCGGCGCGGTTCGAGCATCCGGGCCAGGCGGATCGCCCGCATCGATCTGGGCGGTCCGCCCGCCCCTGGCCTCGGTCGCCAGCGGCAACTCACCTTTGCGTGTCCACGCGTCCGTCCGGGGTGTGTGAGCGGGCAAACGTGCCGATCAATCCGCACCGCTCGCCACCCCGCGTTCGAAAAGCTCACAGACGCCAGTATTCATGATCCGTAAAAATATTATATAGCAATCTTTGTGGTGTCGACCTGAAGCTTTGACCGTGCCGATTGGCGCAGTACCCTGTTTTCAGACGCGCGGCACGCCGGCATTTCTCGCGCGCCGAGCGTCGCCTTTTCACCGCGCGGCACCGTGACACGACAGCGGAACGCCGCGGCCCATCACGGCCCGGGTGCTGAAATCATGACGGAAATCCTGTCCGCCCCGTTTGGCATGCGCAAAATCGTGGCGCTTGGCGGCCTTGCCGCGATGGCACTGGCGCTGATGTCGTGCGAATCATCGAACCGGACGAGTGCATATGCGGAAACTGATTCCTACGGCGATTATAGAAAATATTTCAGAGCGCTGGAATACTATAAAGAACGAGAGTACAAGATGGCGTTTCCGCTATTCCAGGGCTTGGCGAAAAAAGATGTGACAAAGTCCCAATTGATTCTCGGTGGCATGTACGAACAGGGGCTGGGGATACGACGAGATTACGACAAAGCGCGCTCGTTGTACCGGCGTGCGGCCGAGCAGGGGCTGGCCGAAGCCAAGGTTCAGTTGGCCGAGCTGTATCTGGACGGCCAGGGCGTGCCGGTTCAGCCGAACAAGGCTCAAGATCTGCTGGAGCAAGCTGTGGAGGCCGGGCACGACCACGCGCGCTACAAGCTTGGCCACCTGTATACCCACGGCAGCGATGTCTCGAAGAACGTGGACCGCGCGCTCGAATTGTTCACAACCGCCGCCTCGAACGACTACACCCACGCCAAGACGGAACTCGCCCTCATGTATCTGACGGGCACGGGCGTGGAGCCGGATGCGGCGAAAGCGGCCGAGCTCTTGACGGAGGCGGCGGAGGACGACGGCGATGCACAGGCACAATACAATCTGGCCCGGATGTACCAGACGGGCCAAGGGGTTCCGCGCGACGAGGGCAAAGCACGCCGCCTCTACGAACAAGCGCGGGAGGGCGCGACACCGGAGGCGTTGCAGCTCATCGCGCGGCAGCACATGCTCGGAAGATGGGTGTCGAAAGACCTAGCCACCGCGGCTGCTCTGCTCGAGGAAGCCGGCGCACGCGGGATTCCCGAGGCATTTCAGTGGGCGGCGCTCGTGTATTCATTGCGCGATGGCGGTCCACCGGACATCGAAAAGGCCATCGAGCATGCCGTGAAGGCGCTACAGTGGCATCAGCCGCGAGCCGAAAAATACCTCCGGCACAATCTGGCGAAACTGGACGCTTACGAAACCAGCAAAGACGAGCTTCGTCTGCGCGGGGAGCCCGAGGGCGAGGTCACGTACCGGATAGCGCCGGAGAATGGTGTGTTCGTCATTCGGTCCCAGGGAGCGCACCGGCTCGTCTATGTCGCCGCGACGAACGGTGCCGGTGTCGATCACGTGATCGGCTGGATCGAGGAAAGCGCCGTCGCGGGTCGGAAACTGAACCCGTTTTCGCGCAAATCTCTCGCCTCGGATTTCATACCACCGAATTGATGACGTCATAAGCCTCATCCCCCTCTGCCGTTCGCGCAGGGTTGCGCGAAAGCCATCTCCCCTGATCCTTCGAGGAGGACAGGCGAGCTTCGCTCGCCTCGCGCGCCGAAGGCGTGCAAGGGGGAGATTATAGAGGGGGTTGAGGCCGTCACGATTATCACGTCATTTCATCGGTTTGGCGGTATTTGACGATGGCTGAAGACACGACCGCACCGCTCGCTTCGGTCGATTTGCAGGGGCTTGGGCCTTGGGCCCGCCTGGTCGTTTCTACGGCCGCGCTTCCAGGACCAGGTTGAGCGGCGTTTCGGCCGCCCGGCGCCAGTGGTTGAAGCCCGCGCGTTCGGCGACCTCGCGCAGCCGCGCCTCGCCGGCCTGCGCGCCGAGCGCGGCGCCGCCCTCCTGCGCCAGCGAACAGGGCACGCACACGCTGGTGGAAAAGCCGTAGTAGACGGCGCCGACGGGGTTCATGTTCTCCGCCGCGGTGTCGCCGGCCATGGGCTCGACGAGCATCACGGTCCCGTCCGGCTTCACCACCTCGCGCATCCGGCGCAGCGCGCCCTCGGGGTCGCCCATGTCGTGCAGCGCGTCGAAGAAGCAGACGAGGTCGTAGCCGCCGTCCGGCACCTCCCTGGCCGCGCACTGCTCGAAGTGCACGTTCGTCAAACCTGCCTCGGCCGCGCGGGCGCGTGCCGTCTCCACGGACGGAGCGTGGAAGTCGTAGCCGGTGAAGGTGCTGTTCGGGTAGGCCTGCGCCATCAGCAGGGTCGAGGCCCCGTGGCCGCAGCCGACATCGGCCACGCGCCCGCCATCCGCCAGCTTCTCGGTCACGCCCTCCAGCGCCGGCAGCCACTCGGCGACCAGATGGGCCTTGTAGTTCGGCTTGAAGAACTTCTCCGTGCCGCAGAAAAGGCAGGTGTTGTGTTCGCCCCATCCCACGCCGCTGCCCGCGGCGAAGGCGCTTTCAAGCCGGCCCAGATCGCCGTAGATGGCGCCGATGGACTCGTAGCCGCCGGTCAAGAGCACCGGGCTTTCGCGGTCCGCGAACACCGCCGCCTGCTCGGGCGTGAGGTGAAAGCGCGACGCCGTGGCGTCGGGCGTAACGTAGCCCTGGGCCGCCATGCCCCCCAGCCACTCGCGCGTGTAGCGTTCGCTGACACCCGCCGCCGCCGCCAGGTCCGCGGGGCTCGCATCGTTCATTCCGGCAAGTGCACGGAACAGGCCCAGCCGGTCGCCAAGCACGACGAGCGCCCCGTTCACCGCGGCGCCCATGTCCCCGACCATCTTGTTCACAAGCTGGTCGAGGCGCTCCGGATCCAAGGATGTCATTGCTCGGCCTCCGCAAACGCGTTCGTTGGTGAATTCTCGAACGTATACCCGCACGCCAACGGCGAGCTACAGCGAAAACGGGATAATTTTTCCGGCCGGTCGCACGAGTCGGCGAGGGGCGGCATCCCGCGAGCCGTTACAGCGAAATCAGGCCGCGCGAGATCGCGAGCGCGACGGCATGCGCCTTGTGCGCCGCGCCGAGCTTCTCCATGGCGGTCTGGAGGTGCTTTTCCACGGTTCGACCGCTGATGTTCAAAACTTCCCCGGTATCCTCGGCCGTCTTGCCGCGCGCCGCCCAGCGCAAAACCTCCATCTCGCGATCGGTGAGGTCAATTTCTGTCGGATAGTGCCCGCCGAGGTCCGGCAGGATTTCGTACATCCGTGCGTGGGCCGCGTGTGCAAGGGTGGGTAACCAGTTATACACGCGGGGGTCGAGGGCAGATTTGCTGATGCCCTCGTAATAAAGCGTCAAAACTCCGCTGAGTGGACGAGACTTCCCTTCGCGCGTGTGTATTGGTACAACGATACCATCGCCGAGGCTGTGGTCGAATGCGAGGTGCATAACGCGAGCGCCCTGGCGTTTAAGTCCACGCGGTAGATCGCGCGCTTGACGCCAACTCGGTAAGTCTGACCAAAAAAATGGGTGATCGACGGCGTGCGCGAAATGTGCGCAAGGATCCCATCGGTGGGCCTCCTGGCGATGGTATTCTTCAACGAACCGGTGGTCGGCAGTGGATCGACAATATGCAATTGACTCGTCAGATGTTAATGGCATGCGCGTGATGTCCGCGTACGTCCAGGCGGTTCCACCCACGCCACCTGCGATTGCATCGAACGCGGTTTCCACTTCCGTCTGGTTCGGGGCGGCAACAACCCGTTCCAGCGCATCCCGTACATCCATGCCCCATTCCTGCCCATCGCTGTTGGCAGTTTAAAGCTGCGCTACGCATTTTCGCGTATATCGAGAGCGATGCCTACCCCCCTACGGTGAGTGCCGTGAAGGGAGAGTTGGCATGTACACAAAAAATCGACTCCAAGTACAGTATTTTACAGCTGGACAACGACCAGACCTGATGGCTCAAGCCTGGAGGATCCGGTACGAAATGTTGGTACAACAACGGGGATGGAATATAACGCATATTTATAATCTTGAGATGGATAAATACGATCAATATGCACTGCATTGCGCTGTTATGGACGGCGCCCGGGTCGTCGGGTACGTTCGGGGCAACCCGACGCAGAGGCCGCATATGTTGGGCGAGTGCTTCCCGCAACTCTCAGCCTGCGTTCATGAAGAGAATTCAAAAGTGGTTTGGGAGGTTAGCCGGTTCGTATTTGACCAAACGCGAAGGCATCACCCGGAATTAATTAACACGCTGATCGACTCCGGGGTTGGCCTGGGAGAGCGGGTCGGCGCGGACCTTCTGGTCGCCGTCGTTGAAGGTTGGATGGAGCGCGCCGTGCGTCGGCGCGGCTATCCCACGCGCTCGCTCGGCCAACCCATCGTCGTTGGGAACGGTCGAAATCGTCCCGTCAAGGCTTATGTTTCCGCAGTTTCAATGGCTGATGTGCTGGCAAGTCGCCAGGACGTTGCGTGAGGGAGGTGATTATGAAGACCATTTTGGGTGATTTGCCTGAATTTCGCAAAAATCCGATAAAATTGAGCGAGAACGCGACTCTGAACGGAAGCCGGATCGGAGAAATCCGACTTTTCACGAGGTTTTATTATATAAGTTCAGATCCGTACATCTTGCGCTCGATTTTGTTGGACGATGCGAGTTCCTGGCGGAAAGGACCGGAAGTTGGCCGACTTTCTCCGGCGATGGGTGAAGGGTTGATACCCGCTGAAGGCGAGCGTTGGCGAATTGGCAGAGAAACTCTCGCCCCCGCATTCAAACCGGATGAAATTAATCACGGCTTGGATGTCGGTGCGGATCGCCTGCTGAGAGGCATAGCACATCTCGCTTCGGATCATCAGACCGTGGATCTGCACAAGCTTTGCGGCCACGCCACTCTGGTGATGACGATCCAAGCCCTGTTCGGTTGCCATTTTTCGAGTGAATACATCGAGCACGTTAGGGAGGCAGTAGCTGAAGGACACGATGTCATGACGCAACATGCTGCGCAAGTAGTGCCACCGATAAAATCAAAATTGTCGTCCTCGTATCGTCGTTTGATGCGTGCAGTGGAAGTGCTGGACGACATTGCAGAATATATATACTAC
>CAJXKW010000175.1 GCA_913055855.1 uncultured Limimonas sp. | reverse complement strand
CGGCGTCCAGCTTCTGCACGAAGGCCCGGTCCTGTGCCCCACCGCCGCGTTGATCCTGAAAACCCGTCACGACGACGTTGCCGTTACCGTCCACGGCCAGCGCGCTGACCGTGTCGCGTTGATCGCCGCCCACGGCCGCCGTCCAGTCGAGGTCCGCGCTGACGCGGGGCAGGCCCGTCTGGCTATTGTTGGCCAGGACGCTGACGCTGCCGTCGAGGGCCTCGTTCGCCACGGCGAGTTCCGGGATCCCATCACCGGTCAGGTCGGCCGCCACCGTGCGTCCGGCCGTCTCGGCGTCCCCGTTGATTCGCGCGGTCTCGGCGCGCGTGAAGGTGCCGTCGCCGTCGCCCAGCCGGATGTGTGCCTCGCCGGCGCCGCGGGCGATGCCGATCACATCGTCGCGGCCGTCGCCGTTCAGGTCCGCCACATGCGTGTCGATCAACCCGTTGCCCATGTCCAGCTCGCGCGTCTGCGCGAGCGTGCCGCCGCCGTCGTTGAGCACCACGGTGACATGATCCGGGTTCACCCCGGTTTCGGCATGCGCGATGACGAAATCGGGGGCACCGTCGCCGTTGAAATCGCCCACGTCGAACCCCGTGGCGTCCTCGCGGAGCAACGCCGTTGCCAGGTTGTCCGCCCGGGTCAGACCGCCCGTACCGTCGCCGAGCAGGGGCACGAGCTGGGCCTCGTCATCCAGCGTCGAGGTGCTCAAGACAACCACGTCCTGATTGCCGTCGCCGTCAATGTCGCGAACACGCAGGTGGAACGCACCGCGCGGAATGGGGGTGGTCGAGAGGGCGCCGAAGTCCCCCGTGCCGTCCCCGAGGCGGACGCCGACCGTCTGGTCCTCGTAATGCGCCGTGATCAGGTCGCCGTTGCCGTCGCCGTTCACATCGGCGAAGGCCGTGTCCGTGGGATTGGTGCCGACCGTGACCGTGCCGTCGTCGCTGAAGCCGCCGCGGCCATCGCCGAGGCGAACGGCGACCGTGTTCGGTCCCGTGGGGAACGCGGTCTGTCCGCCGGCGGTCAGGATGTCGGCATTGCCGTCATTGTTCACGTCCCCGATTGCAAGGTTGCTGACATTATCGACCGCATCGACCGCGATCGGCGTGTCGAAGCCGCCATTTCCGGCATTGAGCAGCACAAAGGTCTTGCTTGCCGCGTCAAGATCGGCGGAGACAACGAGGTCCGTCCGTCCGTCATTGTCGAAATCTCCAGCGGCAATGTCGAAGGGATCGATATTCGTGTCGCTATCCGGGTCGAGCGCCCAATTGCGCGCGCGGTCAATGATCAGCGTATTCGCCATGCGGCGCCTCCCTTGCCAGACGAGCTTTCCTACTCGGCGCCGCGACCGGGCCGCGCCGCGTATCCGACCTCACATCGTCGGATTACCATACCCGAATGTTGCATTCGAGGCACCAATTTTACAATACATTAAGACCAGTTTTCATCCGCCGGCGTGCCCCGACGACGCCCGCGCATCGCCATCCTGCACATCGCGCGGAACGTGATGGGTTGGCGGGGGCCGGGCCTTCCTGGCGCTCCCGGCAATGGGGCAACGGCGCTTCGGGTTTGGCTCGCCACCGCTGAGAACGCGGCAGACGGGAACGGCCGCGCACGCTAGCGTGCGATGCGATCCGGAGGGATCGCTGAATCGCACGCGATCCTTTGAAGATAAGGCAAGATTGAGCGATCAGGTGACCCAACCCGATCGCATCTTGCCCTAAGGCGGGCGGATACCCGCCGTCGGTAAGCCGTTGGCGGATTATCGCAAAATCCCTGGACGGCGTGCCGTGATCGTCTAATGTTATAAGCAACGTGCCATGGTGGTGCCCCGGGGAGGGGCTGGCGACGATGGCGGATGATGGCGATCCGCACCCGTATCTCCCGACGCTGAGGCGGCAGTTCGCCGAGGGCCGGGTCTCGCGGCGGGAATTCCTGCGCACGGCCACGCTGCTCGGCCTCTCCGCCGGTGCGGCTTATGCGTTCGCCGGTGTGCGGGGTGGTGTGCGCACCGCGCGCGCCGCGGCGGGCGAGCTGCCCAAGGGCGGCACCTGCCGCGTGGGCATGCCGGTCCAGGACCTGTCCACCCCGCACGCGTATAGCTGGCTGCAGAGCGACATCACCCGACAAGTCTGCCAGTACCTCACGCGCACGAACCAGGACAACGTGACCGTCCCGGAGCTGTTGCAGGCCTGGACGGCGTCGGAAGACCTGCGCACCTGGACCCTGAACCTGCGCCGCGGCATCGCGTGGCACGACGGCCGGCCCTTCGTCGCGGACGACGTGGTCTGGAACCTGGAGCACCTGCTGGACCCGGACACGGGGTCTTCCACGCTCGGCCTGATGAAGGGCTACCTGCTCAAGGAGGTCGAGACCGAAGACGGCGGGACCACGACCGAACTCTGGGACGCGAACGCGATCGAGAAGCTGGACGACCACACCGTCCGGCTGAACCTGAAACAGCCGCAGCTCGCCGTGCCCGAGCACCTGTTCCACTATCCGAACCACATGCTCGATCCGGCGGAGAACGGCCAATTCGGGCCGGGTTCCAACGGCACCGGCCCCTTCCGGCTGATCGACTACGAGGTCGGCCAGCGGGCGGTCCTGGCGGCCAATCCCGATTACTGGGGCGAGGGCCCGCATCTGGACCGGCTGGAGATGATCGACCTGGGCGGCGACGGCTCGGCCGAACTGGCCGCCCTGGAGTCCGGCCAGATCGACATCCTGCGCGACATGAACATCCGGCTGAGCGACAGCGTCGCGCGCATGGATCACGCCGCCTATCAGTCCGCGCCCTCGGGCCAGACGGCGGTGGCGCGCGTCCAGGTCGACAAAAAGCCGTTCGACGACCCGCGCGTGCGCAAGGCGCTGCGCCTGGCCGTGGACACGCCGCGGGTGCTTGAGATCGCGCACCAGGGCGAAGGGATCGCGGGCGAGCACCACCACGTCTGCCCGATCCACCCCGAGTACGCCGACATCGGCCGCATGCCCCAGGACCTTGAGCGGGCCAGGGCGCTGCTGGCGGAAGCGGGCTATCCCGACGGCCTGGACCTGGAGATCGCGTGCAAGAACAGCCCCGATTGGGAACTCGACGCGGTTCAGGCGATGCAGCAGATGTGGGCGCAGGCGGGCCTCCGGGTCAGCATCAACAACATGCCCGCCTCGGCCTATTGGGACGTCTGGACCCAGGTTCCGTTCGGCTTCACCGACTGGGCGCACCGCTCGCTGGGCATCATGGCGCTGGCGCTGGCGTATCAGAGCGGTGGCGACTGGAACGAGTCCAACTACGCCAACCCGGAACTCGACCGGCTGCTGACTGAGGCCGAGGGGATTCCCGATCCGGAGGCCCGCCGCGCGGTCATGGCCGAGATCGAGCGCATCATGCAGGAAGACGGCCCCATCGTGCAGCCGCTCTGGCGCGCCGTGTTCGCCGCGGCCAACAACCGGGTCAAGGGCTTCCGCCTGCACCCCGTCATGTGGATCTTCGGCGAGGAACTGGCCGTCGAGAGCTGATCCGGCACGTTGCAGTCTTCTCACCGCCGCGGCTGGCTCAGCGACAGATACATCATGCCCGCGAGCAGGGCGTCGTTGATCGCGTCGTGCTGGGGCAGGGCGGGCAGGCCCAGGTCGCGGCGGATGGTGTCGAAGCGCAGGTCGATCATGCCGGTATAGGCGTAGGTGGGATCGGGCCGGCCGCGCTGGTAGCGGTGGGCGTAGTACATCCGCGAGACCTCGACCAGCGGATTCACCAGCGGCGCGCCCAGTGCGGGCACCACGTAGCGGTTGAGCATGCGCAGGTCGAAGTCGATGTAGTAGCCCACCAGCGGCCGCGCCCCGATGAAGGCCAGGATCTGCGGCAGGGCGTCGGCCATGGCCATGCCGCCCGCCACGTCCATGGGACGCAGGTGGTGCACCTTCACCGTGTCGGCCGTGGGCGCGCGCTCGGGCCGGATGGTCAGGGACAGCTTCTGGCTCGTGAGCAGCCGGTTTTCCCGGATGGGGATCGCGGCGACGGCGATGATCTCGTCGCGCGTCGGGTCGATGCCCGTGGTCTCGCAGTCCAGCGCGACCAGCTCGTCGCTGCGGTCGGGTTCGTAGAGATGGCGGTACGCGGGCTCGCGCAGACGGGCGCGCGCGAGCCGGCGGCGCAGCATCTGCCGCATGGCTACATCAGGCCCCGGCCGAAGTGGTGGCGGACGCGCTCCCGGAAGCTGCGCACCACCTGCAGCGCGTCCTTGAGCAGGCTGCGCTGGAAGGCATTCAGTTCGCGCGGGCGCACCACCGCCTGGCCGCCGCGTTCTTCCGCGGCGAGCTGTGCCTTCAGGTGCAGGTCGCGCAGCAGGGTGAACGCGCTGATCAGCTCGTCCACGAAATCCTGCGCCAGGACATTGTCCCGCGCCAGGGCGCGCAGGCGCGCGATGGTGCCCGTGGCCCGGATGCCGCGCTCCAGGGCGAAGCTGCGGGTGCCGTGGACCACCGGAAAAATGCCCGCCTTCTTCAGGTCCAGGCCGCCCTGCCGGTCCCCGGAGTCCGCCAGCAGCCCGCCGAACAGGTTGAACGGCGTACCGAACGCGTCGGTCGCCTTGGCGAACAGCGCCAGATAGCCCTGGTTGCCGTGGACCTGTTCGAACACCTCGTTCCGCGCGCGTTCCAGCAGCGCCGTGTCGCCCGCCACCGGCGCGGCGTCCATGAAGATGGCGACGTTCATGTGCGCCTGCTCGCCGGGCTGGGCGATCCAGCGTCGGATCTCGGTGCGGAACGCGTCGGCCGTGCGCGACCACGCCGGGTTGCTGACCATGACGTTGCCGGGGCAGGCGGGAAAGCCAAAGGAGTCCAGCGCCCCGGCGAAGGCGTCGCGGAACTGCTGCAGCTCGGCCTCCGGCACCGGCTCGCCGAGGATGAGTCCGTTGTCCTGGTCGGTGCGCAGGATCTGCTCGCCCCGGCCCTCGCTGCCCATGACGAAGAGGCAGCCGTGGGTGCGCACGGACTCGGGCGCGACCAGGTCGAACAGACGGGCGAACAGCCGCCGGTTGAGGTCGGAGGCGATCTCGCTGAGCGCCTCCACGCCCAGGCCCTGGCCGTGCAGCGTGCGCAGGGTGCGCGCGATCTCGCCCGCGGCCGTGCGCAGGTCCTCCACGGAACCGGCGCGGTCGATGCGCCCGGCCACGACCATGGAGTTGCTGGAGAGCAGGCCGAGCAGGTCGATCTCCTCCAGCACGCCCGACAGCTCGCCGCCCTCGCGCACGGCAAGGCGGCGCTTGTTGTGCTTGGTCATGCGGATCAGCGCGTCGAAGACGAACGCGCCGCCGTCCACGGTGACGATGTC
>CAJXKW010000174.1 GCA_913055855.1 uncultured Limimonas sp. | reverse complement strand
GTGGTGTTTCGATGAACGGCGCGTCAGCGGCGTAGCCGTGACGCGCCACTCCGTGTTCGTCGTACCGTCCGTTTTGGTAGGTACAGTCGATGTAGACGGGAAACTCGACGGTCCAGCTGTGACCGTCGAGTTTCCCTGTCAGCTCGTGTTGGATGACACGGCTCCATCCTTCCGAGAGTTCCTGCTTGATCGTCTTTCCCCATCGGACGATCGGCATGACGTACGCGCAGTTGTGTGCCTGAAGGAGCGTGAGACACTTGCTATCGTAGAATTCCCGGTCAAGATAGACGGCCTTGACGCCGAGGTCAAGGCCGTCGAGCAGACCAAGAAACTCAGCCAGGACACTGCTGGCGGTGTCGCCGTCGACGAGACGGCGCACCGCCAGCGTGTATCGCTTATTCTTCACACGCGCATACAGTGTCGCGTAAGCATGGAACGCGGTGGTTCCTCGCTTCGCTTCTGAGTGATAGAGGCCGTCTGTCTCGTCTTCGTCACCGTAGTAGGGCCGCAGGTGGAGGTCCGCGACGACCTCCACCTGCTCGGGAAGAACCTCTAGAACGTCCTTTTGCAGAAGTGTGTTCCCGACTTGTTCAACCGACGTTAGGTCGAATTTCTCGCGGAGGTGGTACAGAATCGTGTTTTGATGGGGAGAATCTTCACTGGTCTCACAGAGTTCAGATACCGAGGTCCCGTCGGCGCAAGCGCCGACGAGGACCTCGTAGATATCCTCAGCTTCGATTTCAGCATTATTCCCGAGACCGAGATCAACTTCCTCGTCGAGCGTGTTGACGAGGAAATTAAGGAGCTGGTCCTCGTGGATTTCACCGTCTGCTTGCGGGGTCGTAGACACACCTTCAGCAAGCAGACCTCTCAACTAACCGGCTTTGTGAAGTACTGAGATTTGGTATCAGTCATATATAATCTGTAATTGCGGTTGTCAGTCTCGATGCCGAGGATTGAGCGGGACTTTTCCCTGCATCACCGCGACTGCGGTAGCCGCCGCTGCACTGGGCTTGTCTAGCCCCATAGCGTGGCTGTGAAGGAAACTTCTGAGATTGCCCGCTTCTCCGAATTCTTCCTTAACCCCCACAGTCCACTCATTCAGGTGTGGTCCTCGGGGAAAGATTCGGATGACTCGCCTTGTGATATTTCGACCGTTCTCATTCTGCATTTCCCCAGAACGCTGGTATACTGCGATATAGGGCTCCCGAGGATTCTGGTCTCTCGTGTATTCACCAACCTGTTCTGGTAGTCGGTGGCTCACATCTTGGAACCTGTCGGTGAGTTCAGTCCGTGTAGCTTCAAGATCGAAATTTCCTGACGCATCATAGATTCCGCCGCGATTCCACCGGTCAGCGACGCCGTGCTCGACGCGCACCTGGCCGAGGCGATGGCCGCGGGCACGCTGCGCGATGCCGTTGACCGGGTGACCGCGGCGACCGGGGCGGCGCGCAAGCGTGTCTACCGGCGCGCGCTGGCGCACAAGGAGGCGGACGCATGAGCGGCGGCGCGCGTCGGGCGGCCCTGGCGCGCGGCCGAGCGGGCGAGGGCCGTGCCGTGCTTTGGCTCCGTCTCAAGGGTTACCGCATTCTTGCACGGGACTGGCGCTCGCCGGTGGGCGAAGTGGATATCGTGGCGTGGCGAAGCGGCACCCTGGTGCTGATCGAGGTCAAGGCGCGTCCCACGCTCGCCGAGGCCGCGGCGGACGTCCGGCCGCGCCAGCGCGCCCGCATCGCGCGCGCGGCCGAGGCCTTCCGCCAGCGCCGGCCGGGCCTTGCGGCGGCGCCAGTGCGCTTCGACGCCGTTCTGGTGGTGCCGGGGCGGCGCCCGCGCCACATCGTGGACGCTTGGCGCAGTGCCGGCGAGCCGGCATAAACGCGGCGCCCGCCACAGGTGGCGGGCGATCGCGCACGACGGACAGGGAGAGGAACATCGGCATGCGTCGCTGGGCTGTGGCCGCCCTCGCGGCCTGGAGTTGCATCGCGGCGGCCCTTTCCGGCTGCGCCCCGGCGGCGGTGGGCGCGGGGGCGACCGGCGCCACGGTTGCGGTGCAGGAGCGCGGCGTCTCGGGCGCCATCGCGGACACCGGCATCCGCGCGCAGATCAATCACCTTTGGTTCCAGGAAAGCGAGCGCATGTATCGCTATGTGAACCTTCAGGTGTGGAACCGGCGCGCCCTTCTCACCGGCGTCGTCCCCGAGCCCGACATGCGCCGCAAGGCCGCGCGGCTGGCGTGGCAGGCCGACGATGTTGCCGAAGTGATCAACGAAATCCAGGTCGACGAGAACCGTGCCGACGTCAAGGCCTTTGCTAAGGACTCATGG
The DNA here is from genome assembly GCA_913055855.1 of uncultured Limimonas sp. GTDB lineage: Bacteria > Pseudomonadota > Alphaproteobacteria > Kiloniellales > Rhodovibrionaceae > CAJXKW01. Next base: position 3,068 of record CAJXKW010000174.1, on the reverse strand, counting down.
ATTGCTGCGCAGCTCAAGAGCCAGATCCTGTTCGACACCAAGATCAAGTCGATCAACTATTCCATCGAGACGGTGCGCGGACGGATCTTCCTGTTGGGCACCGCGCGCAGCCAGGCCGAACTCGAGCGCGTCATCGACCACGCGCGCAATTTGGGCAACGTGAAGGAAGTGGTCAGCTACGTCAGGGTCGCGGAGCCGGCGGACGGCGATGACACCAACGGTCGCGATGCCAACGGTCGCGAGGCCCACGGTGGCGACACGGACGGCGGCGCGACGCCGCGGCGGGCGGATGCGGCGTGATGCACCGCGCGTGGGCGGCGGCGACGCTGGTGGCGATCGGGCGCGACCGCGCCGGTGATCCGGAACGGCCCGTCCTGATCGAGGGCGCGCTGGCCCTGGCGAGCCACAGCCTGCCCACGATCGATCCGGCGCCGTACCGCCGCCACGTCGGGGAACTCGCCGCCGCCGCAGAGCGCGCGCTGGGCCGCAGGGACAACGTGCTGGCCCGGCGGGACGCGCTGCACGCCGCGCTGGTCGCGGCGAACGGCTACCAGGGCGACCGGCTGGATTACGACAACCTGGACAACGCCAATCTGTTCCGGGTCATCGATCGCCGGCGCGGCCTGCCCGTTGCGCTGGCTATCCTGTGCGTGGGGGTGGGCCGAGCCCTGGGCTGGCACACCGCGGGCATCGCGTTTCCGGGCCACGTTCTGGTCCAGATCGAGCACGGCGGCGAGCGGCGCATCCTCGATCCCTTCGACAATCTGCGCAGCCTGGGCGCGCCGGCGCTGCGCCACCTCCTCAAGCGCGTCGCCGGGCCGGACGCGGAACTTCAGGGCGGGCACTACGCCGACGTGAGCGACCGCGACCTCTTGCTCCGGCTGGAAAGCAACCGCAAGCTGCGGCTCATGGCCCAGGGGCGGCTGGCCGAGGCGCTGGACGCGCTCGCCGCCATGCGCATGCTCGCCCCATCGGACCCGGATCTTTGGCGCGAGACCGGGGTGCTCCACGCCCAGGTGGGCAACCTCGCGGAAGCGGCCGAGGCCCTGGAGCACGCGCTCGATCTGGGCGACGATGCGGCGACGCGACAGGCGGCGGCGGACCTGCTCGACCAGATCCGCGGCCATCTCACCTGATCGCAGGGCCGTCCGCGGCGGGCGGCCGGACCACGCAGGATACGGGAGCGGAACCGGCATGAGCCTAGCCGTAGGGTTCCAGATGGACCCGCTGGAAAGCCTCGACCTCGCCGGGGACAGCAGCTACGCCCTGGCGCTGGAGGCGCAGCGGCGCGGCCACGCGGTGTACCACTACCTGCCCAGTGCGCTGACCCTGCGCGACCGGCGCGTGCGCGCCCAGGCGCGGCCGCTTACCCTGGCGCCCGAGTCGGGTCAGCCCTTCGCCTACGGCGCGTGGCTGACCCTCGACCTGGCCACCCTCGACGTGGTGATGATGCGCCAGGACCCGCCGTTCGACATGGCCTACATCACGGCCACGCACCTGCTGGAAAAGCTTCAGCCGGGGACGTTGGTGGTGAACGATCCGGCGCAGGTCCGCAACGCGCCGGAGAAGCTTTTCGTCACCCATTTTCCCGATCTCATGCCGCCCACGCTGATCTCCTCCGACCGGCGGGAGATCGCGGCGTTCCGCGAGCAGCACCGGGACATCATCCTCAAGCCGCTGTTCGGCAACGGCGGGGCGGACATCTTCCGTATCACGCCGGAGGACGAGAATCTCAACGCACTGCTGGAGATGTTCACGCGGCTCTACCGCGAGCCCATCATGGTGCAGGCCTACCTGCCCGAGATCCGCCAGGGCGACAAGCGCATCATCCTGGTCGACGGCGAGCCCGTGGGCGCGGTGAATCGGATTCCACCCGCCGGGGACGCGCGCGCCAACTTCCACACTGGGGGCTACGCCGAACGCGCCCATCTGACCGAGCGCGACCGTGAGGTCTGTGCCGCCATCGGCCCGTCGCTGCGTGCGCGCGGGCTGCACTTCGTAGGTATCGACATGATCGGCGACTACCTCACCGAGATCAACGTCACCTCGCCCACGGGCATACGGGAAATCGACCGCCTGAACGGCACCCACATCGCGCGCGACGTGTGGGCGGCCGTCGAGACCAAGGCCGCCGAACGGCGTAACATGCCCGAGTAAGCGTCTCGCCCGTCCCAGCCCCATTCGGATGCGCCGCCATTAGGCGAAACTTTACACGGTCGCGCTAATCTTTCTACGCCACGGTCGTGAGCGGACCGCGGCCGCCCGTGGGCCGACGGCCCGGCCGCGGGCGCGGCGCAGGGAGGGGGTGCCGTTTGGCCCATCTGAAGCAACGCTACGAGCTGACGGACGTCCGGACGTTCCTGAATTACGTCGCGGCGACGAAGAAAGGCTCGCGTCCGGGGCTATCGCTGATCGTGGTGGCGCTCAAAGACCTCGAGGTCACGCTCGACATGCGCGTGGCGCGTACCGAGCTGTCCCGTCGCCTTGCCGATAAGGCGAAAGACATGGAGTCCCGTTTCTTCAACGTGAACAACCGGCTGCTGGTCCTGGTGCCGGCGCAGGACCAGCGCACCATGATGCAGGCGGTCTATGACGTGCGCATGCTGGTCACGCGCACCATCGGCCCGCGGGCCTCGGAACTGGGTCTGAATCCGTCCGAATTCACCCGCGTGCTGCACACCTGGCGGGACGTGCAGGAGCTGGGCAACCTCGCCCGCGAGGCGGCGATGACGGGCGAGCAACTGCGCGGCCGGGTGGGCCATGCCGGCGTCTTCGATCAGGCGCACGTCGACGGCGTCGCCGCGCGGGCGCGCGAGGCGGGCGCGTCGCTTTTCATGTACGAGTTCGGGCGCAGCCAGGCGATCGCGCGCATCAAGCCGGGCATGTCGCCCAAGACGGCCGGCTGGGAGCTCTTCGTCAGCATGGACCAGCTCCGGCGCCAGCTCCTGCCGCACGTCACCTTCGACGCCTCGGGGGCGACGTTCAAGGCACTCACGCGCGAGCTCGACCGAATCATGATCGCCGCGCTCGCCGAACACCGGCTGGTGGAGGGGCACATCTCCATCAAC
>CAJXKW010000173.1 GCA_913055855.1 uncultured Limimonas sp. | reverse complement strand
TCCATCGCCGAGGACCGCGACGGCGCGCCGGTGTTCATGTCGCGCAACTTCTTCGACCTCAACCGCACCCAGGAGGAGTGGCCGAGCCTCACCTTCTCCAAAACGCGCGAGCGGGCGTGAGTCCGGTTGCGGGCATGCGGCCTCACGCGATCGATCGGTTGGGCACGCCGGATTCCGCGGCGCTCAAAAACCCGTAAACACAAATATTACGAAAACACCGGAGCCTGAACGCCCCGTACGCTGACGCTTGTCTTTTCGCATTGCCGCGAAGAGCGTAGCCTTTATGGTGACGGTTGTGGCGACGCAACCCGTCCCACCGCGTCCTCGACCGTTTTACTGGACGGGCCGGATTGCCCGAGGACCGACGGTGGGCCGGCGACGCGCGGCTCGGGACACGCCAAACGGGGCCCAAGCATGTTATCGCAAATTTCCATCGTTGCGCGCATCGCGATCGGCCTGGCGGCCATCGTCGTCGTCAGCGTTCTGGGCATAAGCGCAACGACCTACTTCTCCACCAACGACATGATCGAAGAGGCCCAGCGCCGCGAGCTGCGCGAGCGCTTCCACCGGGTCGAGGCCGCGATCACCGCGGAGGCGCGCAAGGCCCAGGCCATGGCGGCGGCCGTTGCCGCGATGCCGGATGTTCGCGAGGCCTTCGCCGAACGCGACCGGGCGGCGCTAAAGCGGATGCTGCTGCCCGTCTACACCGAGCTGCGCGCGCGCCATGCGGTGCGCCAGTTCCACTTCCACACGCCCGAGGCGGCGTCGTTCCTGCGTTTGCATAAGTCGGAGAAACACGGCGACGACCTCTCCGGCTTCCGCAAGACCGTGGTGCGGACCAACCGCGAGCAGACCCCGATCCAGGGCATGGAGAAGGGCGTCGCCGGCATCGGCCTGCGCGGCATCGTCCCCGTCAGCCATGCGGGCCGGCACCTCGGCTCGGTGGAGTTCGGCCTGTCGTTCGGTCAGCCCTTCTTCGAGCGCCTGACGCGGCAAACCGAGATGAACGTGGCCTTTTTCGTGCGGCGCTCGGACGGATTCGAGACCTTCGCCTCGACCCTGAAAGCGGCAGACCCCCTGACCGGCGACGCCCTGAACCGCGTCATGCAGGGCGAGCCCCTGATCCGCCGGAGCGAGACCGGGAATGGCGTCCGCGGCGTCTACGCCGCCACGGTGACCGACTTTTCCGGAAAGCCCATGGGTGTCGTCCAGGTCTCCAGCGATGCCGGCTTCTATGCGCAGCAGCAGGCGGGCCTGGCGCAACTTATCGGCATCGTCGGCATCGCCGCCGTCCTCGCCGCGTCGGTGCTGGGCGTGCTGCTGGCACGCGGCATCGCCAATCCCATCAAGGCCATGACCAACGCCATGTCGCGCCTGGCCGAGGGCAGCCACGGCGTGGAAATTCCGGGCCGGCGGCGCGGCGACGAGATCGGGGTGATGGCCGGCGCGGTCCAGGTGTTCAAGGACCAGGGCGAGGAAGCCGAGCGCCTGCGCCGGGAGAACGCGGAAAGCGAGCGCCGCGCTGCGGCCGAGCGCCGACAGACGATGAACGACCTGGCCGACCGCTTCGAGGCCAAGGTGCAGGGCGTCGTCCGTTCGGTCGCGGACTCCGCCGCCAACCTGGACGACATCGCCAGCGGCCTGAGTTCCGCGGCGGAGGAAGCCGAGCACCAGGCCGCCGCGGTGTCCTCCGGCGCCGAGCAGACCTCGGGCAACGTCGACACGGTCGCCTCGGCGACACAGGAACTCACCAGCTCGATCCAAGAAATCTCGCGCCAGATCGACGCCACGGCGAAAAAGGCGAAGGAGACCACCGCAACGGCGGAACAGGCCAGCGACAAGGTCAACAGCCTCAACGACGCGGCCACCGAGATCGGCGACGTGACCAGCCAGATCCAGGCCATCGCCGAGCAGACCAACCTGCTCGCGCTGAACGCCACCATCGAGGCGGCGCGCGCGGGCGAGGCCGGCAAGGGCTTCGCCGTCGTGGCGAACGAAGTCAAGTCCCTGGCGAATCAGGCGCACAAGGCGACGGAGGACATCGCCCAGCGCGTCGAGCGCGTGCAGACGGAAACGCGCCAGACCATCGAGGCCATTCAGGCCATCGACGCGCGCATCCGCGAGATCGACGAGACGACCGACAGCGTTGCCTCCGCGGTGGAGCAGCAGGACGCCTCAACCAAGGACATCGCGCGCAATGCCGAGGAAGCCGCCAAGGGCACCAACGCGGTGGCGAAGAACATCAGCCACGTGACCCAAGCCTCCCAGCAGGTCGCACAGTCCGCAACCAAGGTCCAGAATGCCGTGCAGGACCTGGACGGACAGGCGGAAGAGCTGCGCAAGGAAGCCGACGACTTCATCCGCCAGATCCGGGCGGCGTGACGAATCGGCAGTTGAACGCGTGTGGGTGCAAGGGCCGGACGAACGCGCGCGGGTGAGACCAATTGGCGGGACGCATTTGACCGGCGGTCGGGTCCCGTCCTAACCTGCGCATGGTTACGGGCTATCGCGTGGTCAATCCGGAAATTCGGGAGCGTTGCACAATGGCATTCGCCCTTTCCGAGCTGCAGGTCACCAGTTCGGCGTTCGAGCACGGCCAGACCATTCCCAAGCGGCACACCGGCGAGGGCGAGGACGTCTCGCCGCCGCTGGCCTGGCGCAATCTGCCGGGCGAGACCCGGAGCTTGGCGGTGTTCTGTCACGATCCCGACGCGCCGCTCGTCACGCCGGGCGGCGACTACGGGTTCGTGCACTGGATCCTCTACAACATCCCGGGCTCGGTCACCCACCTGCCCGAAGGCGCCGACGGCTATACGGCCGGCCCGACCGACTTCGGCAAGACCGGCTACGGCGGCCCCATGCCGCCGAACGGCCACGGCGTACACGTCTATTATATCTGGGTGCTGGCGCTGAACACCGACGGGCAGTTCCCCGAGGGCCTGACCCTCTGGCAATTCCTGGAAAAGGCCGAGCCGAACATCATCGGCATGAACCGGCTGATCGGCAAATACGAACGCGCGTGAAGCGCCGCGCCACGCACGCCGACCGGCGTAGGGCAGGTCCGCCGCAAGGCGGACCGCGCCCTCCGCCGTCGCGAGCCGCGTAGGTTGGGCCGAGGCCGTCGGCCGAGGCCCAACACATTCCCGCGCAAACCCCCTTGGAACGCCAAATGTTGGGCTTCGCTAGCGCTCAGCCCAACCTACCCCCTGCCCGCGTGTCGTAGGGCGGCTCTGCCGCGCCAGCGGCGAGCCGCCGCCCGGGTTTCGTGCCATGCGGGTGGCGGCTTGCTTGGCTGGCGCCAAGCGAAGCCGCCCTACGCCGCATCGCCGCGCCCGATCAACGGCGCCGCGGCCGCCACGCTGCGCGGGTTCGCGTTGGCGGAGGTTGACGGATGTGAACGCATGCGTGGCGGGGATGCCGCCCCGCCCGAGGCCGCCGACCTCGACGCCCGGCGGGCGTTCACCTATGCCGGCTATCGGCCGCTGCCCCCCATCGCGCACACCGAGCCCGGCTACGCACCCTACGACACCACGCGCGCTACCAGGGGCAGCCCGCGCCGCGCGGCATCGGGGTAGGGCGCTCGCGCCCGCGGCCGCCGCCGTCCCCCCGGACGCGCCACGCCGGGCGCAGGTCGGCGTCGCGCAGGGTGTAGGTTGTACCGCCGACGGTCACGGTCTGCGCCACGTAGGCGCCGGGGGGCAGGTTCTCCGTGCGGAAGGCGCGCGCCGTTAGCTCCGTCCCCGGCTGCAGGGCTTCGACCAGCTCGTCTACGGCCGATGCCGGGCCGAGGTGCAGGTTGACCCGGCCGTGGCCGGCGCTGTCGAACAGGACGTGGCTGCCGATCATCGCGCGGCCGGTGGTCATGGCGCAGCGATCGGTCCGGGTGCCGGTTACGGTGCCCACCAGTTCGGCGCGCGTGACCGGGCCCGTGACGCCGGCCGCCTCCCCGGTGCCCTTCTGCGCCTCGGCCTGCGACATGGCGAGCGCCATGGCCGCGACGAGCGCTCCCAGATGCGCCGCGCTCTGGGCGTTGCCCCCGGCCACGAACGCGCCGCCGGCGCCGAACCCGCCCAGATCCGGTGCCGGCGGCGCGTCCTTGCCCCCACCCTGCCCGGCCGTCTGGGCCGCCACTGGCGCCGCCGACAGCACCGCGCTCAGCGCGACCGCCATGGCGATCGACGGGATCGAGACCATACCCATGACGTCCCCGCATCCGTGTCGGGCGTGCCCGCACGAGGAAGGGGGACACAGACGACGGCGGGGCGCGAGCATGCAAAAGGGGGACAACTCGTCGCCGCCCTCCCACGCCCGATCGCCGAGCCGGCTACCGCCCCGGAGGCGGAATCTGTCGCCGGGCGTGCCGGTGGCGGCTCACACGTCCTGCACGCTCACCCCGGGAAGGGCCTTGAGGGCGCGCCGGGCGCCGGTGGACAGGCGATACCGGCCGGGCAGCGCCATCTCCACCTCCTCGTCCCCGTCCAGGTCGAGGACGACGGAGACGGTGCCGCGCCCGCGGCTCTCGCGCTGGAGGATGGTCTTGAGCTGGGGCAGCGGGCTCTCGTCGCGCAGGTGGATGCGCAAACCGGCAGCCGTGTTCGCCACCGCCTGGTCCAGGTCGGTGATCTCGGCGGCCGTCATACGGGTCTCGTTCTCGTTCGCCTGCGGGTCCACGGCGACCAGCACCGGCTGGCCGGCGACCAGCAGCTCGCGGCTCTGGCTGAGCACCTCGGAGAACACCACGATTTCGTACACGCCCGTCTTGTCCGAGAGCTGGACGAAGGCGAAGGGATTGCCCGACTGCTTGGCGCGGCGCTCCTGCTTGGTCACCACGATGCCGGCGACCTTCTTCCGGCCCGGCTCGATGCGGTGCAGCTTGGGGATGTCGCCCATGGCCACCACGCCCAGGCGCTGCAGGCTGGCGCCGTAGGCGTCCATGGGGTGCGCGGAGAGGTAGAAGCCGATGGCGTCGAACTCGTAGCGGAGCCGGTCCATCGCCGGCCAGTCGTCCACGTTGGGCAGCGTCAGCGCCGCGCTCTCGCCGCCGCCCGCGCCGCCGAACAGGCTGACCTGGTTGCTCGCGCGCTCTTCCGCGGCCGTCTGGGCGTGCCGGACGATCCGGTCGGCGGCCTTGTAGACCTGGTGCCGGTTGCCGGTCAGGCCGTCGAAGGCGCCGGCGCAGGCGAGCACCTCGATCTGGCGCTTGTTGACGTAGCGCGCGTCCAGGCGACCGGCGAAGTCGGCGACACTCTTGAACGGCCCGTTATCGGTCCGCTCCCGTTCGAGTTCGGTCATCGCCGCGTGGCCCACGTTGCGGATCGCGGCCAGAGCGTAGCGCACGCACTGCGTCCCGTCCGCGCGCAGCTCCACACCGAAGTCCGCGCCCGAGCGGTTCACGTCCGGGCCGAGCAGCGGGATGCCCAGGCGGTCCAGCTCCTGGCGGAAGGTG
>CAJXKW010000172.1 GCA_913055855.1 uncultured Limimonas sp. | reverse complement strand
TCCGCCGCGGCGACGCCCAGCTCAAGGCCGAAACCATGCGCAACCAGTGGGTGCCCGGCGTGAACAACCTCGGCACCCACGGCCGCTGGGCCTTCGCCGAGTTCACCGAAGTGTTCGAGATGGAGGAGGCCTTCGATCGGCTGGTGCGGGAGATGGCCGGCTTCGCCTGAAAAACGCCTTCACACGCACCATGCTCGTCTCGTGGCACCTTCCGCCGAAAAGGCGAGCCAGCTCGCTCGGATGCACCGTTCGACGTGCTGTTGGGCCGCCTTCTACGCATGCGAGGATGAGAATACCGAACCGCCAAGCATGCGAGATGGGCGATGGACGCCAGTGAACGCGTTGTTGAAGCCTACGTTCGGGCCGTGCAGGGCTGGGCGACGATCCCCAACATCCCTTGCGACAGCCAGCAGGAAATCGATCTTCTCGCCGTTGACCCTGGAACCGGGGTAGCTCGCCATATCGAGGTCAGCGTCGTCCTTGCGCCCTCCTTCCACAAGCTCACGGGAAAACCCTACGACCCGACCTTGGCGCGCGAGCGCACCCACCAGGCCGAGCAGCGCCGGACGGTGGGCTTTTTTGCGCAGAAGAAGTTCGCGGCCGCCCCCGTCCGCGACCGGTTGCGCGAGCATGGCTTAAACCCCGACGTCTGCGGGCGGGCGATCGTCACGTGGGGCTGGGACGCGTCGGCTGAAGACCAGGCCCGCGAGGCCGGTATCGCGCTGTGGCACTTTCCGGATCTGGTGCGCGGGCTGGCCGATCGCGTTCAGGGCACGCGGACCAATTTCCACGACGAAACCCTGCGCATGCTGAACCTCGTCCTGACGGCGATCCCCAACGAGGACAGCGAACGTGCCGGGCAGGGCGATGCCGCCACGCCAGCGCCCGAGCCGACAGGCCAAGGCGGCTTTTGGATCTATCACAACTGGACCAATCGACGTGTCCGCCTGCACCGTGAGACTTGCTCGCACTGCAACGGCGGGCGCGGCACGGAGGGCAGCGCGTCGGACCGGAACGGTGAATGGCTCGGCCCATTTCGAACGGCCAGGGACGGCTGGGATCGCGCTCAGCGGCTTCAGGAGCCGGACACGGGTGTCTGCAAAACATGCGGGCCGGCGGACGGCGCGTGACGCCGCCCACCGGAGACTTTCAAACGTGCGTTGCGGCGCCTTGGCCGTACGTTTGCGCGGTTACCCGTTTTTCCGGACCTGCGACCGGAGTTGCTCGATGGCCTGGATGCGGCGGGACAGCGTGGGATGCGTGGCGAACAGGCCGAACACGCCGTCGCCCGCCGCCCCGCGTGTCACGATGTTGAACTGGGCGAGCGCCGCCTTGCCGCCGGAATCCGGCCCGTCCTCCAGGCCGTGAAGCCGTTTCAGGGCCCCGATCATGGCGTCGGCGTTGGTGACGAGAGCGCCCACACGGTCGGCTTGGAACTCGCGGCGACGCGAGTGGAAGCGTTCGAACAGCTGCGAGCCGTACTCCAGCAGGAAGTAGAAAACCCACAAGGGGATGAGGGCCAGCATGAGGGCGAGGCCCACCAAGGTCATCGCCAAGCCTGTCTCGTCGCGCGACACCGCGCCCACGCCGGCGAACGTGACGCCCAACACCCCGAAGACGGCGGAAATCGGGCGGATGATGCTCTCGATGGAAAGCCGCGCCACGAGGACGGCGGAGGAGATCAGGGCGTCCTGGGAAGCGATGTGGCCCACTTCGTGCGCCATCACGGCCGCCAACTCGTCGTCGCTCAGCTGATTTACGAGCGGCTTGCCGACGACCACGACACCGTTGTCCCTGCGATAGGAGAAGGCGAAGGCGTTGGTGTCGTTATTGATGCCCAGGGTGGGCGCCCGGGGCAGGCCCACTTTCTTGGCGATGCGCTTCATCTTGTGGACGAGCTCGTCGTCGTTGCCGGTGATGTCGGTTTCCAGGTCGCTGATCCAGACGACGTTGCGTTCACGCTCCAGCATGCTCTTCCAGTTGAAGAGCCATTGGCCGATGATGAAGATCGGATAAGAAACCCACACCCACAGCCCCGTGGCGACGATCCCGGCCACGATGTGGTTCAGGTAAGCCCCGATCGTCATGGTCAGGAACGAGAGGCTTAACAGGCCCCAGAACGTCACCGCCAACGCGATGACCCCGTAGGCCACGAACTTCGACCAGCTGCGAGTGCTGGCGGAAATCGCCTGCTGAACGCTCATCGCCACATGCTCCGTCCCCGGTTCCGAAGGCTGCGGGCGCGGCTCACACACGGGAATCGCGGATCACCGCACGCCAGTGCCGTCAGCCTTGGGTGTCAGCGGAAAAGCAGTCAATGCGTGTGGATCGATGGGCGAATGTGCGCGTCTGGTGCGCCGCGCGTGCCCCTCACACGATGGCCTCTTGGCCATCGACCTTTACCTCCAGGCCAAGCGCACCGGGTGGGGGCCACATCCCCACTCCCCAAACCCACCCGCGTCTGCTAGGCGTTTGCACGCGCAATCAGAGCACCGGAATCGCGGGATACACGCATGGCCAAGCGCACGGGCGGCACGGGCAAGCAGGGCAAGCGCAAGCAGGTGGACTCGCTGACGCACGAGGCGGCGTCGCGGCCCAACATTCCCACGGCGGAGATGCAGTCGCTGGCGGAGGGCATGCCGGCGGCGGAGCCGGAGGAGGTCGCGTATCCGCGCGACACCCCGCTGGCGCAAGGCGAGGAGCGCCCGCGCGACCGCGACCTGGACCCGCAGCTCGTCTGGCGCGGCAAGGACCGGCAGGACTGGTCCGACCTGGTGACGACGGCGCCGCCCATCTACATCCAGGAAAAGATCCACCCCAAGGTCATCATCGACGACCTCAAGCGCCGCACGCGCGAAAAGCGCGAGGCGGAGGCGGACGCGCCCGACCTCTTCGCCGACTTCAACGGCCTGGACCACGACCCCGAGGCCAGGACGGAGTTCTACGCCCACCGCCAGAACTGGACCAACCGCATGATCCTGGGCGACAGCCTCCAGGTCATGGCCTCGCTGGCGGAAAAGGAGGAGCTGCGCGGCCACGTCCAGTGCATCTACCTGGACCCGCCGTACGGCATCAAGTTCAACTCCAACTGGCAGGTGTCCACGCGCTCGCGCGACGTGAAGGACGGCAAGGCGGACCAGATTTCGCGCGAGCCGGAGCAGATCAAGGCCTTCCGCGACACCTGGAAGGACGGCATCCACTCCTACCTCACCTACCTGCGCGACCGCCTGACCGTCGCCCGCGACCTGCTCGCCGACAGCGGCAGCATCTTCGTCCAGATCGGCGACGAGAACGTGCACCGCGTGCGCGCGCTGATGGATGAGGTGTTTGGGGAAGATAATTATGTCTCAATGATTTCTTTTCGCACTACCACTGGATTGGCTCAAGCGGTTTTAGATAAATCGTGCGATTACATTCTATGGTACGCCAAGAGTTACGAAAACCTTAAGTACAGACAACTGTTTAAAGAGAAGGGTATTGAAGATGACACAGGTGGTCGCTATCGGTTGGTTCAATTTTCTGATTGTACGCGCAGGTCGTTAAATGCGTCGGAGAGGGGCGAGCCGAGCATTTTGCCCGAGGGCGCCCACATTTTTCGACGCGACAATCTTACCTCTCAGAGTGGCGGTGAGAGCCTTTCATTTAAAATCAATTTTCATGGTATGAATTTCAATCCTGGAAAGGGTTACTGGAAAACGAATTTTGAAGGTATGGAGCGTTTGAAGAAAGCGGATCGGCTTTCCAATCCTACTGAAAAAAGTATTCAGTACGTACGCTTTTTAAGCGATTTTCCTCTTTCCACTTTTAACAATGTATGGACTGACACACAGACCGGGGCATTTACCGATCCGAAACTCTATGTTGTCCAGACAAACACGAAGGTGGTTCAACGCTGCATCCTGATGAGCACCGATCCGGGCGATCTGGTGCTCGATCCCACCTGCGGCTCGGGCACGGCCGCGACCCTTGCCGAGCAGTGGGGCCGGCGCTGGATCACGATCGACACCTCGCGCGTGGCCCTGGCGCTCGCCCGCGCGCGGCTGATGGGGGCGCGCTACCCCTACTACCTCCTGGCCGACAGCCCCGAGGGCCAGCGCAAGGAGGCCGAACTCGCCGCGCGCCCGCCCTCGGACCAGCCCACGCACGGCGACATCCGCCACGGCTTCGTCTACAAGCGCGTGCCCCACATCACGCTCAAGGCCATCGCCAACAACCAGGAAATCGACGTCATCTGGGCCAAGTGGCAGGCGACGCTGGAGCCGCTGCGCGCGCGCATCAACGCCGCCCTGGGCCGCCGGGTGCCGGACGTGTCGGACGCGGTGGACGGCGATGGCGCCACCACCGAAACCGCCCCCCACGCGTCATCCCCGGCTTCAAGCCGGGGATCTCGCCCGGTTCCGCAGGGCGCCCCCAGCGCCGACGAAGACGGCGCGTCCGACGCCGGGATTGCCCGGTCGAGCCGGGCAATGACGGATCGGAGAGTCGGCGCCGGGGATAACGAAGACTTCGGCGCTACGTCCCACGCGTCATCCCCGGCTTCAAGCCGGGGATCTCGCCCGGTTCCGCAAGGCGGCCAGAGCGCCGACGAGGACGGCGCGTCCGACGCCGGGATTGCCCGGTCCAACCACCCGGTCGAGCCGGGTGGCGATGGCCGGGCAATGACGAGTGGTGATGGGCGGGCAATGACGGGTGCGGGGGATGCCCCGGCCGAGAGCCGTGAAACGGCCGACACCCCGCCCCCGCTCGAAGAATGGGACCTCCCGCGCGAGGCGCCCGCGGACTGGCCGCAAGACGCCGCCGAGCTGCTCGCCGAGTGGTGGCAGGGCCGCATCGCGCGCCAGCAGGAAATCGACGCCGCCATCGCCCGCAACGCCGAGCAGGAAGTCCTCTACGACCAGCCCTACGAGGACCCGGGCCGCGTGCGCGTGGCCGGGCCGTTCACCGTGGAAAGCCTCTCGCCCCACCGCGTGGTGCCCACCGAACAGGCGGAGCTGTGGGGCGGCGCCCTGGACGCCGCGATGGGGGAGGGCGCCGCCGCTGCTTCTGAAAGCCCCCACGCTGTCTCTCCCCCAAAGGGGGAGAGAACCCAACCCGCCGATGCCGGCGAAAACCCTTCTCCCCCTCTGGGGGAGAAAAGAAGTGGGGGCGACCCATCCGCCGATGCCGCCGCATCTTCTCCCCCTCTGGGGGAGAAAGGAAGTGGGGGCCACGCACCAGGGGGCTCGACCACCGAGCGCCGCGCCGACTTCGCCCAGGTCGTGCTGGACCACCTGCGCCAGCACGGCGTGCAGCAGGGCGCCAAGGACGACCGCATCGTGTTCTCCACGCTCACGCCCTGGCCCGGCGAGTGGGTGGCGGCGGAAGGCCGCTACGGCGAGGGCGACGATGGACCCGAACGCCGCGCCGCCATCTTCATCGGCCCCGAATACGGCAGCGTGGCGCGCCAGGACCTCGTGCGCGCCGCGCGCGAGGC
>CAJXKW010000171.1 GCA_913055855.1 uncultured Limimonas sp. | reverse complement strand
GACGCCCTGGCCGAGCAGGACGTGTTCATCCGCATGCCGGGGGCGCCGCCGCTGGACCGCTGCATCCGCGTCAGCGTTGGGCCCGCAGACGCGCGCGGCCTGTTCGAGCAGGCGTTGCGCCGGGTGGCGCGAGAGATGCCGGGGGATCCCGGCGCGAATACGTGATCCCGGGGCAATGCGGGCCGATCTTCGGTGTTTCGCCCGCTCGCTCTGCGCCTGCAGTAGCCGTAGCTTCACACGTCCATATCTTTGCCAAAAAATCTTGCGGTCAGTCGCAATCGTGGTATTTTAATCAAACCAAAGGCGTAATGCTTGCGTCCGGATCGACCGAGGGGATGCCGATGAAACCCGTTTCGAGCCATACAAGGCGCCAGCGCGGCGGCTTTTCGCTGGTGGAGCTTGCGGTCGTTCTCGTCATCATCGGGTTGATCGTGGGCGGCGTACTCAAAGGGCAGGAGCTGGTCACGAGCGCACAGATCAACGCCGTCCAAACCGATGCGAACAAAATCCGCACCGCCGTTAACACATTCCGTAACAAGTTTCTCGCACTTCCCGGCGACATCCAGAACCCCGATGCCGTGATTGACCTCAGTTCGTCCGGTTTGAGCAGTTTCAGTGAGGGCGGCGGCAACGACAACGGTCAGATCGAGGGCGATCGACTCGACGCCGGGACGGAAGCGGTGCAGGCGTGGGCACATCTGGGCGCCAGCGGTCTTCTCAACGAGATCGACGCCGAGGCCATCGACGGCAACCATCTCGACGCGGCCGAAGCCATGACCAGCGGAATCGGCGGCTTTTACAGCATGAAAACGGGTCTCACCGGTTCCGAAAATGGCACCAATTTTGATGCGAGTCTGGTCGCCGAACACGGGATCTGGCTCATGCTCGGCACCGATCCGATCGGAGACGGGGATAACGACGATCCGGCGATTGCGGCGGACAATGCGGCCGAACTTGACCGCAAAATCGACGACGGTGATCCCGTAACAGGTGACGTGATCGGGAATTCCGATGGTCCGGGCGCTGACCAGCAAGAATGTATTAACGACGCTGACCGTTACGCTGTCGAGACCGGCACCTGTGCGATCGCCTTGAAACTCTAAGCGGCGCACAGTCGCCGCGCTCGACAAAACGTGGAGCAAAGCGCCCGATCCACCGACGCGAGTGGCATTGCGATCAACCTCGGGGCTCGCTTTCGGCCCGCCCAAAGGTGGCATTCGATGGAAATCCGTGGTATATTTTTATAAGCGCGATTGGCAGGATTGCCGAAGCGTGACGAAACCAGACAATGGAGCGGCACAATGAAATCGTGTCCGACGCAAACGCCGACCCACCGGAACCGCCAAGGCTTCTCACTCGTTGAGCTGGCGGTGGTGCTGGTGATCATCGGCCTGATCGTGGGCGGCGTGCTTAAGGGTCAGGACCTTATCCAAAGCGCCCAACTCAACGCCGTCCAGACGGATGCGAACAAGATCCGCACGGCCATGAACACGTTCCAGAACAAATACGTTGCCTTGCCGGGAGATCTTTCCAATCCCGATGACGTGATCGATTCGGAGATTTTTGGAGACGGAGACAGTGACGGCGGCAACGGCGACGGCCGGATCGACGGCGACCGGACGGCCAGTGGCAGCGAGGCCGTCCAGGCGTGGGTTCACCTCGCCGCCAGCGGGCTTCTCGGACAGATCAACGCAAGCGAGCTGGATGGTAATGCCCTGGACGCCACCAACAGCTTTTCGGGCGCCGTGGGCGGCTTCTACAGCCTCGGCCAGGGGCTTGATGGCGACAGCCTGAACTTCCAGGAGGTCTCGAATAGCGAGATCTGGCTGGTCCTCGCCAACGATAACGATGACTCGCATGACGGCCCGATCGTGCCGGCCGACGAGGCAGCCGAACTGGACCGGAAGACCGATGACGGCGCGCCGGACACCGGTAGCCTTCGCGGCGACACGGCGAGTGGCGACGACGGCTGCATGGATTCACCAGATGGCGATGACCCTGCGTACAACATCGGCGGCGGAAGCTGCGCTCTCGCCCTTCAACTCTGAGGCTGCCGTGATGAGCGTGCGGTCGCGGCTCAAACCCGCGGCCGCACGGCCTTTCCTTTCGTGAACGCGTGGGACGGTAAAGAACCATGGGACGGACGTCGCCTCGCGCCGGCTTTTCGCTGGTCGAACTGGCCGTGGTGCTCGTGATCATAGGGCTCATTGTGGGTGGCGTGCTCAAGGGCCAGGAGCTTATCCAGAGCGCCCAACTCAATGCGGTCCAGACTGACGCGAACAAGATCCGCACGGCCATCAACACGTTCCAGAACAAATACGTTGCCTTGCCGGGAGATCTTTCCAATCCCAGCGAGGTGATCGATTCGGATATTGATTTCTCTGGCGATGGCAACGGCGACGGCCGGATCGGCGGCGACCGGACGGACAGTGATGCCGAGGCCGTCCAGGCGTGGGTTCATCTCGCCGCCAGCGGCCTGATTGGTCAGATCGACACCGAGGCGTTGAACGGCAGTGATCTCACCGCTGGCAATGGTTTTGAAGGTTCCGTGGGCGGCTTCTACAGCCTGGGTCAAGGGCTCGGCAGGAGCGGTGCCGACATTGACTTCCAATCCGTCTCGAATAGCGAAATCTGGCTGATGCTCGGCAGGCACGACACTGACCGCATGGCAAACGATCGACCGGTCCTG
The DNA here is from genome assembly GCA_913055855.1 of uncultured Limimonas sp. Taxonomy (GTDB): domain Bacteria; phylum Pseudomonadota; class Alphaproteobacteria; order Kiloniellales; family Rhodovibrionaceae; genus CAJXKW01. The sequence goes on along the minus strand of CAJXKW010000171.1, from coordinate 2,949 downwards.
CCCGCGGATCAGGCGGCGGAACTGGATCGTAAGACGGACGACGGCGACCCTTCTTCCGGCACGCTGCGAGGCGATTGGTTCAACGCGGGCAACGATGAGAGTAGCTGTATGGACACCGGCGCCGCTAAAGAAGACACGAACTACAACATCGGCGGTGGAAGCTGTGCCCTGGCGCTCCAACTCTGATTTGCCAGCGGTTTGCTCTCGCGAACGCGAGGCAGGAGGAAAGCATGGGACGGATATCGCCTCGCGCCGGCTTTTCGCTGGTCGAACTGGCCGTGGTGCTCGTGATTGTCGGCTTCATCGTCGGCGGCATTCTGCGCGGGATGGAGCTGGTCACCAGCGCTCGCCTGAACAGCATCCAGACCGATGCCAACAAAATTCGAACGGCCGTCAACACTTTTCGCAACAAGTTCCTGGCGCTACCCGGCGATATGCGCGACATCGCCCTGCTCGACCAAACCGCGCTCGACAGTCCCCCGACCGGCGGTAACGGCGATGGGTATATACGGTGCAGCGACGGCGACCCCGGCGATTGCCGGCTCGGCGGTCAAGGCGACGAAGCGGTCCAGTTCTGGGTTCACCTGGGCACCGCGGACATTCTGCCCACCGACGCCAACGCGCTGAACGAGGACGGGATCACTGCGGACACGGCGTTCGAGACATCCTTCGGCGGCGTCTTCACCGTCAAACACGGCATTGATACGGACAACTTCCTGGACACGGATCGCCCTAACGAACTTCTCATGATGGTCGGTACGGCGAACGACCTGAGCAGCCAAGCCAACGACAAGCCCATCCTGCAATCCCGAGATGCTCTGGAACTGGACCGAAAAGTCGACGACGGCCATGCCACGAGCGGTCAGATCCTCGGCGGCTCCAGTCGCGGCGAGACATGCCGCGACGACGGCACGGCCAGCGGGTACGCGCAGGAGGGAACATGCGCGCTGGCGATCGTGCTTTGAGGATTGCCTCCAGTGTCGGTGAAACCTCTTTCCAGGCACCGTCGCGGCGTTTCCTTGTCGGCGCGATCGCAGCTCTCATTGTGGTCACGGCGCCCTTCACGGCGCCTGCTCAACGCGCGGAGGGCGTCGATCGGGTCTGGAACGTGACGCGACAGTGCTGGCAGGCGCCCGGTGCGCAAACCTGCGGCCAGAACTACGACGTGGGCAAACGGCGCCACACTGGTGGAGGCCAAGCGCGGCCAGCGCCCCGCACCGAGACGACGGGACGGGACGCCAAGCAAAGCACGCCTCAGGAAAGCGCCTCCAAAGCCGTGGATTCGCAGGCAGAGAGGCTGGAACAGATGCGCCGCCTGCTGGAAAAGCTGGAAGACACCGAGGACGGCGGCAAGGTGCTGCACAGCCTGGGCGATCTCCAGGCCAACGACGACACCGACGACGACGAGGCGGCCGACGCCGAGGCCGGCGCTTCGAACCCGGATGAACCGGACGGAAGGGCCGGGCCGGGCGCCCCCACGCCGCTGGAAAAGGCACCCGAGTGACCCCGGCCGCCCTGCCCTTGGCGGCGGAAGTCATCGCCGTCGTTTTCATCGGACTGGCGCTGGGCAGCCTGGCGAGCCTGCTCGTCCATCGGCTACCGCGCGGGCTGCCCGTGGGCCGGACGCGTTCGCGCTGTCCGCGTTGTGGCGCAAGGCTGGGGGCGCGCGATCTGGTGCCGCTCGTGTCCTGGCTCGCCGCGCGCGGGCGCTGCCGGCACTGCGGGGGCGCGATCGGCTGGCGCTATCCGGCGATCGAGGCGAGCACCGCCCTTGCCGTCCTGGCCGGCTGGGCCGTCACCGGCGTGGGCGCGCAGGCCGCCTGCCTCGCCGTGCTGGCGACCGCGCTGATTGCGGCCGCGGCGGTGGACCTGGAATGGCGCATCCTCCCCGACTCGGCGCTGCTCGCCGCCGGCGCGGCCGGCCTTGGATGGCGCGCGCTCGCCGGCGGAACGTGGGCCGGGACGGTGCTGGGCGCGGCGCTGCTCGCGGCGCTCGCGCTCGGGCTGCGGGCGTGGTTCACCCGGCGGCGCGGGGTCGAGGCGCTGGGCCTGGGCGACGTCAAGCTCATGGCCGTCGCCGGGCTGTGGCTGCCGCCCGCGGCCCTGCCGGCGTTCCTGGTGCTGGCGGGGACGGCGGGCACGCTCCTGGGCCTCGCCTGGCAGCGCCACCACGGCGCGCACCAGTTCCCCTTCGGCCCCGCCCTGGCATTCGGACTCTACGCCACCGTGCTCGCGCACACGGCCGCGCCCGGCGTTGTCGGCGTGTAGGGCGGCACGAGCCGGACCGCGAGACCCAACATCCCAGCCGATCGGCCCACTCCCGGGTGGATGCGTCGGCGCATGGCCGCGCCCGTGCGGCGGTCACGGCGGATCCGGATCATCCAGGACGTCGCCGGGCTGCTCGGCCGTCAGCGCACGATCCAGCATGCGATCGAGCGCCGCCACATCGGCCCCACGAATCCGCGCGGCGAGCCGATTCTCGATCTCACCGAAGCGCGCCTGGAGGATCCGCAGCACGGCCTCCGCCTTGCCTTCGGCCCGGCCGCGCACTTGGCCGCGGGCTTCGCCGCGCGCCTCGCCCTGCTTCAGCCATTCTTCGGCCACGGTTCCCATGAGTTCCTCCCGGCGGTCCGGTTTCGCCTGGTCCAGGGCCTGCGCCAGATCCTGTTCGTCAAGATCGTAGACGCGCACGATGTATTCCAGGACCTGCCGCTCGAACAGACTTCGATCCGGCATGTCCGTGAGCAAGGATACCACGACCTTCAGCGGCACGCCCTGGTCGAACGCGTGCTTGAGGGCGGCGAGCCCGGCGCGGAGGACGCGATCCTGCGCGAGATCGGCATCGTCCACGGGGCCGAGGTCGCGCAGGATGTAGCGCATCCCGGCCATCGCGTCCCGGATGGCCTCGGGCGCATCGACCGCGTCCAGGACCGAGGTGGGGACCGTCCA
>CAJXKW010000170.1 GCA_913055855.1 uncultured Limimonas sp. | reverse complement strand
CTACGGCATGCCCAAGGACGTGGCCGACCTGGAGAACCACCGCCTGATCGTCTACGGCGAGGACATGAAGGGGCCGCTGCCCGACACCAACTGGCTGCTCACCGTCGGGCTTCCACGCGGGCAGTCGCGCCGGCCGGCGATGACCGTCAACAATGTCTACGCCATCATGCGCGCCGTGCGCACCGGCGTCGGCATCGGCGCGTTGCCCGAGTTCGTGGTGCAGGGGCGCGAGGACATGGTGCGCGTGCTCCCCGATCTGGAGGGGCCGCAGATCGACGCGTACTTCGTGTATCCGGAGGAGATGCGCAAGTCGAAGCGGCTCCAGGTGTTCCGCGACTTCCTTTTCCGGCAGATGGCGCAGGCGCGGTTTTAGCGCACCGCCCGGGGGACCGATGATCCCGTACCGCCACGATGTGTTCGCATGCGTCCGCGACAAGGGCGTGCGCCCGTCGGTGATTGTGGTGCCGCGCGGTGCGACGGTGCGCCATGAGGCGCGCCGGGCGTACGTCGCGGGTTAGCGCGCCATGCGCGTCGCAAGGCGGGCCCCGTGACCGGATTGCCGGCCGATCCGGTTCTGCGGCTTCCTGCCTTGGTCACGGTTAAGTATCGTCGGGACGCCGGCGGTGGGGGGAAAAGCTATGCGACGCCTTCATATCACCCGTGAGGCTTTTGATCTTCTCTAACGCCCTCGAATGACTACTTTGCGGGTCAGACGACGTTGCACGGCAACGGTCGCAGCCAACCGGTCGCTTACCGGTGCGCATTCCGGGCTTTTTCGTGCCCGGAAGGGGCCTTCGGGTCCTACGTCTCCCAGACGTGAAGCCTCCCTGTTCAACTTGCCCCTAAGTCGTTGGACTTAGGGGCTTTTTTTTGGGATGGTCGGGTGGGCGCCCGGGGCTGTGGTGCATCCTTGGTACAAAGGGCGCGGGCGGCGACGGCCAGATTACGCCACGCGATAGGCGAAGACCCGCGCCTCGGGCGCCTCGACGCTGCCCAGCATGGCCGCGAAGGGCGCGCTGGCCGCGATGAGGCGCCACGCGTCACCGTCGCACAAGCGCTGAATGCGCGCGTGGAAGGCATCGTCGAGCACGGGCAGGCTCGCGCTGAAGACGATCACGCCCCCGGATCGTGTGAGGCGAATCAGCTCATCCAACGCCTCCGGGCCGGCGTGGCCGGGCGTGAACACGCCGGCGGCGAGGACCATGGCGTAGCTGCGCGCCTGCATGGGCAGCGCGTCGGGGCCCAGGGCCGCCTCCACGAGCTGGCGGTACACGGCCTTGCGTTCGGCCACGGCCAGCATCCCGGGCGACAGGTCGAGTCCGTCCACGGGGCCGTATCCGATGGCGGTGAGCACGGTGCCCATCACCCCGGTCCCGCAGCCCACGTCGAGCACCGGCCCGTTCATGCCGTGGGGGCCGTGCTTGCCGGCGAAACCCGCCACAACGGCCGGCAGCATGCGCCCCAGCTCGCGCGTGTCCGCGTCATAGCGGTCCGCCCAGGCGTCGTAGTGCCGGCGCAGCGCGTCGAGGTTCTCGGCCGTATAAAGCGGATCGAGCTCGGGCATCGTCGCCCCCGTCCCCGCAACCCCGTCCCCGCAACCCCGTCCCCGCAACCCCGTCCCCGCGGCCCAACACGGCCGGTGCGGTCGCCGCGGCGCGATGCGCGCGTTCCCCTTGGCACAAACAAGCAGTAAAAGATTAAGCAATCGAAAACACAGGAAAAACGCGGTGCCGATGCGTCCGATTGGATACCCGGCAACCCCTGCGGCGGGCGCGCACGCGCGGTGCGCAGCTTGACGCGCTGCGCGCCGCTCTCTACGCCAGAATCGGGCAAATAGGGAGCAAGATCCGATGGCCGATATCCTGTCGAGGCTTCTCGCCGAGCGCGACTGGCTCCTGGCCGACGGCGCGACGGGGACGAACCTCTTTGCGCTGGGCCTGCAGCACGGCGACTCCCCGGAGCTGTGGAACCTGGCGCATCCGGACCGTGTGCGCCAGCACTACCGCAGTTTCATCGACGCCGGTTCGGACATCTTTCTGACCAACACCTTCGGCGGCACGCGCCACCGGCTCAAGCTTCACGGCGCGGAAGACCGGGTCCACGAGATCAACAAGCGCGCCGCCGAGCTGGCCCGGGCCGAGGCCGACGCCACCGACCGCCCGGTCGTGGTGGCCGGCTCCATGGGTCCCACGGGCGAACTGTTCCAGCCCCTGGGCGCGCTCAGCTTCGAGGACGGCAAGGCCGCGTTCGCCGAACAGGCCGCCGGGCTCGCCGAAGGGGGCGCGGACGTCCTCTGGATCGAGACGCTGTCCGCCGTGGACGAGCTGCAGGCCGCGGTAGCCGGCGCGAGCACCGTGGGCCTGCCGGTGACCTGCACGCTGTCCTTCGACACCAACGGGCGCACCATGATGGGCGTGATGCCCAGCCAGCTGGGCCAGCTCGTCCATGAGATGGCGCCGCCGCCCGTGGCCTACGGCGGCAACTGCGGCGTGGGCGCGTCCGAGCTGATCGTCGCGCTGCAGAACATGAACAAGGCGCGTCAGGCCGGGGACATCCTCATCGCCAAGAGCAACTGCGGCATCCCCGAGTGGGTGGGCGACCGCATCGAGTACAGCGGCACCCCGGAGCTCATGGCGGACTATGCGCGCATCGCGCGCGACAGCGGTGCGCGCATCATCGGCGGCTGCTGCGGCACCACGCCGGATCACGTGCGCGCCATGCGCGACGCCCTTGAAGCGCATACGCCGGGCACGCCGCCCGAGGTGGACGACGTCGTCGCGCGCCTGGGCGAAATCTCCTACGGCGCCAAGGAGCAGGCGGAAAGCGAAGACGCCGGCGAGATGCCCGCGGGCGAGGCCGCGCGCGCGGGCGGCCGGCGCCGCCGCGGCGGCCGCGCGGCCCGGCGCGAGGAATCGGACGGCTGAGGTCGCCGCCCGTCCGCCGGATCGGCCGCGCGCGTCGCCGGCGGACGGGGGCCGGTTACGCGCCCGGCTTCGCCGTTTCCTCCGACGAGCGGTGGAAGGTAACCCAGTAGAGCTTCATCAGCAGCGCCACCCCCAGTCCCCAGACGCCGTTGAGGATCAGGCCGGCGGCAACCTTGGTGGCGGTGATGGCGATGCCTTTGAGCGGGAAGACGACGGCCATGGCCACCACCGTCGGGGCGACCGCCCCGATGAGCACGGCGTAGCCCCAGTATGCCAGGCGCGTGCGCACCCCGATGACGAACCACAGGATCACGCCCCAGACACCGCCCCAGAAGGCGAGCGAGATGACCTGCGGCACGCCCAGCGGCCAGGTCGCGCTCATGTCGTAGGCCGTGATGGGCGCGCCCGTGGCGGACAGGAGCGCCACCAGGCCCTGGTGAAAGAGCAGGGTGCTGACAAAGCCGGCAATGAAACTCGCGACAATTGGCATGGTTGCCTGAACCTCCGCTTGCGGGCACCCGGTCCATCATCTTCGACGATTCGCGCCCGCGCGCCAAGGTCCCGTGCCGGCCGATCGCGGCCGGTCAATCCGCGCTGTCGGCGAGCTCTTCCTTGCGCCGGGCGACGAAGGCGTCGAGCGCCTCCGCCACCGCCGGGTCCATCGCGGGCGGCTCGTAGGTTTCCAGGAGCTGCTGCCAGATCCGGGTGGCGCGGACCTCGGCGGTCTCGGCACCGGCCGCCTGCCAGCTTTCGTAGTTGCGCCAGTCGGACAGCATGGGGGCGTAGAACGCCGACTGGTAGCGCGCCATGGTGTGCGCGGTGCCGAAGAAGTGTCCCCCCGGATCGACGTCGCGGATCGCGTCCAGGGCCAGCGTGTCCGCATTGACCGGTACCGGTTTCACCAGTTCCGCCATCATCTGGAGCATCTCGGCGTCCAGCACCACCTTCTCGAAGGACGCGGTCAGGCCGCCCTCGAGCCAGCCGGCGCCGTGGTAGAGCAGGTTGGCGTGCCCCATGACGCCCGCCCAGATGTCGTTCTGGGATTCGTAAGCCGCCTGGGCGTCCACGGCATTGCTCGCATTGGCGTTGGAGGCGCGGTAGGGCAGGCCGTAGCGCCGTGCGAGCTGGCCCGCCGCGAGCTGCGCCTGGGCGTTCTCGGGCGTGCCGAAGGCGGGGGCGCCGCTGCGCATGTCGACGTTCGAGGTGAACGCGCCGTAGATCGCCGGCGCGCCCGGGCGCACCGCCTGCGTGAGCGCGATCCCGGCGAGCGCCTCGGCGTTCTGCTGCGCCAGCGCCGCGGGCAGGGTCACCGGCGTCATCGCGCCCATGAGCGTGAACGGGGTGACGCAGACACACTGGCCCCATTCGCTCATGGCGATCAGGCCGTCCGCCATGGCGCCGTCCAGCCGGCGCGGCGAGTTCACCGAGATGATGGTCAGCGCCGAGGGGTCGTCCACCAGATCCGCGCGCGTCTTGCCGCGCGCGATCGCGGCAACGTCGATGCCGTCCAGCGCCCGGTCCCGCCCGATCGCCGAGCAGTGGTAGATCAGGTCGGTGTGGGTGACGTTGGCACGATAACAGTCCAGGTGGCGGGTGTTCGCCGGCAGCTCGACGGGTGCGGTGGGCTGGTTGCCGATGAGGTGGATGATGTTCAGCGCCTGCGCCAGCTTCAGCAGGTTGCAGTAATCGGTGTAGTTGCCCTGGCGCCGGCCGTTGATGCGGTCGTGGATGTTGGGTGGCCCGGCCACGAGGCCGAAGTTGATGTGCCGGCCGCCCAGGGTGATGGCGCGTTCGGGGTTGCGCGGGGTGAGCGTGACCTCGCGGGGTGCTCGCGCGACAAGCTCCAGGACCAGGTTGCGGTCGAACCGCACGAGCCCGCTGGCGTGGTCGACATCGGCGCCCGCTGCCGCGAGGCGGCGGCACGCGTCCGTGCTCATGACCTCGATTCCGAAGTCTTCCAGGATGCGCATCGAGGCGTCGTGGATCATCTCCAGCTGCTCGGCGTCGAAGATCGCCACGGGCGGATACGGGGTCTCGACGCGCTGCCAGGGAAGCTGCTGGATCGTGCCGGCTTCGCGGCGCGCGGCGCGACGGCGTCGGGCCATGGTGCTCTCGGGCCTCCGGGACGGCAACGCCCGCCGGGAGGTCCTTGCGGGCGTGGGGTTTGGGGTTTTCAGGCGGGGGCCAGACCAGCATAGTGGCGCTGGCCATCGTGTCCCGCAGGCGACACGGATCGGCGTTTACGGACAAGTCGCCACGGGCAAACGGAGAGCGCGCCGTGCCATGAACGAGCACGCCGGGGCCATGGCCGAGACCCGCCCGGCGGGCGAGGCGGAGCAGGTTTTCGGGTTCCTGCTGGTGCCCGAGTTCTCCATGCTCGCCTTCGCGTCCGCGCTGGAGCCGCTGCGCGCGGCCAACCGCGCGGGCGGGCGCCGGCTCTACGACTGGTACCTGATCTCCGAGGACGGTGGCCCGGTCCGCTCGTCCAGCGGCGTCGAGGTCGTCTGTGACACCGCGATGGCCGACGCGCCGCGCCTGCACACCGCCATCGTCGCCAGCGGCCGGCCCACCTATCCGGATCGCGAGAACCGCGCCGTCTCCGCGTGGCTGCGCCGGCTCGCGCGGCAGGGGGTGCGCCTGGGTGCGCTTTCCACGGGGACCTACGCGCTGGCGCACGCGGGGCTGCTGGACGAACACCGGGTGACCCTGCACTGGCAGCACATTGCCGCGTTCGCCGAGGACTATCCGC
>CAJXKW010000169.1 GCA_913055855.1 uncultured Limimonas sp. | reverse complement strand
CGGTCACCCTGGGGGCGCAGTGGATCGAACGGCACTTCCCCCTGGACCGGACCTGGAAGGGCACCGATCATGCGGCCTCGCTGGAGCCCGACGGCATGCGCCGGCTGGTCCGCGATGCCGCGGCGGTTACCCGGGCGCTGTCGCACAAGCCGCAGGAAATCCTCGACATTGAGCAGCCACAGCGGGAGAAGCTGAAGTGGATGACACCACCGACGACGGCGTCGACACCCTGATGGTCGTGCCGGCGCGGGGTGGCAGCAAGGCGATCCCGCGCAAGAACGTCAAGCCGATTGCCGGGCGTCCCCTCGCCGTCTGGGTGGTCGAGGCGGGCGTGGCCTGCGCGGGTGTGGATCGCGTTGTGCTCGCGACCGATGACACCGAAATCGCGGATACCGTGCGCGCGCACGTGCCGTCGAGCAAGCTGGCCGTGTTCCGGCGCAGCGCCGAAAGCGCCACGGACACCGCGGCCAGCGAAGCCGTGGTGCTGGAGGTGCTGGCGCAGATACCCTGCCGCCGCGTCGTCATGGCGCAGCCCACGTCGCCGTTGTTGCGCGCCGCCGACCTCGACGCGGGCCTCGCGCGCATGGACCGCGAGGACGCGGACAGCGTCGTCTCGGTGGTCCGGCAGAAGCGCTTCACTTGGCGGACCAACGGCGACGGCAGTGCGAGCCCGGTCAACTACGACCCGGCCTCGCGGCCGCGGCGCCAGGACTTCGATGGCATGCTGGTTGAGAACGGCGCGTTCTATATCGCGGACAGCGCCGGCTTCCGGCGCACGGGCAAACGCCTGTTCGGGCGAATGCTCGCCCAGGAGATGCCCGAAGATACCTACCTGGAGCTGGACGAGCCGGCGGACTGGCCGTTGATCGAACATCTGCTCCTGCGCCGGCGGCGTGCTTCGGCGGGTTCGCTCGGCGGGATCCGGCTGGTGCTGTGCGACATCGACGGTGTGCTCACCGACGCGGGGATGTATTATGGCGAGCAGGGCGACGAGCTGAAGAAATTCAACACTTACGATGGCCTTGGGATCGCGCGCCTGCGCGAAGCGGGTATCCGCGTTGGGCTCGTTACCCGGGAGGACCGCGCACTGAATGCGCGCCGCGCGGCCAAGCTGGACGTCGATTTCTTCGGCCAGGGTGCGACGGACAAGGTCGCCGTTGCGCGCGAATGGAAGGACCAGCTCGGGCTGAACTGGGACGCGGTCGCATACATCGGGGATGATGCCCACGACGTGCCCCTCCTGGCATGCGCCGGCGTCGCCGCCGCCCCCGCCTCGGCGATGCCGCCAGCGCGCAACATGGCCACCGTTCACTGCGCGCGTGCCGGGGGCGCTGGGTGCGTGCGCGAACTCGCCGACATGATCCTGGACGCCCGGTACGCGGAGGAAGCGTGACGCACCCCGTCGCCGCGTCTGCCCATGCCGGGGAGCGTTCGCCGGAACCGGGCCGGAGGCCGCTGCGCCTCGCGGCGTTCGGCATGGGCGGGAGCGTCGCCGAAACGCTCGAACACGTCATGCGCGGGCTGGCCGAGATCGACGTCGCCTCGGAGGCGACCCTGATCGACTTGCAGTCCTTCCATCTGCGCGCGCCCGGACGGATGACACCGCCGGCGGGTACCGGCCTTGTGCGGGTCACGCCGCGCGATGTCGGGTACGCGACGCCGCTGAGCAGCATGACGCTCAACCTCGCACTCAGCGGCGGCCGCTTCGCGCACCGGCGGATGATACGGCACGCGCGCCGCTGCCTGGCGGACATCGCGCCCGATGTGCTTCTTTGCTGCCATGACCGGTTCTACATCGAGACCGCGTTCGTGGCGGCCGCGAAGCAGCTCGGGATTCCCACCGTCCTTCTCCAGGAAGGACCGTTCTGCGTGATCGGACACGGCACCGCCAACAGCGCGAGCCTGCGCGTGAAGAACAGCCTTGCCCCAGCGGCGCGCGCCCTCGGCCTTATGCCCAACATGCCCGATTATGGCCTGGCCGGCCACGACCTCGTCCTCGCGGCTTCCGAACAATACCGCCAGGCCTGGACGGCGCGGGGCGTGCCCGCCGAGCGGATCCGGGTCGCCGGGATCCCGCGCTACGATGTCTTGCCGGCCGCGCGACGGAACCGGGAGCCGGCGCACCCTGGCGCAACCGCACAAGCGCCGGTGGTGATGGTGCTCATCCAGCCGTTCGGCGCACACGGCAAGGTGGACCCGCAGGCCGCGCAAGCCGGGCTCGCCGAAGTCGGCGCCGCGCTCGATGCACTGGCCGGCGAACGCCCGGTCGACATCCGGGTGCGCCAGCACCCCCGTTCCGAACCGGCCGACGCCGCCTCCCTGACCGCACATCTGAGCGGGAATTTCATCCTGGAAGATGCGACAACGCCATTCCCGGAGCGCGCGCAGCATCTCGATCTCGTCGTCGGGTTCTATTCCAGCGCCATCCTGGAGGCCCTCGCGGTGGGCGTCCCCTGCGCGGGCATGTGGCTGCCCGAGCACAGCTTTGCCGAACCCGGCGAGGCGGCGAAGCAGGCCCGGCTCGCCGCGATGAGCGTGCCGTTCGCACACGACCGCGACGCGCTTTACACCACCATCTCGGCGCTGTTGGACGATCCGGCGCGCACGCCCGGCGCCGCCGCCGCGGAGTCCGAGACCGGGCCGCTCGACGGCTGCGCGGGTGCGCGGGCAGCCACCGGAATCGTGGCATGCGCAGGGGACGCACATGACAGCGATCGGTATCCGGCTTCGTCGAGCCAGGCGGCATGGGTCATGGCCCTGAAGGACTCGCAATACGTGTCCTGCCGACCGCTACATCGCGTTCGCCCGCATCTGGGACTCGCGGCGTTTGAAGCCGCGCAGCCGTCCCTCCTAGCGGCCCTTCAATAACACGGACAGAGCTGGCAAAAGATTCAAAGCGATTGGTAAACTGTTCAAAAGCGGTTCCGGCCCTGGTAGCAGTACCAGTAATACGGCTGTTCGCCTCCGCCTGCTGTTGGGCCGCCCGTGCGCTTTTCCGCCGCGCCCTCTCTGCCTGGATAGCGGATTGCACGACGTTCCGATTCACCTTGGCCTCGAAAGCCAGCCTCTTATTAAGGCCGGTTATAGTGGCCGCTTGGTTTTTAACTTCGTCGGAGGCTTTGCTTGCGGCTGAGGCTGCACGACGCCTTTTGCGCTCTGCCTGAACAGACGCCTGCACGACGTTCCGATTCACCCTAGCTTCTTGGGCCAGCTTTTTACTAAGGTCAGTTATCGTAGCTGCTTGTTGCTTAACTTCGTCGGAGGCTTCGTCAGAAGCTTTAGCCTGTTTCAAGGCCGCTTGCGCGCTTTTACGACGTGCCCTCTCTGCTTTTACAGCAGCCTGCACGACACTTCTGTTTACTTTAGCCTCAAAACCTAATTTTTCGTTAAGGCCAACGATGTTAGCCGCCTGCTTTTTAATCTCGCTAGAGGCTTTACTGGCGGCTACTGCCGTACGCCGCCTCTTGCGCTCTGCTTGAACGGAAGCCTGTACGACGCTGCGGTTTACCCTAGCCTCCTGAGAGAGTTGCTTGTTTAGGCCGCCAATAACGGTGGCTTCCTTCTCCGCCGCACCAGCAGCCTTCCTGCGCTTGGAAGTGCTAGACGCCGTAGCCTCCGCCGCAGCTTTTGAACTGGCGGCTACCTGCTTTTGCTTAGCGGCCTCTTTTGAAAAGCTTTCCGAGGCGTTGCTTGCGCTTTTGGCAAGCCTATTCTGCGTCTGGTTCAGCCTGGAAAGGCCGGATTGGGCGGCAGAAGAGCGGTCGGCTAACGTAGCCAAGCGTTGGTTAAGGCCAGACGTTTTACGGCTAGCCATACTGGCCGACGCAGCCAAGGTGGAAAGCCGCTTGTTGAGGGTAGTCACCCTCTTTTGGGCTGTATCGACCTCTTTGCTCTGGGCTTCAATGATGATCTCGGCGTCAGCCATTAACCGCCCTTTCTGCCGCCCTGATCTGGGCTTTTATTCGATTCTTGTTGTTGCCGGACGAAGTTCATAAAAACGTCGTCCAGGTAGTGGATGACCGACACGAAATGCCTTGTGTCGTATGTGGTATGTCGGGCTAGAGCCAAGGTTTCGGAGACTTTAATTGGCTCCGGCCCGTTCATACCTTGCGAACGCGAACGGTGGAGCAGCATAAACTTGTTCCAGAGGTCTCGTTGAACCGGGTCAAGTTTGGGAAGCTTGCTCCTTTCGCTGTGAGGTCTGCCGTGGGTGCTTTCCCACTTCTCTATGGCTTCTTTCGTCAGGTCTGTTGTTCGGAGCTGCCACGAGAAGTGCGCTGCGAGTTTCCCTGGTCGCGTTCCTGGTTGGAGACGAGATAGTTCTCCATATCAGAAGCCAGGTTGCGAATAATGGACCGGAAGTCCTTGATCTTGCAGACCTTCTCGAAGTTTTCGGGGGTCGGGCTGAGCTTTTCGCCGTCAAGCTCGATGTTTTCCCAATCCCGAATGAGGCCACGGCCAGTGAGGTAGGCGAAGAGTTCATTCGCCGACTCTTCGGTTAGCTGGCCGCGCTCGGCCATCTCCTGCTTGCCCTTGTCGATGGAGGAAAAGAGCTTCTGGTATTCCGGGTTGTTGATCCGGGCGGTCTTGACCTTGGCACCCTCGCCAAGATCGTGCCAGACGCCCTCTTCCTCCGCGCGCTCGTCGGTACGTAATTTGCCAACGTCCAACGTATTTCTCCTTTTTAGCTAGTGTTGCGGGTAACGAAGGTGCTCTGCGAGGCGGTGAACGTAACCGTTGTCTCGGAGAGTTCGCCGACGTTGCCGTTAAGCGGCTCGTAGTTGCCGAGTACGCAACTGCCCACGAACTCGGGGTTGGTCGAAGAGATGGCTTGGGACTTCACAGGCTGAACGCGGACCTCAAACGGGTCCGCACCGACCAATGGGAATAAGGTGTCATCGACCTTGCCACTGTCGAAGTCTTGGGCGAACCCCACCTCGAAAGAGAAGTCGGTCAGTCCGTTAAGGCGGACCACGTTGCCCTCTCCCATTGTCGAGGCTTCCTGCAAATCCGAAGATGTGCTTACTGCAACAGACCGCACACGGTCGCTAAGGTCAACACCATCAATGCTTACCTTAGCGTCAGTCAGAATAAAACGCGCCATCTAGCCTCCTACTGCGTTACGCCGAACACAAGAAACACGTCAAAGCTGGCTCCAGAGCCAGAAACAGTGTAACTTGCTCGCCAATAGCTGTCTGTGATTGGGCCACTAACTTTTAGCATCTCTTTGCCAATGTCGTTGAAGGTTTTGGATGTGGCTTGGGTTGTTCCGCCGCCGGAAAAGGTGCTGTCGCCGCTTTGGAGGTTCACTGTTAGCGACGGCGTTACGCCGCTGTCGGCGCTGGCGGAGATGATGTGGACGGCGGCGAAGAAGCGTTGGCCCTCCGGCACCGAACCGCTGTTAATGATGGGGCCGTTGCCGGACGAGGTGACGGTGGCGTTGTCGCCAATCTCGCCAGCGACCATAGGCTCGGTGCCGGAGATGTTGATGGTGAAACCGTAAATCTCACCGATGCTGGCGCCGGGCTGATATTCACCCATGCGGCCCTCGAACGCGAAGGCCCTATCGCCGGGGTTCTTCGTTTTACGCGGGGCGGCGCTGAACACAGAAGTATCCGCGTTGCCGTTTTTCAGGTCGTCGTAGATGGACTGGGCTTCCGGCCCGTCGAAGAAGCCGCTGATTTCTACGCTGGTGTCGCGGAGGCCGGGCAACCGAACGCGGTTATTACCTTCCAAGTCGGTCCCGTCTTGGAGGTCAACCGAAGTGTCGAAGGATACGCTGTTGGTGATGGAAGAGATGCGGTGCCCTTGGTAG
>CAJXKW010000168.1 GCA_913055855.1 uncultured Limimonas sp. | reverse complement strand
GGTGGTTGGCCCGCATGTGCTTCAGGCCCTTCACCAGGTAATCGTAGCCCGTGACGGCCGTCAGGCCACCCGCGATCCAGAGCAGCACCTTGCCCGGCAGCAGCACGGGCAGGCCGAAGGGCACCGCCGGCCCGACGATGAGCAGCGCCAGGGCAAGCATCTGGGCCGCCGTCTTCCACTTCGCCAGGTTGGAGACGGGCATGGCGACCTGGATCTCGGCCAGGTACTCGCGCAGGCCCGAAACCAGCATCTCCCGGCACAGAATGACCATGGCGGGCAGGGCGGTGATCGGCCCGATCGTGCCGTTGGCGATCAGCGCCACGATCACGGCCGTCACGAGGAGCTTGTCGGCCACGGGATCGAGGAAGCGCCCGAGCGGCGAGACCTCGTGCCGCTGGCGCGCGAGATAGCCGTCCAGCCAGTCCGTGACGGCCGCGGCCGCGTAGACGCCCAGCGCCGTCCAGTAGGCCCAGGCGGCCGGGACGTAAAGCAGACCCACGATCACCGGGATGATGACCACGCGCGCCAGGGTGAGCAGGTTGGGCAGCGAGGTGAGCATGAGACGGACCGCGCTCGCAAATTTCCCCACGACATGGTGTTGTATACGCGGAACCGCGGGCGTTGTCGAAGGGTGATTGGGCGCGACCGCGCCCGCGCGCACAAGCTTGATTCCCATTCCGGCAAAGGGTAAAGTAACAATATATAGTTGCTTATAAAGACTTACGCTTCTAGAAATGGTGTGGCGTCAGAGTGCAAGGCGCGGTGGCGACGTCCTTTGGCCTGTCGCACGGTTGCCGGGACAATCCCCATCCCTAGCACCGACAGGGAAATAGGCCGAATGCTGGGAAGAGAGGAGATCGAGGCCGCGTATCCGGACCGGGAGTGGGAAAAGGGCCGGCCCTACGCCCGGCGCGGCCGAGTCCGCTTGGAGAATGTGGTTCATGTCCAGTCCGGGCGCGTACGCTTGACGGGCAGCGTGCAGGGGACTCGACAGCAACCTTACACGCAGCAGGTCGACGTCGACAGGTTCAAGAACGGCCGGATGGCGATTCTTGCGACTTGCAGCTGCCCGGTAGGTGTGATGTGCAAGCACGGTGCGGCGCTGCTCTACGAGGCGGTCGTCAATCAGAAGCTCGATCTGGACCCGAATGAACATGCGGTTCGGACGGCGGGCACGGCGCGGGGCCCGGCTTCGACTGTGGGCGCGCAGCCGCCAGTTGGGCGCGGTAAACAGGTGGAAACACTTTCCCAGCCGTGGCGCGCCACCCTGAACCGTTTGCAGAAAACCGCCGCGCAGGAGGCGAGCGGGGCGCAGACGCGGCGTTGTCTGGTTTATGTGTTGAACCGCCTCGCTGTGGGCGATCGCGAGGGCCTCCACATTGCCCCTTTCTCGGTCGCCGTGGGCAAGGACGGAACGCTGCAGGGCGCGGAAACGCCCTACAGCCACCAGACCCTGCGTGAACGCACGCCCAAGTTCGTGACGCGCAGCGACGTGACCATCCTGAACGCGCTCGGCCAAACGGGCGGCATCGAATATGGGACGGCCGGGGAACAGGGGCCCGGTTATGTTCTGCTGGACCCGCCGGAAGCGACCACCGGGGCGCTCTTGCAGGGCGTCGTGGCGACGGGGCGCGCGTACTGGCGCGACCACCAGAACGGTTCGCCGTTGCGCGACGGCGGTATGCGCCGGGCGTGCGCGCAGTGGTGGATGGACGACGCCGGGCATCAGCATTTCACCCTGGCTGGCGAGTCCGGGACGGAAATCCCCATCCCCCTGACACCGCCGCACTATGTCGACCCCGAGACGGCAAGCTTCGGCCGGCTTGATGCGGATGTGCCGGCGCCAGTCGCCGGGGTGCTGCTCCAGGCTCCGGGCCTGGGTCCTGATGATGCGGCGGCGTTCCGGCGCGCGGCAGAACGGGAGTTAGGCGAGAGCCTTCCGGTCTGGCCCAGCGTGGCCGAGCATTCGACCACGCGCGAGATCACGCCGACCCCTGTGTTGCGGCTGTTCACGGCAAAGAAGAGCCGCCAGACGCCGCTCAGCGCCACCCTCGGAATCCCGGCGGCGAAGGCGCCGGTGGATGCGGATCCGGTGCCGGCGGCCGGGCTCTGGTTCGATTATGCCGGGCACACCGTGGCGATCGATGCGTCGCAGGAGACCTTGAAATGGCAGGAGTCGGACACCCTGGTGCAGGTGCCCCGCGATACGGAGGCCGAGGAGGCAAACGCGTTCAAGGTCTTCGAGGGTGGCCTGCAGCTCCTCCCGTTGGATTGGTCCGAGGCCCGGCGCCTGGGCGTTGGCGAGGCGTTTTTTGCGGCGGAGGAGTCGCAGGGGCTGGACATCCAGCTCTGGCTGGAATTTCTCGACGCGATGGTGCCGACGCTGGAAGCCGAAGGCTGGCGCGTCGAGGTCGCGGACGACTTCCCATACAAGGTGCTTCGGCCCGACGGCGCGTGTCATCTCGACATTGACAGCCCCAGCGGTATCGACTGGTTCGGTGTCGCGCTGGGAGTCTGGGTCGACGGCGAGGATGTCGATCTCCTGCCCATCATTCAGACGATCATGAAACAGCCGGAGCTTTTGGACCCGGACAACGCACCGGAGCCTGACGAAGATGCCTACGTCCCCCTTGGCGACGGCCGCTTTGTCGCCGTCAAGGCCGCCCGTCTGGCCGAAATCGCGCGCACGCTCCACGGTCTCCTCGATTCCGGCGGTGAGCCGGGCCGGCGCCGGATTCCCCCCGCCCGGCTGGGCGATCTCGCCATGCTGGAGGCCGGTGCGTGCGCGGACCTTGTCGTCAACGGCGGCGAAAGCCTGCGCGAACTGGCGCGCGCGCTGGGCGACACGGCCCAGGCCGGCCCCCAGGAATGCCCGGCACGCCTTCAGGGCGAGCTGCGCGGTTATCAGGCCCAGGGGCTGCGCTGGTTGCAGGTGCTGGCGCGGCACGGCTTCGGCGGCATCCTGGCCGACGACATGGGACTGGGTAAGACCATCCAGGCGCTGGCGCACATTCTCACGGAAAAGGAGGCGGGGCGGCTCGACGCGCCCTGCCTGATCGTTGCGCCGACCAGCGTGGTGCCGACGTGGTTCGCCGAGGCGCAGCGCTTCGCCCCCGATCTTGAAACGGTCGCGGTTCGCGGCAAGGCGCGCGCGGACAGTCATGCCGCGGCGGATGGGGCCGACCTGGTGATCACCAGCTATGCCCTGCTGCGCCAGGACCGGACGCGCTTCGCCGGGCGCGACTACGCGATCGTGATCTGCGATGAGGCACAGGCGCTGAAGAACCCAAAGGCTCAGGCCGCCGCCATCGTGCGCGAGCTGCGCGCGCGCCAGGTGATCTGCCTGACCGGCACGCCGCTGGAGAACAGCCTGGACGACCTGTGGTCCCTGATGAACCTGACCGTTCCCGCGGCACTTGGGGACCGCAAAGCCTTCCGCCAGACCTTCCGCACGCCCATCGAAAACCGCAGCGACACCCAGCGGCGCGAGCAGCTCAGCCGGCGCGTGCGGCCCTTCCTGCTGCGCCGGCGCAAGACGGACGTGGCGGCCGACCTGCCCGCGCGCACGGAGATTGAAGACACCGTTCCGCTGAATGGCGCACAGCGCGACCTCTACGAGACGGTGCGCGCGAGCATGGATGCCCGGGTGCGCGAAGCGATCCGCACCCATGGGCTGAATCGCAGCCAGATCACCGTGCTGGAGGCACTGCTCAAGCTCCGCCAGGTGTGTTGCGATCCGCGCCTGCTCGACGGGGAAGCTGGCCGGGGCGGCGGCAAGTCCGCCAAGCTCGAACGGCTGCGCGCGCTGCTCGACGATCTCCTGGCGGAGCAGCGGCGGGTGTTGGTTTTTTCGCAGTTCACGCGCATGCTCGATCTCATCGAATCCCAGGTGCAGGCGGCCGGGATCGGGTACTGCCGCCTCGACGGTTCGACGGCCGACCGGGAGACCCCAGTCCGGCGCTTCCAGGCGGGCGAGGTGCCCGTGTTCCTGGTCAGTCTCAAGGCCGGGGGTACGGGCCTGAACCTGACCGCTGCGGACACGGTGATCCACTACGATCCCTGGTGGAATCCGGCGGTGAGCGCGCAGGCGACCGACCGGGCGCACCGCATCGGCCAGGACAAGCCGGTCTTCGTCTACCACCTGATCGCCGAAGGCACGGTCGAGGCCCGGATGCGCGAGCTTCAGGCGCGCAAACGCGATCTGGCGGCGTTCATCGAGACCGAAGGTGCCCAGGGCGGCGGCCTGGCCGAAGCCGACGTTGACATGCTCCTTGCCCCCCTCGGGGCATAGTGCGAGAGGCGATCTGGTTGGTTCACATGATCCCTGAACCTTGCTCTGCTTTTCAAAGGGCAAAGTGCGGTTCAGCGACCCATCCGGATCGCACTCGCACGCGTGGCCGTGATGGCCGGGAGAAGTTGCGGTTGCCGGCGCTGGGTGCCCTGAACCAGTGGCGCGGACATGATCGGCGGGTTCCGGCAAAAGCTGGTCATCCGGCACGCTTGGATGCCGTGTGTGAACCGCCTACCGCCCCGCCGCCCCCTGAAAATGATCGTAAATCCGGCGGGCGACGGTCTGTGAGATGCCGTCCACGGCCTCCAGGTCGGCGAGGGCGGCGCGGGAAACCGCTTTGGCGGAGCCGAAGTGCAGGAGCAGGGCGCGCTTGCGCTTGGCGCCGATGCCCGGGATCTCGTCCAGGGCGCTGTGCGTTCGGCTCTTGGTCCGGCCCGTGCGGTGGCTGCCGATGACGAAGCGGTGGGCCTCGTCGCGCAGGCGCTGGATGAAGTACAGAACGGGGTCGTTCTTTTCCAGCATCATGGCCTCGCGCCCGGGCAGGAAGATGCGCTCGCGCCCCGCCTCGCGCTCCGGCCCCTTGGCCACGCCGGCCACGGGCACCTCGGCCACGCCCAGCTCGGCGAACACCTCCAGCGCCACGTTGAGCTGCCCGCGCCCGCCGTCGACGAGCACCAGATCCGGCCAGTTGCCGCGGTCGTTGTCCGGGTCCTCCTTGATCGCGCGCTTGAACCGGCGGGTGAGCACCTCGCGCATCATGGCGTAGTCGTCGCCCGCCTCGGCGCCGCCACCGCTGCCGGCTGTGCCGCCACTGGCCCCGGCGCCGTCGGTCTGGTCCGGCCGGCGCGTCTCGCGAATCTTGAACTTACGGTACTGGTTCTTCCGGAAGCCCTCGGGCCCGGCGACGATCATGGCGCCGTAGGGGTCGCTGCCGCGGATGTGGCTGTTGTCGTAGACCTCGATGCGGTCGGGCGCCTGCTCCAGGCCCAGGCGTTCCGCGAGCCCTTCGAGCAGCTTGCGCTGGGTGTCGCTCTCCGAGAGATGCCGGGCCAGCGCCTCCTTCGCGTTGGTCAGGGCGTGGTCGATGAGCTTGCGCTTGTCGCCGCGCTGGGGCAGCTGCAGCCGGACCTTGCGCCCGGCACGCTCGCTTAGCGCGTGGCCGAGCAGCTCGCGGTCGTCGGGCGCATGGCTGACCAGTACTTCGCGCGGCACCGGCTTGTTGTCGTAGAACTGCGCCAGGAACGAGGCCAGCACCTCGCCGGGTTCCAGGTGCTTGTCGTGCGACGGGAAGTACGCCCGGTTGCCGTAGTTCCGCCCGGCGCGGAAGAAGAACACCTGGAGGCAGGTCTGGCCCGCCTCCTGGTGCAGCGCGACCACGTCCGCCTCCTCGACGTGGGGGACGTTGATGTCCTGGTGCGTCTGGATGTGCGCCAGCGCGCGGATGCGGTCACGGTACATCGCCGCCGTCTCGTAATCCTCGCGCTCGGCCGCCGCCTGCATTTCCTCGGCCAGGCGCGCCTGGATCGAGGCGTCCTTGCCCGACAGGAAGTCCTGCGCCTCGCGCACCAGCTTGGCGTAGGCCTCCTCGGAGATGTAGCCCACGCATGGCGCCGAGCACCGCTTGATGTGGTACATCAGGCAGGGGCGCGAGCGCGCGTTGAAGACGTGGTCGGTGCAGCTTCTCAGCAGGAA